>DSAQ01000150.1 GCA_011046395.1 Pseudomonadota bacterium
GATTTGCTTGTCACAAATCTCCATACCAGAAAAGAGAACAGGATGCTTTTTTTATGGCTTCATATTACAGTGGTTACACTATCAATACCTAAAACGGACCCACAAATTCTGCGGAGGAACCGGTTAACTTTATAGACAGATCCGTCAAGCCAAACTACATGGCCAATCTCCTCGAGATCGGCGGCAGAATATCAGGCCTCTCATCCGAGGAGAATAAACTGGCGGATGTTGTCGTCAGGAGCAAGCTTGAGAACTATGCACCACTCGAGATCACGGGCAAGATAAACCCGCTGAAGGAAGACCTGTATGTTGATCTAAAGGTGGACTTTAAGGATATTGACATGGGCCCCTTCACCCCTTATTCAGGAAAACACATAGGATATACAATAGAGAAGGGAAAACTGTTTCTTAATCTGCAGTACCTGATAGTAAAGAGGAAACTTGATTCCCAGAATCATATTTTCCTTGACCAGTTTACAGTCGGCAACAAGGTTGAAAGTCCCGATGCCATAAAGCTGCCTGTTAAGCTTGCGATCGCCCTTCTTAAAAACAGAAAGGGGGAAATAAGTCTCGACATCCCTGTTACCGGGTCGCTCGATGATCCGAAATTCAGCGTCGGCAGGATAATAATAAAAATTATTCTGAATATCCTCGAAAAGGCGGCCACGGCTCCTTTCGCACTCCTCGGGGCGATTTTCGGAGGAGGGGAGGAACTCAGTTACGTGGAGTTCGATTACGGCAGTCCCGATATAAGCGAACATGAAATCAAAAAACTTGACACTCTGGTCAAGGCATTATATGAGAGGCCGTCGCTGAAACTTGAAATAACAGGACACGTGGACACCGAGAAGGACAGAGAAGGGCTGAGAAAGTATATTTTCGATAAAAAGATAAAGGCGCAAAAATTAAAAAACATGATTAAAGAAGGGCAGACAGCGATATCTGTAGATGAGATCAAGATAGAGGAGTCCGAATATTCGAAATATCTGAAGAAGGCGTATAAAAACGAGAAGTTTCCAAAGCCCAGGAATATCATCGGCATCGCCAAAGACCTGCCTGTGCCCGAGATGGAAAAGTTGATGTTTACGCATATCGAAGTGAAAGATGATGACCTCCGGCTGTTAGCCTCACAACGTGCGTTGAAGGTTAAGGATTACATCTTGAAATCCAATCAGATCGAACAGGAAAAGATTTTTCTGGTCGAGCCAAAGGATCTTCAGCCGGAGGAGAAGGAATCATTAAAAAACAGCCGGGTTGACTTTAAGCTTAAATGATTGGTACTTGTCGGTCACATACCGTTAAATAGCACCGGACCCCATTCTCCTTGCCAAACCCTCTCGCTTAATGGTATCCTTGCCGGAATTTTTGATTTCCCTTATTCTCATAAATTAGGCGTATGCTGGCAACTCTGCGCGATAAACAGATCTTCGGCTGGGCAATGTATGACTTTGCTAATTCTGCCTTTGCCACCACTATCCTGGCGGTGATTTTTAATAAATATTTTGCCCTGGAGGTAGCCGGGGGAGAAAGGGGAATCTTCATCGCCGGGCTACATATCCATGGGGCGACACTTTTCGCCATTATCGTATCGCTTAGTATGGCTATCTCCGCCCTCACCGCTCCCATCCTGGGCGCGATAGCCGATTTTTCACAACGCAAAAAGGCATTCCTGGCCGGATTCTGCTATACCGGGATTATATTTACCGCCCTCCTGTACCTGGTGCAGCCCGGAGATGTCTGGTCAGGGGCGTTCTTTTTCATCATGGCCAATATCGGGTTTTCCGGCGGCAACGCCTTTTACAATGCCTTTCTGCCACAGATGACTACGCCCGCCAATGTCGGCCGCGTCTCCGGCCTGGGATGGGCCTTCGGCTACATAGGAGGCGCCGCCCTATTGCTTATAAACCTCTTTATGCTGAACGGCCTCTATATCCCCGGAGCAGGCCGTATAACATTTACCGTACCGGCCTGTTTTCTCTCCGTAGCAATCTGGTGGGCATTGTTTTCCTTGCCCACCTTTCTATGGGTTCGAGAGAAGAAAACGGATAAGAAGGGGGTTAAAGACAGGAGTTACGCGGCTATCGGCCTCGCCCGGGTAAAACGCACCCTCTCCCGGATCAAAAAGTTCCGCGAATTATCCTTATTTCTCATCGCCTTCCTATTCTATAATGACGGCATAGAAACCGTCGTTGTTATGACCTCCGTCTTTGCCGCCGAGGTAGTGGGGATGCAGACCCGGGAGATCATCTTTCTCTTTCTTTTTATCCAGGCAGTGGCCTTTATCGGCGCTATATTCTTCGGCTATGTCAGCGATCGTCTGGGCCACAAACGAACCATACTCTGCACCCTCTTTATCTGGGTGATAGCCGTAATCTGGGCCTTTTTTCTGGGATGGCTTCTGGAAGCACGGCGAGAATTCTGGATTATCTGTTTTCTAGCCGGGCTGGTGCTGGGAGGAAGTCAGGCGGCATCCCGCGCCTTACAAGGCATCCTTACCCCTGTCTCACACGCAGCGGAATTCTTCGGGTTCTTTGCTATCTCAGGCCGTTTTGCCTCTATTTTCGGCCCGCTATCTTACGGCCTTCTGATCTACCTTACCGGAAGCCTGCGTTGGGGGATATTGTCCGTGGCTGTCTTCTTTATCATCGGGGCCATCATATTGTTACAGGTAGATGAAAAAGCGGGGATGGCGGAAAAGGCAGGTTATGAAGAACAATTATCCTCTAATATGGGAATAACTTCGTGAAAACTATCCACATGATAGGCCGCCGTTAACCCTTTATTCTTGTAGGCTACAAGGCTTATACCGGCGGTGCGGGCCGCCTTTTCATCCAACTCTGAATCACCGATATAAATAACCTCTTGAGGAAAGACCTTAAACCTGTCCATTATCTTCAGCAGGGGTTCGGGATGTGGTTTGGAATTGGCGACATCCAGGGCTGAAACCACCATATCAAAATAACCCTTGAGCTCAAAAATATCGAGGAGCTTATTCATGGTTGTGGTCCGATTGGTGGCAATAGCCACCCGGTACTTCGGTTTCAGATACCTTAAAAACTCCTTCAATCCGGGCTCCATTATCATCAGGGGAAGAAATGGGGTATAATCCGTGTTAAGCCGATACTGCTGCGCTGACTCCAGTTCTTCCCTGCCTCGAAAAAGATGGGCTATAGAGTCATCGGCCGTGTGCATGTGTACATAAAATAGTTCCTCTTCGGTCATCTCTTTACGTCCGAAGGCCGCCAGTATATGATTATAAAAGGCCCGGTTGGCCTCCCGGGAATCAAACATGACCCCGTCGCAGTCAAACACAACTACCTTAATCATAACTCTGCATCACCCTCTAGATGGAATAAGCTTGTTAGGCTTGCTAAAAATAATAGATTGCCCTATGATACCCAAATTTGGAATAATAGCAATAATCGATTGCTTCACAAATACCATGGGGAGATTTAAGTGGAAATTAAAACTGATTTTTTAGTCATCGGCAGTGGCATTGCCGGACTTAGCTTTGCCTTGAAGGCGGCACGTTATGGTGAGGTAACAATCGTCACCAAAAAGGCCATGGTGGATACCAGCACCAATCTCGCCCAGGGAGGGATTGCTGCGGTCACAGGCCCGGACGACTCCTTTGAACTGCATATTGCAGATACCCTGCGCTCGGGAGATGGCCTATCTCGTCCGGATGTAGTGGGGCTGGTCGTAAAGGAAGCCCCGGAAAGGATCAAAGAGTTAGTGGATATCGGGGTACAATTTACTACACGGCCGGAAAACCAGACACACTTTGACCTGGGTAAGGAAGGTGGTCACTCCCGCCGGCGTATCGTCCATGCCCAGGATCTTACCGGACAGGAGATCGAACGGGCCCTTGTAGCCAGGACCAGAGAAAATCCGCGCATCACCATCTATGAAAACCATGTTGCTATCGACCTCCTGACCAGGGGCAAACTGTTAAAGAAAAAAGGTAAAGACAACCAGGAGACCTGCTTTGGGGCCTACGTTCTGGACACCCAAACAGGTTCAATCCATACCTTCCTGGCCAGGATAACCCTCCTCTGCACGGGCGGGGCCGGAAAGGTTTACCTTTACACCAGCAATCCAGACATCGCTACGGGTGACGGCATGGCCATGGCCTACCGGGCTGGAGCCAGGATGGCCAACATGGAATTTGTTCAATTTCATCCCACCTGCCTCTATCACCCTAAGGCCAAAAACTTTCTTATCTCAGAGGCCGTCCGGGGCGAAGGAGGAATCCTGATTGATAAACACGGACGGGCCTTTATGGAAAAATATGATCTTCTAAAAGACCTGGCCTTGCGGGATGCTGTAGCCCGCGCTATAGATGCCGAGCTCAAGAAGAGCGGCGATGATTGCGTCTATCTGGATATTAGTCATCGCCCGGCAGATTTTATTAAAAATCGTTTCCCCAATATTTACCAGAAATGTCTCTCCCTGGGCATTGACATCACCGGAGAGCCCATTCCGGTTGTACCCGCCGCCCATTACATGTGTGGAGGTATATTAACCGATATTTATGCCCGCAGCAGTATCGCCGGTCTTTATGCCATAGGCGAGACCGCCTGCACTGGGCTCCATGGGGCAAATCGCCTGGCTTCTAATTCTCTTCTGGAAGCGGTCGTCTTTGCCCATCAGGCCTTACTTTCATCCATCGAAGAGATAGGGCCTAAATCTTCTTATACTCCGCCTTCAGTTCCGCCCTGGGATCCGGGTGGAGCCGTTGACCTGCAGGAATCGGTACTTATATCTCACAACTGGGACGGGATACGCCGTCTCATGTGGAACTATGTAGGCATTGTGCGGACAGACAAACGCCTGGCCCTGGCCCAAAAACGTCTCGATTTTATGCAAAAAGAGATACAGCAACATTACTGGGATTACATAATAACCGGGGATTTCTTAGAACTGCGCAACCTGGCCACTGTAGCCGAATTGATCGTCACCTGTGCCCTCCTGCGTAAGGAAAGCCGGGGGCTACATTATAACCTTGACCACCTCTCCAAAGACGACGCCCATTATAAGAAAGACACCATAATCTGGCGGCAATAACCGCCAGGCACAAAAAAGGCCTGCTTTATTGATATAAAGCAGGCCTCCTGCATACTTAAAAGATTTATAAATTTCTATCTGGCCGGCGGATTTAAATCCCTTTCATACGGGAATACCGGCAGGTAACGATAGGAAAGGGAGATAATTACGGCGCCATAAGCAATTACGGCCATCGAGGTCACCCATTCCTGCCAGCTCGGGAAGTAAATATACCATTTGTCAAATGGAAGCACAGGCATAGCCAGCGTCTGCACAGTAAAGATAAAGCGGTTAAGAACCACACCAAACGAAGCCAGGGCGCAGGCAAGTACCAGCCATTTATCATTCTCACGCAGGCGGCGAGTAATAAGGATAATAGCCGGGATTACACCACACAATCCAATCTCTACATACGGCAGCCACATACCATACTGGTATCCATGGTACTGCTGGGCAAAGGTAAGCCCTCTCGCCGGGAGGATATGAGTAGCCCAGTAATACGTATCCGCTATCTTTACGATCACGTAACCACAAAGCAAACAACCGGCTATCTTGGCCAGAACGGAAAGCGACTCCCGGGGTACAAGCCGTTTTTTGGTCACCTTTTGTAAGATCATGGTGATGAGAATGGTAAACGTTGGTCCGGTAGAAATCGCCGAGAAGATAAAGAGGAAGAATGTCCACGGCCAGACAAAAAAGCCTTCGCGGAAGGCAAACGGCCGGGCATACATTACACCATACATGCCGCCCAAAGAACCCTGGTGGAAGAAAGAAAGAAATGTACCTATGGCCGCAAAGATGGCCATGGCCTCATGAAAATTGTGGCTCAGGGTATGCGCCACCGGGTTAGCGTAGATTTTCCGGTTTTCGAGGATTAAGGGTACGTACTCAATAGTCAGAACCGTAAAGTACAGGGTGATGCAAAAGATAACTTCGGTCAGCATGGAGTGGATGTTGGGGAACCAGTAACCGAACCAACACCGAAGCGGCTGGCCGATATCCAGGATCAATATCAACAGAGCGCTACTGTAACAGATGAACCCAATGATAACGGCAAAGTTAATGAGGGCCTTAAGTTCCTTTATCCGTACCACGTAGGTAAGAAATCCGCTGAAAAAGGCCCCGGCTCCAAGGGCGATTACCCCCAAATCTGCAGTGATCCAGGCGCCAAAGCCGAAGTAATCATTCATATTCGTCTGATTCAGGCCCTTCCAGAGTATCAACAGGGCTGTAGTTACGGCAGCACCCAGCACGAACAACCAAAGCGCCATCCATGAATAAAAGGCCCCGGCGCTACACCTTTGAACCCCTTCTGGTATCCATGCACGATCCATATACTTCCCCTCTTTTCAACCAAAATTAAGGATTTAATTCTTGTTTTTAAGCCAGTCCGCCTCTCTTTTTTCTCCCCAACGCATTATCCCCTAATTCTCTGATCCAGGACTCATTGCTCAAATAATAGACCTTCGGCTGAGTGCCCAGCTTCTCGAGCAGCCGGAAAGCCCCTGGACTTTTAATAAGTTTGGCTATAGCGCTTTCCGGATCTTTCATGTTTCCGAAGGTAATCGCCCTGGTGGGACAGGCCTCAGCGCAGGCGGTCACATATTCGCCATCCTTCAGTTCCTTCCGGCCTTCCACGTAGGCTTTATCTTTGGCCTTTTGTAGCCGGTGATTGCAAAAGCTGCATTTTTCCGCCACACCGCGCATACGCGGGGACATATCCGGGTTCAATAACTTATGCATGCCTTCCGGCCATACCGGATCCCACCAGTTGAAATATCGGGCATGGTAAGGGCAGGCCCCCACACAATACCGGCAACCTATACATCTGGTGTAAATCTGGCTGACAATGCCGGTTAACGGATTGTAGTCTGTAGCCATTACCGGACACACTGAAACACACGGTGTATGGTGATCGCAGTGCATACAGGGCCGAGGGATGAAAGCCACCTTTGTATTTGGAAACGGCTCCCCGTTTGTTACCTTATAGACCTTCATCCAGGTAACACTATGGAGTTTGTCCGACTCATCTTCCCGAACGTAATGGTTATTTTCTGAAAGACAGGCTACCGTACATGCGCCACAGCCCGTACACTTATCCAGGTCAATAACCATGCCGTATTTTTCTTTGCTGGCGACCTCTTGATGCTCACTCATATCTCAACCTCATACTTTTATAAGTTTAGCCCGCGTTCCCCACCACACAGCCAGGCCAGTCACCGGGTCTAATTCCGGCTCGAGTACCTCATAGGCATTAACGCCTTTTCCAGTCAAAAACGGGTCATCATTGCTATGCCCCAGTCCGAGGGGGATGCCGATAACATCCGGCATCATACCCACATCCATGTGAACACGAACTGATAATCTTCCGCTAGGACATTGAACTGTGGCCGCATCCCCTTCAACCAGTCTCAACCGGCCGGCCGTCTCTGGATTTACCCGAACCAAAAGGTCGTGCTTCTGAAGGACAGTGTTATCGATATTTTTCGTTAGATAGGGTAGCGTGTCCACTGCTCTGCGGTTTGCTATATTGATATTTTCATAAGCCACTAAAAGCATCGGATACTCTCGAGAAGCCTTCATCCAGCTTACCGGCTCAAGGCGCGGTGTCCGGCCCTGAGGATTAAATGTAAGCCCCCCGCCTCCAAATATCGGCTCTTCATACCAGCACTTCCCGGCATTGAGACCTTCCCAGAGTTCATCTGACGAGCCGAGCATGGCCACTTCCTGATCTCCGATCCGGCCTCGTCTGGAGGCAAAAATCCCCCCGACTTTTTCCTTAAGCAAGGCCTCGAAGTTATCCCAGGGCAGCGAGCTACCGACGCTTCCGCCCATGGCCCTGGCTAAGGTCAGGAAGACATCTCCGGGGTGCCTGGCCTCGGGTACATTAGCCAAAACGGGCCGGGTCAAACTCATGGAGGCGTAAGGAACCCGGGCCGCCGAAGTTACATCCTCCAGCCTTTCCAGATAAGAAGCAACCGGCAAAACAATATCTGCCGAGCGGGCAGTTTCATTCATACAACTCGTAAGGGCCAACACGAAGGGCACTTTCGCCACCGCTTCCTCGAACTTACGGGCCCTGGGCAGCGCATAGCACGGATTGGCCTCGTGGACTACCAGGGCATTAACCGCGCCACTCTTAAGCGCTGCGGTCAAGTTATGTGCCATGGAAACGCCATGCTTAATCTCGCCGCCTTCCCCATCGATCCGGGGCTGGGAGAGTCCCTGCAGGGCTACCGCATCTGTTGCCAGCGCCGGCCAAGCCTTAAACGGCACCTCCCGCTGCATAACCACCCCGCCCCTTGCCCCAATACTACCCACCAGGGCGTTGAGGCTATAGATGCTCATAAATTCTGCCAGATTACCGGACATCACTCCCTGGCCGCGGCCATAGACCGCAACCGCAGGCTTCGTCACGGCAAATGCACGCGCCGTGGTGGCGATAACGGCCGCCGGAATTCCCGTTATCTCCGAGACCTTACGGGGGTTATATTCACTCTCAAGGAGCGCCTTGAATCCTTCAAATCCCTGGCAACGTGCGATGCCTGACCGGTCATATAACCCTTCCGTAACGATGACGTTAGCCATGCCCAAGGCCAGAGCAGCCTCAGCCCCCGGTTTTACCGCCAGCCATTTATCCGCCTTGGAGGCAGTAATGGAACAGTTTGGTTCTATCTGGACCAGGGTATGCTCGTTCGCCTCCTGCCATTTTCCAAACACCATCATGTTATGGACCGGGGCGCCCCAGCCCTCCAGCAATGCCGCCCCAAAGGACAAGACGTACTTGCTGTTTTCCAGGTCATAGGCCAAAGGCCCGCCTGTTCCCTGCATCAATGACAGGCCTACGGTCTCAACGTCCTCCTGTGAGGGCATAGTAATTACATTGGGAGAACCATAGGCACGGAAGAACCGGTCTATTAATTCTGCCGTCAGTCCTTTCTTGTTATCCAGGATACAGGCTACTGTATGCGGATTACCGGCTTCCCGTATTTCCCTTAATTTTCCATTTACTATATTAAGGGCCTCATCCCAGGTAATCTTTTCCCAGGCGGCCTCGCCTTCTCCCCTGGGATTTGTCCTCTTAAGCGGGGTGGTTACACGGTTTGTCCCGTATAAGAGCTGTAAGCCGGCTGCTCCCAGCGGGCAAATCCCTCCGCGGTTTACCGGGTGGTCAGGGTTACCGGCAATCTTAACCGCCCGCAGCGGCACTGCCGGAAGCCTGCGCCTTTGTATAAATTCTTTATGATGCCAGCCTCGCCACTCATCGCGGCCCGACTTGTCCTCAACCAGCCGTAAGGTTATCCCGCAGCCTCCCGGGCAAAGCCGGCAGGTACTATGGACAAATGAAGATGGCCCCTTAGCCGGCTCCGGGGCCCAGAGGTCGGTAAATTTAGCCGACTCGTCGATCAGGTCCCAGGGTATAGGCGTGGCCAGGGTTCCTATCGCACCCCCGACAGCAAATTTCAGGAATCCTCTCCGATCTAATTTCATAGGTTAACCCTCTTTAAGACTTTTGGTTAAACAAGCTCCCGATATCATTTATGACACACAAAGCAGGCGTTGCTTGTACC
The DNA here is from genome assembly GCA_011046395.1 of Pseudomonadota bacterium. Taxonomy (GTDB): domain Bacteria; phylum Desulfobacterota; class QYQD01; order QYQD01; family QYQD01; genus QYQD01. The sequence continues at coordinate 9,618 of DSAQ01000150.1, forward strand.
CTTTTGGGCGTGACAATCCTCACACGCTTCCATGGACATGGTATTCTTGCTATAGCCGGATATTCTATAGACCTTTACCGGAGGACTGCTGCTGGATTTGCTCATATCCTCATGGCATGTTGTGCATTCCAGTTGAGCCATCTTGACATGGGCGGCATGGGAAAAGAAGACACACAATGGCTGATAGGAATAACTAAGCCACGGTATCTCCTTGTTGGGCGTAATATATTGTTCGACCAGCTTGGCCTCATCCGGACTCTCACCCTGCGCTGATTCATGGCACTGGATACAGTTATCCAGTTTGGGGATGCCGGCAAAGCTGCCATCTTCACGAAATGTATGGCAACCGTCACAGGCTAACCCCGCTCCTTCTGCACCGTGTGCCTTATGATTGAAGTTAATGGGTTGAGGCTTCGAAGACATGACAATAGCCGGATAAAGAAGCCAGCCAACCACAATGGCTACTACAAAACCAGCAGCCAGCATACCTAACCCCCCGCTGGCCTGCTTGTGTCCCCCTTCTCTTCCTCCCGTCGGTACGTGCTCTTCAGACATCTCGGTCAAGCCTCCCCCTTATACCTTTAGCTGCGACTCTTTTATAACCATCATTTATATTTGTCAAGCGAAATTTGAATGAGGCTTCATTTCGTAACCTCATAAAATAGCCAGCAATTTTTCATGGATATTGTCAAAACCGCCGTTGGACATAATGGCAATGACATCCCCTCCCCTGGCATGTTCCTTCAAAAATCCTAATATGCCGTCTGTGTCAGGAAAATAATAGGCGGTCCGGCCCCGTGTTTTTAAATCTTCAACCAGGGTCCTGGAAGAGAAGCGATCCTGGATCGGGATATTTTCCAGACCCGGCGGTTCACGCACAATTACAGAATCAGCCGCATCAAATGAATGGGCATAATCATCCTGAAATACCTTGCGACGGCTGGAATTGGTTCGTGGTTCAAAAACCGCTATCAAACGCCTCCCTGTATAAGCAGCCCTGAGGGCCAGAAGGGTCTCGTGCACGGCAGTAGGGTGGTGGGCAAAATCGTCGATAACCGTGACATCATTCTTTATACCCCTTACCTCCTGCCGGCGGCATACCCCCTGGAAGGAAGACAGGCCGGCCTGAATCGCCTCTGGCGAAAAACCTATCCTATCCAAAACCGCTATGACCGCCAGAGTATTCAGGGCATTGTGCCTGCCTATAAGCGGACTGGTGAAGTGGGCATAAAATCCGCCCTCTTTTTTAACGGAAAACCTCGCCCCTTTTCCTTCAGTCAGACAATCTGCCAAGGTCCATGGCAACCCTTTGTCTTCACCGTATCCGATAACCGGGCAGGAGGCATCCTTAATAACCTCTCTTACTATCCCGTCCTCCGTATGCGCCACCAAAGCGCCTGATGAGGGGATAATCTGAACAAAACGCCGAAAGGCATCCCTTACCTCCGCCAGATCCCGATAGATATCGGCATGATCGAACTCCACACTGGTCAGTATGGCTATATGGGGCTGGTAGTGCAGGAACTTGGGCCCCTTATCAAAAAAGGCCGTATCATATTCATCGCCTTCTATTACAAAATAAGGACCCTGGCCCAGTTTATAGTTGCGCCCAAACCCCTTAACGATACCCCCGATCATGAAACCCGGGTCCGACCCGGCATGTTCCAGTATGGCGGCCAAAAGGGAAGCCGTAGTGGTTTTTCCATGTGTACCGGCCACCACCAGCGGAGTCCTTTCTCTTAAGAAAAAGTATTTTAACGCCTGGGGAAAAGAGACAAAAGGGATATTTTTTTCGGCCAGGCCGCGTACCTCTTCATTTTCGCGGCGGATTACGTTGCCGACAATGACCAGGTCCGGATGGTGATTTATGTTATCAGGGCTATAGCCCTGAAAGATTCTGATATCGAGCGAGGCCAGAAAAGTGCTCATAGGTGGATAGACCTGGGTATCGGAACCGGTGACCTGAAGACCTTTTTCCTTAAGCATCCCGGCCAAAGCGCCCATGCCTGTCCCACAGATACCCATAAGATGTACACTGCACACCTTTTCAGGCACCTTATTTAAGCGCATATCTAAGTCGAACATAATCCCTTCCAAATCTGCTTTCAGCGGTCAGCTTCTAACATTCTAATGTAGTGCGTCCAACGTTTCTTTACATAACATATATTGTGGCATCAAAAACCGTCATTCCTGCGAAAGCAGGAATCCAGAAAGGCAAAAAAACTGGATTCCGGGTCAAGCCCGGAATGACAATCAAAGTAAAGGGACTTATGACACACTACACTAACAAAAGAAAAAACAAGAACTTCCACTTATTGCTGAATGCTGATAGCTGAGAGCTTAAATCAAATCGATCTCCCTTAACAGCCCCCTGGCCGTATCGAAGAGGTCTTTTTTACCCTCTTCAGTACGTGCCTCTACATAGAACCGGACCTTGGGCTCCGTCCCGGAAGGCCGGATTAAAAGCCAGCTCCCGTCTTCAAAAACCATCTTATAGCCATCTATATTTATGAGTTGGCTAATAACCTTTCCATCAGCACCGATCTTTAATCCCGTCCCAGGGGTATACCGGGATAATGCCTTAAGGGTAGTCGAAAGTTCTTCTCCTTGCTGGGAGACAGGCACAGCGTCACGAGCGGCATAGAAATGGCCGAACTTATCTTGCACCTCGGCCAGATACTGGCCCAGATTCTGATTGAGATGAAGGGTCATAGCCAGGGCCAGGATAAGTCCTATATAGGCGTCCTTTTCCGGGGTATGTCCCTTTATAGTAATACCGTCGCTCTCTTCAAAACAGACTACAGCCCGGTCTATAACCGGTTTAAATTCCTTAAACCCAACCTTGGGCTCAAAAACCTCCTCGCCCAATTGAGCGGCTATGGCATTGGCGAAATTACTGGTAGCCACTGTCTTCGCCACCAGGCCTTTAATACCTTCGACCTCGTGCAGATAATGGTAAGCCAGGGCCCCAAATTGATTCATCTCTATCTCTACCTGGCTGTCGGTAAACCTGATCCGGTCTGCATCGGGGTCTATGATAACTCCAAGCCTTAACCTCTCCTTACGGGCCCGGAGGGCCTCATTCACCAGGACCATGTTTTTACTGGATGGTTCAGGGGCTACACCTCCAAAGGTGGGGTCATCTTCTCCGCGGATGGTAATTAAGCGACCGGTTGAAGCGTCACCCAAGAGATCTTTGATGTGTATGCGGCTGGCGCCGTGAACACAGTCCACGGCTACCACGACATCATCTCTCCGGCCAAACTCTTCAATGACCGCATCATAGTCAATGTGGTGGATGGCCTTATTTTTCCTAACCAGATTTTTCCAGGCGTCCAGGGCATTAACTGAGCTTAGGAGAGAAGAGTCAGCGCCTTTCTTTACCGGCAGATCTCCCTCGATGATCTTTTGCGCCCTCTCCTGAATACTCCTTGTGACCTCGGATGCCGCCGGACCGGCGTCAGCCGCATTAAATTTAAGACCGCCATACTCCAGGGGGTTGTGACTCGGGGTCAGATTGCAGGAAAAGGCCGCATCCAGCTCCATAACCGCAGCAGAAAGGACCCCGGTGGTGGACTCACCGGCAAAATGAACCCGGAAGCCGTGGGCAGTCAATACCTCCGCCACGGCCTGCGCGAATATCTCACCGCCAAAGCGATTGTCATAGCCCAGGACACAACCCCGCTCCCGGGCCTCTTTATAACTCCTCACCCCTAAACTCGAACCCAACGCCGAATCGTTATCCAGATCCTTGTACATATCAACTATGGCCTGGGTCACCTGACTTACCGACTCGACCGTCAGGTCTTTTCCGATAACGCCGCGCCAGCCCGAGGTGCCGAATTTGACCGGGGATATCGGCCTGGCCTGGGAGGTCAATATCTCGTCCTTGACCAGGGAATAAACGGCGTCTATCTCATTTTGATAAAAGGCCCTGTTATCCGGATCGGTATCCCTCAACCGAACCAGTTCAGAAATGGCCGAAAAATAGCTGCTCCCGGCATGATCGCCCGGCATGATGTATTTATCTCTGATCTCCCTGCTCATCTCCTCACATCGCATCATTATATAATTACCCTTAACAGTTCGCCCTATCCCTCAGGTATTCTCTCAACATCCGCCTCATCGAGCGGTTCGTCCACGGCGTTACGCAGCCATGATGGATCGAACCCGGCAGCCGATGAGCCCTCGATGCGGATTCGCACCATAGCCCCATCGGACTTGTCCGCCAGGTTCACAATGGCCGGTAATGCCTTGAAGACCTGCTCTCTGGTGGCTTTGGAGTTGGAAACATAGAGGCGCATAGCCCCCCGGCAATCAATTTCTTGTTAAATGAAATAACGGCTAAGGAATTTGTGTAAAGTGTATTGAGTTAGACTTTACACAAAACAGTTTATTGCTCATCGACTTTACACAACGCTTTTCCCCTCCACCAAATTGATCAGACCTGGAAATGCCATCAGAGCGGGACGTCTGCCTTTGCCCTTTTCCAACACCTTGAGTATGTCCGCTTCCCCGAGTTTTCTCAGGATCAGCATGGTAGTCGGCCGTGTCGGAATCTTTGCAAGCTGTTGGAACTGAGTGCTGCGAAAGATTGGTTGTGAGAATATGGCATCCAAAACCTGGATGGCGTATTGAGAATGGGTGAGGGTCACTATCTTGTCTTTCAATCTTCCGTAAAGGTCTATTATTGCCCTGACCGTTTTCGTGTTGTGTTCCGCCTGCTCTATCAATGCCGAAAGAAAAAACGCAATCCATCCATTCCAGTCTCCGTTTTCGGTAATCGCCCTCAACCGTCCGTAATAGACATCACGATGTTCCTCCAGGTAGGCGCTCATGTAGAAAATGGGGCTTGAGAGCAGGCCCCTAGCATACAGGAACAGGGGGATCAACATCCGCCCCAGCCTGCCGTTGCCATCAAGGAATGGATGGATGATTTCAAATTGCGCCTTGACCACTGCAAGCTGAACAAGCTGATCCTTCTCGTCGAAATGCAGGTACTTCTCCCAGTTATCCAGAGCCGACGGCAGCTTATCGGGTGACGGTGGTACAAAAGTTGCTTCTTCCATGGAGCAGCCCGCCGGCCCGATGTAGTTTTGAATCTTTCGGAATTCGCCCGGCGCCTTGTTTCTACCTCGGACACTTTCAAGAAGGATGGCGTGCAGCTCCTTGATCAGATTCAGACAGAGGGGGAGCTTCTTAAGATTTTCTACCGCTGCTGCCATGGCCCGACGGTAGTTGATTATCTCCTGGATGTCCGCTTGCTTTTCCGGGGTTATCTCTTTTTGTAAGGGCGCGGCCTCATATTCCAGCACCTCTTCCATACTGGCCTGGGTGCCCTCGATGCGGGAAGAAAGCACAGCCTCTTGGGTGGTCAAAGGCGAAAGCAGCACTGCCGGGTTGACCACCCCTTGGAGCATGCCGTCATACCTGGCCAGGGCGGCGTTCGCCTGTCCGATCAGGGAAACATGGGCGGCCCAGTCAACACGGTCGAGGGGCAGGCTGTCCGGTGTAAAGGGTTTCATGAAATAACCTCCTCGCGCACGTCGATCTTGCCCGTTACGGCCGCAGAGATGATGCCGGAATGGTATTCGAATTTTTCAGAAAAAAGACGCAAGGTCATCATCTCTCGTTTCGTGCCTTTCGTGTGTTTCGTAGCCTCTTCATAAGTCCTCACCCCTAACAGATTATCCTATCCCTCAGGTATCCTCTCAATATCTGCCTCATCGAGCGGTTCGTCCACGGCGTTGCAGAATATCCCGTATCTCGCCCGGCGCTTTCGCCACCGCACAACGCCAGCGTCCGAAACCTCCATGTTCGTTCACGGCCTGGGTCCATTCGTCTAGGTAGCGCCGCTTGACCTGATCCTGTTCGGTGTCCTGTCCTTTGGTTTCCAGAACCAGCATATCGCCCGTTTTGAGGCGCATCATAAAATCGGGCCGATATTTGCGCACCACGCCGCGATAAACATAGAGCACCTCAAATCCCAGATGGTCGTTCTTGACCCAAGCTGTCACCACGCCGCTTTCTTCCAGCGCAAAGGCATCCGACGCCTCCCACGTGCTGTCATAGACACACACGTTGATGTGCGACTTGCGGGTGCGCTCGCACGGCTTGCCGGTGTACCAGGTGCGCATCGCGCCGGTAGAACGAATGGGGTGGTCTCGGTCGAAGACCGGAGTGAGCCGTTCCGTGTTTTCTTGCCGCACCGCCTCCCAGACGTGCTGCACCACCCGTGACATATTGAGGGTGATGATCAGCCGACGGCGCAGCTCATCCTGATAAAACAGCGGCGGGAAAATGGCGATCTTGTCGGAGCGGATGAACTCCTCCACGATGCGCACCAACTGGGCCAGCAAGACCTCGCGGCTGCCCTGCCAGGCGTGCTTCATCTGGTCGAACACGTCGCGCGCCGTCTCGAAAATGATGCGCTGGGTGCGGAACTCGCGTGCCAGCCGCTCCAACTCGATGCGGTTGATCTTGGTCACGTCCGGCTTGCCTTCCAGAACCGGGGCCAGTTCGGCCACCTGAGCCGTTTGGGAGGCATCGAGTTCGAGCCGACGCACCTTGTCCCAATCCAGCGTTAAGGTCGGCTGAAAAACGCGGTCAATGCGCAGCACGTTGGGCCAGCGGATTTCAAATTCGGCTTTCGCCGGGTCAGGTTCGACGGCGGTCTTGGGGGTCGGGGGTGGAGGCGGGCCATCCTGCCCGCCTTCGTGCGGCAAAAAGGTGAAGGGCACACCAAAGATGTTGACGTACTCCGGCTCGAACAGCCCCGTTTCGGGATTGATCTCGTAAGATGTGCGCCGCAGGCCGCGCCCCACCACCTGCTCACACAACAACTGGCTGGTGAAGGCCCTCAACCCCATGATGTGTGTCACCGTCTTGGCGTCCCAGCCCTCGGAGAGCATCCCCACCGAGATGACCTTCTGGATTTTCTCGCCCGGCTGCCCGGCCTTGCCCACCGTGTCCACCGTCCGGCGCAGCAGTTCGGCCTGTTCGGCTTTGGTCAGCTTGCGCTCCGCTGGCGCTTCGGCTTCCTCGGTCTCAGCGTCCGCTTCCGCCGTCTCCAGCGGTGCAACCGGCTCCTCCTGCGCTTCCGCCTGGTCGAGCACCTTCGAGTCAATGTGCAGGATACGCTCCGGGTCGCACAGTTCGTCAATATGGATGCGCCGGGAGTCAAAGGCGTGTTTGACCCGGGCCGCCGTCTCGGTGCGATTGCAGACGGTGATCATCACCGGCGGGGTGGGCAGATTGGCTTCATTCCATGCCTTCCACGCCTCGCGCCAGTCGTAGCTCAGCAGGTAGTAGGCGTTCAGCGCCAGGTCGGGCAGCGGCTCTTCCGGTTCGGCCTTGCGGTTCAGGTCGTCTTTTACGTCCGGATCGTTGTAGATGTGGTAGAGGCGCGATTTGTAGGTCTTGGCGTCCGGCACGGCGTCGTCGCGCACCACCACGCGCGGGGTCTTGACCAAGCCCGACTCGATGGCGTCGTTCAGCCCAAAATCGCTGACGATCCATCCGAAGAGCGCCTCCTCGCTGCTCTTCTTGCCCGACGGGGTGAAGGGCGTGGCGGAAAAGTCGTAACAGGTGAGGATGCCCCGCGAGCGGTGCAGGCGATCCAGCCCGCCGATCCACACCGTCGCTTCCTCAGCGCTGTCTTTCATATCCCGGCTGCGCAGGTATTTGCCTTCCGCTTCCCAGTTGACCCGCCAGGCGTGGTGCGCCTCGTCGTTGATGACCAGCAGGTTGCGGGCATTGGCCATCTCGCCCAGCACCTCGCGGGTGTAGGCTTCGTCGCTCTTGACGCCGCGCTTGTCCACGCTGCGCCGTTTCTTGACCTGCTCTTCGCTGTCCCAGGCCAGGGTATGCCAGTTGCGCACGAGCACCTTGCCCTGCCGCAGTTTGTCCAGCAGGGCCGAGGGCACGATGTTGAACGCCTCGTAATAGTTCCCCGCCGCAGCCGGTTCCAGCACCGCCAGCCTGCTCTTCACCGTCAGCCCCGGCGCCATTACCAGAACATTCTTGGAAAAACGGGCGTCCCGCGGATAAGCCACCTTGTTGAGGATATGCCAGGTTATCACCATCGCCATCACGATGGTCTTGCCGGAGCCGGTAGCCATCTTGCAGCACTGGCGCAGAAAAGCCCCGCCGTCGCCGGGAATCTCGATGCCCACGCGCTCGACGGCGGGCGCTTCCAGCAACCAGATCAGCGTCTCCACCGCCTCCAACTGGCAGAAGAAAAAGCGCCGTGCCTCGAACTCTTCCGGGTCGCGCCAGTGTTCCAGCAGCCGCTTGGTGATGCTGCTTACGCCCGGATAGCCCGCTTCGCTCCACGCCTTGACGCGCGGGCGAATCTGATTGACCAGCGGGATTTCCACAAAGATGCCGGGGTCGTCGAAGGCCCTGGAATCGCCCGAGGCCACCACATACCCTGCCGGGCGGCGACCCTCCACGAGGTCGAACAGCCGCGTCTCGCGCTCGTAGCGCCAGTGGCGTTCCGGCTCCGCGTAGGGCGAGTTGACAATCAGGCGGTCAATGGTCGTCTGCGCCATCAATCCACCTCCACGATCTTCAAACTCTCGATGCCCCGGTCATCCACAATCTTGACGGCGATGCGCCGGTGCTCACCCGCCGCAAAGGGCAGCGACACCGTGCCGCGGTAGGCTTCGATCAAACCCTCGTCGATCTCGGCCTTGAGGTTATTCGCCAGCTTTGCCCAGCCCTCCTTCTCCCCGGCCTGAGGGAAGAAGACTTGGCGCGGATACAGGCTGCGCCCATCGTAGTCGGTGTCCAGCAGCCAGACGGCGATCTGTCCCGGGCCGCCTGATTCGACGCCGCCGGTCTTGGTGTTGTAATAGTCGAAACCCTCGACGCTGACCCGCCACTTGCCCTTGTCTTCGCCTTTGGCAATGCGCTCCAGCCGCACATCCGGCTGGCCGATGAGCCAGAAGGATTCGTTGCTGGCGCGCTTTTTCTTCAGGTCGTCGGTCAGGAGATCGGCGTTCATCTGCGCCTTGAGCAGGGTCACGCCCGGCCAGTTGGTCTCGTCAATGTCCTTGGCCGCTTCCGGGTCGAACTGAAAGGCGACAAAGACGATCAGCTTGGGCTTGGGCACGAGGGTTTGCGCCTCCTCGATAGCCTGGGCCACCTGGCGCTGTTCCAGCGGGGCATGCTCCGGGCCGAAGGAAACGACAATGCGCTGGGGAGCATAGGCTGTGCCTGCCTCGCGCACCCGGTCTGCGCCCTCGGCGCTGGGGCGGGTTTCGCCGTCGGCGTGCAGCCAGCGCGTGCCGGGAAGCGGTTCCAGCCGGGCGAAGCGGATATGCTGGCCCGCCTTGCCGCGAATCCCGGCCCGCAGTAGTTCGTCGCGCCATTCGCCCTGACGCAAGGTCTCGCCGGAGCGGGCGATGGAGGCGTCGGCGACTTGCGGCGCCCCTTCCAGCAGTTCCTCCACCGACTTGACCGCCGGGGCGGGCACGGCCTCGACCGTGAACGGGCCGCTGACGCGGTGTTTCTTGCGATCCACCAGCGGCTGGTCGTAGAGCGTCTCCGTGGCTGGCGGCTCGTTGTTGGCAATGGATTTGAGGGTGACGTGCGGCACGGTCTTGTATTTGAAGCCGCTGCCCACGCCTTCCTGCGGGTGGGCCAGCTCGTAGTAGTCGAAGACGGCGGTCATCAGCCGCTGTTTGGCCAGCGTGAGCGCCACGCGCGAGGTGTCGCAGGTGATCCAGCGCCGCCCCCACTGCTCGGCAACATAGGCGGTGGTGCCGCTGCCACAGGTGGGGTCGAAGACCAGGTCGCCCGGGTCGGTACTCATCAGGAGGCAGCGTTGTATAACGAATTCCGACGTTTCAACTATGAAAATTCGTTTCATGGGGCCTGATGTATCAACCCAAAAATTTGTTAATTTTTGGTAAGGAAAATCTCTATTGTATAATTTGTAAGAAAGGGTTTTTCCCTCTAACTTTATTCTATCTAACTGAATCAACCTTTCCAGTTTTTCTTTTGAGACAATCCATGATTGTCCTTTGCTTAATGCGAATTCTTTTCCTTTATAAGTAACAGAATAATCAAGTTCAGGAGAGTAACCTGGTGCTCGTAAAGAAACTAACCGATACCACTCTTTTTCTTCCGAATCGTATACCCATCTGGATTTTCCATCAGGCATATAATCTTGATAAAGATTTCGATATTTAAGCATTTCTATGTTTTTTGAATAAGAAATAAGATAATCATTCATGCTATCTAAATATTTTGCACCAAGAGGCATTGTCTTTTTTCTAAATGGAATCAAACTGACAAAGTTCCACACCCCAAACACCTCATCCATCAACTCGCGCACGTGATGCACATTCTCGTCGCTGATCTGGACGAAGACGCTGCCGCTCTCGGTGAGCAGTTCGCGGGCCAGCAGCAGGCGGTCGCGCAGGTAGGTCAGGTAGGAGTGGATGCCCAGTTCCCAGGTGTCGCGGAAGGCGCGGATCTGCTCCGGCTCGGCGGTCAGGTCCTCGTCCTTGCCGTCCTTGACGTCGCGCTTGTTCACGAAGGGCTGGAAGTTCGAGCCATACTTGATGCCATAAGGCGGGTCGATGTAGATCATTTGCACCTTGCCCGCCATGCCTTCCTTTTCCAGCAGGGAGTTCATCACCAGCAGACTGTCGCCCGCTATCAGGCGGTTGCTCCACCCGTGGGGGTGCCGGTAGAACTCGACCGCCTCCCTCAGGGGCGGGTTCTCTTTCGGCGTGGCGAAGAGGGGAAGCTGTTGTTCCGCACCGCTGCCGTTGCGCTTGCGCACCGCCTCGATGATGGTGCGCGGGTCAATGCGCTCGTGGACGTGGAGCGAGACGGTGGGCACCTCGAAGGAGGTGTTCTCGGCCTTGCCCGCCCATTGCAACTGAGGGTCCAAGTGAGGGTCGTAGGCGTAGGTCTTCCGCTGCCCGGCGTCCGGGTCGGTGTCGGGCGTCACCAGGCCGACGGGCGGGTTGTTGACCCGTTTTTTGTCGGTGTGCTCGTAAGACGCAATCGGGCGTTTAGGATCGGCCTTCTTTTTCCTTACCATAGCTTCCTGCCTCATCAAAGATAGTTTATTATCCAACTGTGCCCCTTATGGACGGACTTCTCCCGGCTGGCTTTCGCGTAGCCTTCGCCTTCTTCTTGCTCTTTGGGGGCGTCCCTGGTTTCTTGCGCCGCGTCTCCAGCATCTTTGCGGAGGTCCGCAGGTCTTCCACGTACCGCGCCTCGGCCTGGGCTTCCGCTTCCAGCCGCCGCCTTTCTGCGAAGGCGTCGTATTGTCCCTGCGCCCATTCGAGCGCCTCGTCACGGCTGACCGTGCCGGGTCCGAAGAGCACGGGCAATTCGGTGTCGCGCAGGAACTTATCGAGAAACCCTTCCCAGTCGCGCATACGAATATCCTGCCGCCGCTGGGCGCGGAACTCGGCTTGGTCGAGGAACATCACGGTGATCCGGTTGAGCGTGTCGATCTCCTTGGCGTCAAGATAGTTCTTCGCCGTTCCCACGTCGCGCTTGAGCACTCGGCCGCCCTTCCATGAAGTAAGTCCCATGTTGGCCTCGCCCGCGTCGGCCCGCCGGCAGACGATCTCCGCCGCCGTCATACCCGCAGCGGCGTAGTGCATCTTGTTCTGCATGGTCGCGAAGAAGACCTGCGTTTCTTCTTCCCCCTCCCGGTAGTCGCGGGCCAGCGCGAAGATCTCGCGAATCCGCTGATAGACCCGCGCCTCGCTGGCGCGAATTTCGCGGATGCGGGCAAGCAGTTCGTCGAAATAATCCACCAGCCCTTTGCCGCCCTTGAGCCGCTCATCGTCCAGAGTAAATCCCTTGACGATATACTCCCGCAAGCGGGCCGTGGCCCACTGGCGGAACCGGGTGGCGACGGCGGATTTGACCCGGTAGCCGACCGCGATGATCATGTCTAAGTTGTAGTAATCGAGCAGCCGCCGAACCGTGCGTGGCCCCTCCGGGCGAACTGTCAAGTATTTCTTGACGGTTGCCTCCGGGGCCAGTTCGCCTTCCTCAAAAATGTTTTGTATGTGAAGGCTTATGTTCTGCTTGGTGGTCTCATAAAGCTCGGCCATCAGGTTTTGCGTCAGCCAGACGGTCTCATCCTGAAGTCGCACCTCAAGCCGGGTCTCGCCGGAATCGGATTGATAAATCAGTATCTTGGTATCATCCGGAATGGGTAGGTTTTCGGTCATTCCGTCACCTCCGCGAGCATGTCGGCGATTTCCTTCTCGATCTTTTTGAGATCGGCTTCAATCTCGTCCAGCGGTCTCGGCGGCGTGTACCTGTAAAAATACCGGTTAAATTTGATCTCATACCCGACCTTGGTTTTGGACTCGTCCACCCAGGCATCGGGCACGTGTGGTAGGACTTCCCGCTTCATGTACTCGTCCACGTCTTCTTTGAGCGGGACGTTCTCGAAGTCGCGCAGTTCGGGATCGGCTTCCGGGTTGCCCTTGGCGTCGGTGCACACGTCGGCCGTCTCGTCACGCTCGGCCAGGGCCATGAGGATCGTCTTAAACAAAGCGGAGGTAATCTTGAGGCCCGACTTCTTGAACGCCGCCTGCACCATCTCCGAGAACTGGTCGCGGTTCTTGACGATGCCCTTACCGGCAAGCGGCAGCAGGGCGGCCACGATGTCTTCTTGCTGCTTGCGGCCCTCTTCGATCTCGGCCTGCGCGGCCTTTGTATCCTTTCGCTTCTTGCTGGCGGCGAGATTGGCGAAGGCCGTGGTTTCCTTGAGGCGGTTAATTCGAGGCTGGTCCACCGCGAAGTTAAGCCGCAGGGGACGTTCCACGGTGATGCGGCGATAGCCGAAGTCCTCGTTATCGAAAATGCGGACATGATCCGCGTCTTTCAAATTCCCATAGAGCCGGGTAATCTCGTCGCGCTGGTCATCGCAGACCTCGTTCCGCTTATTGCCGAGGGACTTGCGCATCTTTTTGAAGAAGGACGTTCCATCCACCAGTTGAATCTTGCCCTTGCGGCCCGGCTTCTTCCGGTTGGTGACGATCCAGAGGTAGGTGTAGATTCCGGTGTTGTAGAAGAGCTGGTCCGGTAGGGCGACAATGGCCTCCAGCCAATCGTTTTCGATGATCCAGCGGCGGATTTCGCTCTCTCCCGACCCGGCCGCACCGGTGAACAGCGGCGAACCGTTGAAGACGATTCCAAGTCGGGTGCCGCCCTCCTTCGGGTCCTTCATCTTGCTGATCATGTGCATGATAAAGAGAAGGGAGCCGTCATTGATGCGAGGCAGTCCCGCGCCGAAACGTCCTCCAAAACCCTGTTCTTCATGTTCGCGTGTGATGAAGTCGGCTTCCGGCTTCCACTCCACACCGAAGGGCGGATTGGCCAGCATGTAATCGAACTTGTGACGAGGAAACCGGCCGTCGGTAAAGCTGTCGCCAAAGGCGATGTGCTCGATGTCCTGTCCCTTGATCATCATGTCCGAACCGCAGATGGCGTAAGCCTGGGCGTTGTAGTCCTGGCCGAAAACCTCCAGGCGGGCGTCGGGGTTGAGCTCGCGCACGTAGTCCTCGGCCACGGAGAGCATACCGCCCGTTCCGCAGGCCGGGTCATAGAGGGTCTTCACGATTCCCTTGGTGGTAAGGATGTCGCCATCCGGCATAAAGAGGAGGTTCACCATCAGGCGAATGACCTCACGGGGGGTGAAGTGATCTCCGGCCTCCTCGTTCGATGCCTCGTTGAATCTCCGGATCAGCTCCTCGAAGATGTAGCCCATCTCGATGTTCGAGACGACGTGCGGGTGGAGGTCAATATCGCAGAACTTGGACACGACTAGATAGAGCCGGTCGGCCTTGTCGATCTTGGCGATATGTTCCTCGAATCCGAAGTGCTCGATGATCTCTCGTGCCCGCGTGGAGAATCCCTTGATGTAGTTGGTCAGATTTGCGGCGATGTTGTCCGGATCGCCTTTGAGCTTTTCGAAGGTGTAACGGCTTGTGTTGTAGAAAGGCACACCTGTGACGCGGCAGAGAATGGAATCGACCTTCTTGACCTTGCCGCCCGAAAGTTTCTTCTGCTGTTCGAGAACCTTGTCTTTGGTAGGCTCCAGGACGCAGTCGAGGCGGCGAAGAACGGTCAGGGGGAGCATGATGTCCTTGTACTGGTTTGGCCGGTAGGGTCCGCGAATGAGGTCGGCAACCGACCAAATGAAGCTGACTTTTTCGCCGAAGTTATTCATGACTGCTCCTGATCCTGACCCTGGCTCAGGGCCTGCTGCTTGCCGTGACGACGGCGGCGGCGCAAGCAGTTCGCCTGGATCGGCAGTAAATATTCTATCAATCTACGGTCGTTAGACATTCGTTTCTCGCTATCCCTCATCGTCCTTGGCCCCTTTGTCCCCTTTATGTCCCCTTTTGTCATCGGGGTGACATGTCCCGTTTGTCGGGTTTTTATCGGGTTGCCGTGAGCCCCCTGAGGGGCTGACTGGCGCATTTGGCGCATTTCTGGCGCGATTAAGAAATGTGCTCATTGTCTCCCAATGAGGCGTTTGATGCGTTTGTGATGCGTTTATATTCATGAGTCCTTTGAGTCCTTTGTGATGCGTTTCCTCATGAGTATATAATGAGTGCCCTTGCCTGTGATTCCAACTTTCTTCAGAATTTTCTTGGTGAATAGATCGTCGAGATCCCGCGTCGCAGTAGCCCTCGAAACACCGAATAACTTCTGATATTCGGAGTTGGAGATGCGACCATTTTTCTTAACATGAGTCAGAGCCTGAATCTGCCGCTCATTCAGCTTGTACCCGGCCAGCACCTTCGGCGTCAGCCAGTCCCGCCAGACCGTGCTTGTAAACTCTCCGCCTCGTTGAACGAAATCAGGCTCAGGAAGGGCATGGGCAAGGCTCTCCCGGATCATCATGAGAGTGCCGGTACCGTATTTCTCGATATAGCGGGCGAGAAAGAGAGCCTCGCATATACGGAAGTTGCGGGCTATGGAGCCATGGGGCAGGCGCAGACTTTCAGGGGTGAGCGGCGAAACCAGCGTGCCGGGGTTCCATACTTCCACGCGGTCTGCAAAGACGGAAACCTGCACGGCTCCGGCCGAGGTATAGTCTCGGTGGGCAATGGCGTTGACAATAGCCTCACGGATCACATCAGGTGGTATTTCATAACGAACAGGGGCCTGAGTGCTTTCGGACCGGGTGCCTACACTTCTATTAAGCTTTGACATGACAAAGTCCACTGCCATATCCACCTGCTCAAAGAGGGTGCCCTTGAAGATGCGGTAAAAGGGGACAGGGCGTTGAATCTCGGTGCCGTGGAAATGCATACAGCGCACTTCGGAGGCCGGAAGGAAACGCTGAGGGTCCCGGCCAAAAAGGAGTATGGCGGCGTTGCTTGGATGATCACCACAAAGAAGATGCAGGTGTGCAAGCACATCAGCCACGGGGGTCTTGATCGGAAGCGGAAACTGGCGCTCAAGCCTGGCAAGACGCACAAAATCCGTGACGGCTTGCTCGTCCATATCGCCGAGGGTTGCATCTGCGCAGGTTCTTTCTTCGAAGGGACGGTTTTGAATTGTGCCGCACACTTCAAGATAATCCACAAGGCTTGAATAGAGTGCCTCGATCAACTCGGAAATACTGCCAAACCTTTTTCGGATAAGCTGTCGGCCGACCTTTGCGATCAGCGCACGCATCTTTGGATGACGACCGGCATCTTCTTTGCCCTTGACGAAAACAAGACGTACCTTGCCGTGAGCAGTAGCAAGGTCAAACTCGCGCTCTGTAGGGGAGATACTCTTGGCATCCTCTGATCCATACTCATTTCCAAACAGGCCTACGTATGCATCGCACTCTTCGACCTCTTTCAGATACACATCGTCCGCTTTGCGGTCACTGGCAGGCAGGTCTTCAAACAGAAATACGTCAAAGAAACGCCGGAGCAAGGGATCATTCTGCACAAACTCCTTGATGGCACGCCGTTCTGCTTGCAGTTCCTTCTGGACGCTGCTGATGAAGATTCTTTTCCGGTGCGCCGCCATCACGAAAAGCCTCCTTCAAGACGAGCCGCTTGCTGTACTGCATCTGCCGGAATTTGGTAGAACCTCGCCGCCACGATCCCTGCCTGCGCCGGGGCTCGCGACGCGGCAGGCAGGCTAGTTGTAGGAATCACTGCCTACGAATGCCAACGAAACCAGTGAGAAGTATATTTAAGCGGACCAGTCCCGTCAAGGACAAAAGCCTTGAGCTTTAAATCAGGGCTTCCATAATGGCATCATGGATGAGCGGCCGGAAGGCCTTTATTTTTTCATTGGTCCGGCTGGGGTGAATACGGTTGGTAAGAAGGATCACAATGATTCCTCCCTCCAGGTCCATCCAGAAGGATACACCGGTAAACCCAAGGTGGCCGACGCTTTCCCGGGAAAAATACCGGCCGGCGCTCGATCCCTCTTCGGATGGGGTATCAAAGCCCAGCGCCCAGGTGGTCCCACGAGGCGACCCCTGCCGCGCCAGAAAAACCGACATTAATTCGTGCCTGAAGAGTCCCGTCTCTGTTTCTCCCCGATAAGCCTTTAATATCATCTTAAGCAGGCCATATAACTCTTCCGCCGCGCCAAACAGACCGGCATGACCGCACACCCCGCCCACGGCATAGGCGTTGTCATCATGCACCTCGCCGCACAAGACCTTTTTGCGCCAGGGGCACTCCTCTGTGGCCGCTATCACCCCGGGCTCAGGTAAGCTGCGGCTATTAAGAGGCCGAAACCCGGTAAAAACCAGGCCGAGGGGCCGGTAAATGTTAGACGAGGCAAACTCATCCAGTCCCTGGCCGGAGGCCTTCTCCATTATCCATTCGAGCAGCATGAACCCCAGGTCGCTGTAAAGAGCCGCTTCCCCGGGGACAGCAGCCAGGGGTTCATCCAGGAGCCACCCGCGTAATATCTTTTTTCGTTCCCCCGGGGGATAAGCCCTTAACCTCTCAAAATAAGGTTGATAGGCAGGCATACCCGAGGAGTGGGAAAGAAGCTGTCTCAAGGTAATTCCCGCCTTGGGATTATCCTGGCCAAGACCTAAGATACCTCCTATTTTTTGATCGATCTCCAACTCACCATTGGCCACCAGGGCCATGATCGCCATGGAGGTAGCCAGGGGTTTGGTAAGGGAGGCCAGGTCAAAAAGCGTATTTGTCGTCATTAATTGTCTGGACGGAATAATAGAGGCATGCCCATAGGCGCGATGGGATAAGACCTTCTCCTCAGCCGATATAAGGAGCACGGCGCCCGGGAAAGCGTCTTCTTCTACGGCCTGATGCATAAGAGTGTCGACTTTTGAAAAGACAGGCATGTTAGCTGTTAATGCGGGCCTACCGTAGGCAAGGCTCGGCCAATTCCAGTACCCCTTCGTATCCGTCCAATCTGAACATAGCGCCAATGGGCACGGCCCTATTTTCTTTACCGTGCCCAAAGGGGAAACCGGCAACAATCGGAATATCCAGGTCTCGCAGGTTCTGATAGGCAAATTTCCACACCTCTTCCGGCTCGACTCCATCCGTGAATTGCCCCAGAACCAATCCGGCCAGCTTAGAAAGCCTCCCGGCGAGTTTAAGGTGGGTAAAAAGGCGATCAATGCGATAGAGTTTTTCCCCGCACTCTTCAACAAAAAGGATGCGGCCCTCCCAGGAAGTCTCGTAAGGCGTATCTATCAGGTGAACCAGGGTAGTAAGATTTCCTCCCATAAGCCGGCCCTGCGCCCGGCCCTTCTGAATAATCTCCCGGCGCGAAGGCGCTATAATCAGAGGCAACTCTCTGGTAAGGAGGTCTAAGAAGCGCCGCAGCCCATCATCAGAAAGACCAGGCAGTCCGGTTAACATCGGCCCGTGAAACGTAACCAGGCCACCAGAGTCAAAGGCAAAATTAAGGAGGGCGGTGACATCGCTAAAACCCAAGATGATCTTGGGATGGGTCTTAAATAGCGAGGCATCTATATGACCCAACATACGCAGCGTACCGTAGCCGCCGCGTACGCAGAGCACGGCCTGGACCTCGTCATCTATAAGCGCCCCGGCTAGAAGCCGGGCCCGATCTTCATCAGAACCGGCCAGATAACCGTTTCGTTCGAATAACAGAGGATGATACTTGATTTCAAAACCCAGGGAAATCAAGACCTGCACGCCTCTATCGAAATCCTCTCTCTCAAAGGGGCTGCCGGTAGCCACCAGGGCGATCCTATCACCCTTGCCCAATCTCTTGGGTCTGATTATTTCAGGATATCTAGACGTTCTGCTCATAGATGAGGCACAGCCCTTCCAGGGTAAGATGGGGTTCGACTACCTTTATGGTCCTGGATTCAGAGACGATTAGAGAAGCCAGCCCTCCTGTGGCCATTACCTTAACCGGGCTTCCAATCTCCCTTTTCATGCGGGTAACGATGCCATCGGCCATATCTGCAAAACCATAGACAATACCGGCATTCATGGCCGCTACCGTATCCCTGGCCATAACCGACCGGGGTCTGGCAAATATAGCGGCACGGGGCAGCCTGGCGGCCTTGGCAAAGAGGGCTTCACAGGAAATAAGCACACCGGGCGCAATGGCCCCGCCCCGGTACTCCCCGCGTCCCGAGATATAATCAAATGTGGTGGCGGTGCCGAAATCCACGACGATCACGCCCCCCGGATACCGGGCAAAGGCCGCTACGGCATTGACCAGGCGGTCAGCCCCTAGTTCTGCCGGGTTATCTATACAGATCTGTATTCGGGACCTAATCCCCGGCCCAACTACCAGCGGCTTAACTTTCAGGTATTCCTGACAAAAGGTCTCGACTGCATAAAGCATGGAAGGGACCACACAGGAAATGGCCGCGCCGTGAATCTCAGAAATGGCTATGTTATCACGGGATATAAGGTAGGAAAAGCTGATAAAAAGCTCGTCAGCGGTCACCTTCGGGTCTGTATGCAACCGCCAGTCTCTAAGGAGACGGTCTCCTTTAAAAAGGCCGCATACGATATTTGTATTGCCTATATCTATCGCCAGGAGCACAGGGCATCCCTTTCTCATTTCAAGGCCTTTTCCAGAAAAAAAGCCAGATCTTGCGCCAGGGCCTCTATCTGATCTTCTCTTTCCCCCTCCACCATCACGCGGACTAATGGCTCTGTGCCGGAGAAACGCACCAGAACCCGTCCCCGCCCTCCAAGCTCACGCTCTGCCGCGGCCAGCTTTTTCTTGAAGCCATTGATCTCATCCAGATTTTTTCTCACACTTACCCGCATGTTTATCAGCTTCTGGGGATATGATTCCATAACCTTCGTCAACTCGGAGAGGGGACGGCCGGTCTTACAGATGATCTCCAGGAGCTGTAGCGCCGCCAATATGCCATCGCCGGTAGTAATATGGTCGAGAAAAATCAGATGTCCGGATTGTTCGCCCCCAAGGTTGTATCCGCCCCCGACCATTTCTTCCACTACATAACGGTCACCAACCTGGGTACGGACAAGGTTGACCCCCATATTCCTCATGCACACCTCGAGCCCCATGTTGCTCATGACCGTAGTAACTAAGGTCTTTTTGCGTAATTTATTCTCCTTGGCCATCATAGAGGCACAGATGGCCATGATATGGTCTCCGTCAACCTTATTCCCTTTCTCATCCACAAATATAACGCGGTCTGCATCCCCGTCGAGGGCGATCCCCAGGTGAGCGCCCTGTTCCCGGACGCTATTTTGTACCAACTTTGTGTCGAGGGCCCCGCAACCACGGTTGATATTCGTCCCATCCGGGTTGACTCCGATCAGGGTCAGGTCGGCACCAAGCTCGCCAAAGACGATTGGAGCCACTTTATACGCCGCCCCATGGGCACAATCAAGCACGATCCGCAGGCCATCCAGGCTATAAGCTGAAGAAAACGTGTTCTTGAGAAAGACGATATAACGCCCGGTGGCATCATCGATGCGGAATGCCTTGCCCACCTCATCTGCCGTAGGCCTCAAGGAGTCAATTTCCTGGGAAAAAATAAGGTCTTCGATCTTTTGTTCTGTGGAATCTGGAAGCTTAAACCCGCTGCCGGCAAAAAATTTTATTCCGTTGTCCTGAAAGGGATTATGAGAGGCCGAGATAACGACCCCGGCGTCAGCGCGCATATTCTTGGTAAGAAAGGCTATGCCGGGGGTCGGGAGCGGACCGACCAGGAGCACATCCACCCCCATGGAACAGATGCCGGAGGCAATGGCATTCTCAATCATGTAACCCGAAAGCCGCGTGTCCTTTCCGATAACTATGCGGTGCCGCCGGTTTTTGTCCTTAAATACATAGGCGACGCCGCGCCCTAATTGCATGGCTATTTCCGTGGTCATGGGGTGGATATTGGCCACGCCGCGCACGCCGTCCGTACCAAAAAGTTTACGCATATATCAACCCTGTTACTTCTAAAGTGAGCACAAGCTCTCAGCCACCGGCTTTCTTGATTTCAAATCTGAAATTTGAGATCTTTTTGCTGATGGCTGATCGCTGACCGCTGAATGCTTTTCTTTAAAAATGTTCACCCTGACCGATTTCGGCTCAGCCTTCTCTATCTCTACACCTGACGGGGCTTCAATAACCGGCCGCCTCACATACGTGCCGGGGCCGAGTCCCCCCAATTGCACCACAGCCCGGATATCCTGTTTCCGGTCCGCATTTCGCAGCGCACTCACCGGCCCCTGTATTGATACTTCTATGTTCCGGGGGTCAATCTTATAGCCATAGGCCGCACCCGCACCCTCCACAGGTATAAGCAGGCTCTTCCGTATAATCTTTTCCTCAACCTGTATATAGGCGGTCACCTGCGGTTCACCCACCACCCTCAGGTGATACCTGTGCAAGTCAAGGCCTGCCACAGCCTTCGTGCTTACAGTAATTCCTGAAATATCAATGGGCTGGGTCAAGACCTTTTTTACCTTAGCCACTTCTCTGGCCGCACCGGCCAAAACTACTTTAGCCGGTTTAAGTTCCACTCCCTTTAGCTCATAATCAGCGGCTACCGCGCCCTTTAACACGGCCTCAACCGGCGCTTCCCGCCGGACCAGCGGCTCCAGGACCAGGTTCACCTGAGAAGGATGAATACGTGTTACCTGGACCTCCCTCGGGAGATGCATGCCTTCGGAGGTAATATGCAACGTCATCTTTCCCGGCGCGGCCTTGGCCAGATCCACCACATAGCTAAGACGACGGGTGACCAGTTCACGCACCAGACTACGCGGCCCATAGACACGCACATCTATCGCGCCGTTAAACTCATTGCTGATAACCAGATCATCAGGCATGTTAACCAGTTCCAGGGGGACATTAAGACCTACCTCGGCCTTTTCCTCTCCCACCACAAAGAACCACAAAAATAGGGCAAACGCCAGGGCTAAGAGCTTAAGCCCGATATTCTTTCTCCAGAATCTCTGTGTCTTACCGGCCTTCATTTTTTACCTAAATTGAACGAGTTAAAAACCACAGAGCGCACAGAAAAAGATTTTAATAGTTTAAAATATAATGATTTCAAGTAGTTCTCTGTGTTTTCGTGCATTGAATTTGCAAAACAATAATATATCGTCTTCACTCAACGAGTGCACAGAGGAAGAGAGTCTTTTCTTTTATTTATCATGTTCTTCTCTGTGTTCTCTGTGGTGAATCGCCTTTTTTAGGTTTTAATCTTTGTACTCATGAGTTTTTTCCACCACTGTTTACTATCCTTTGCCTCACTCCAGATACCCTGAAGCATATTTCTTAAGGTCGCAGCGTCGAGATCGCGTGTTATTTTGCCGTCAATAGCCACAGAAATAGTCCCGGTCTCTTCCGAGACCACTACCACCACCGCATCGGTATGCTCGGTCAGGCCAACTGCGGCCCGGTGCCGCGTACCCAGTTTTTTGCTCAGAAAAGGGTTGGTGGAAAGAGGCAAAAAACACCCCGCATGCGAGATGCGGCCATTACGAATGATGACCGCTCCATCATGTATAGGTGAGGTCGGATAAAAGATACTCAAGAGTATCTCCCGGCTGACCCGGGCATCGATGGGTACACCGGATTCCAGGTAATCCTTCAGGCCGGCCTCCCTCTCGAGGGCTATTAATCCACCGATTCCCTTATTCGAAAGCGATACAGCCGACCGAACCACCTCTTCCAAAATCTGCAGCGTGGCTGTATCTGCTTTTAGAAATGGGGTCCGGCCGACCTGCATTAAGGCCCGGCGAATATCATCCTGAAAAATGATGACTACCAGAAGAAAAAAGGAGCTTAAAAAGGTGCCGAGCAGCCAGTGCAGGGTTTGCAGTCCCACTTCGCGCGCCATGAAATAGAAAACGACCAGGATAGCCAGGCCGGCCACCATCTGCACGGCCCGGGTACCGCGAATAAAAAGGATTATCTCATAAATAATAAAGGCTACCAGCAAAATGTCCAGGACATCCTGCCAGCGCAATGTAGTCAAATATTCAATCATTTTCCTGCGTGCTTTCTACCATCAAATATAGCTAATGGCCGACTGCCGTATGCTGAACGCTGCCCTTTCTGATGGCTTCTACTATGCGGACCGTGCGTACGGCAGAACGCACATCATGTACCCGCACTATATGCGCGCCCTCCCAGACACCCACAGCCACTACGGCCTGCGTGGCCCCATCCCTTTCCCCAACGTCGATATCCAATATCTTGCCGATAAAACTCTTGCGTGACGGTCCTATCAGAATGGGCCGCCCCAGTTCCTGAAAAGCAGAGATAGACCGAAGAAGCATTAAGTTGTGATCCGCGTTTTTGCCAAAGCCGATGCCGGGATCGACAATAAATCTATCTCTATCAATCCCCATTTTCCCGGCCCAGGCCATGCGTTCACGCAAAAAAACCATTACCTCCCCCACCACATCGTCATAATAAGGTCTTGCCTGCATGTCTTGCGGCATTCCCTGCATGTGCATGAGAATGGCCGGAACCTGATGTTTGAGAAGCACCTCAACCATGGCCGGATCATAACGCAGCGCCGTAACATCGTTAACTATGTCCGCGCCGGCAGAAACGGCTGCACCAGCTACTTCGGCCTTATAAGTATCTATAGAGAGCAGGACATCCCATCGCCTGCGGATAGCCTCTATCACAGGCACAACCCGGGACAGTTCTTCCCGGACGGAGACAGGCTGCGAAAAAGGACGGGTGGATTCTCCGCCTACGTCAATGACATCCACCCCGGCCTCGATCATATCTTCCGCGTGCTTAAGGGCCGCATCCGGCGCCGTATAGCGCCCGCCATCAGAAAATGAATCCGGCGTGACATTAAGTACGCCCATTACATAGGTCTTCACACCAAAGGACAGCACCCTGCCCTTGCAGACCAATGTCAAACCCTCTTCATCCATGATAACCAAAAGACACCCGGATACTTTAACTTATATAAGGAAGGTCCCTTACTAAGCGGATCTGGCGTTAAGCCGCTGTTGGCTCTCTTCTTCCGTTTAACCCTAAAATTTTGTCGATGTCTCCCGCATCCAGCGACTCCCGCTCCAACAAAGAGCCAGCCAGCTTGTGCAGGGACTGAATATTCTCATGGATAATATCCTTGGCACGTTGATAACTTTCCATTACCAGCCGCCTAATCTCCCCATCAATCCGGACCGCTGTTGCCTCGCTATAATCCTTGTGTTGAGCTATTTCCTTACCCAAAAAGATGTGCTCTTCCTTCTTGCCAAAAGATAGCGGACCCAGCCCTTCGCTCATACCCCAGTTACAGGTCATCTTACGTGCCAACTCGGTAGCCCGTTCAATATCACTGCCGGCACCCGTGGTAAACTGCTTTAAAACGAGTTCTTCAGCGGCGCGCCCTCCCAAGAGAATGGTCAGGTTATTGACAAGATAGTCTTTTTGATAGGTATGCCTCTCATCGATGGGTAGTTGTTGGGTAAGGCCCAGGGCCCGGCCGCGGGGAATGATGGTTACTTTATGGATGGGATCAGCCCCGGGCAGGAGTTTAGCTACCAGGGCATGGCCGGCTTCATGATAAGCGGTTATGCGTTTTTCTTCCTCAGTGATGATCATACTGCGCCTCTCCGTGCCCATCATAACTTTATCCTTGGCCTCTTCAAAATCAGACATCTGGAGCTTTTCCTTATTCTTCCGGGCTGCGAGTAAGGCTGCCTCATTAACCATGTTTTCCAGATCCGCTCCGCTGAAGCCGGGCGTACCCCGCGCCAGGACGCTCAAATCCACATCACTGTCCAGGGGCATATTCCGGGAATGCACTCTCAAAATACCTTCACGGCCGCGGATATCAGGTGTGGGCACGACTATCTGCCTGTCAAACCGGCCGGGCCTGAGCAAAGCCGGGTCAAGGACATCCGGCCTGTTGGTGGCCGCGACGATAATAACTCCCTCGTTCGACTCAAACCCGTCCATCTCTACGAGAAGCTGATTGAGTGTCTGTTCCCTTTCATCATGGCCTCCTCCCAGTCCGGCGCCCCGGTGGCGGCCCACCGCATCGATCTCATCGATGAAAATAATGCACGGGGCGTTTTTCTTCCCCTGCACAAAGAGGTCGCGTACTCTGGAGGCGCCCACACCTACAAACATCTCCACAAAATCAGAACCGCTTATACTGAAAAAAGGCACTCCAGCTTCTCCGGCTATGGCCTTAGCCAGTAAAGTTTTCCCCGTCCCCGGCGCGCCCATGAGGAGCACACCTTTGGGAATTCGTCCTCCGAGACGGGTGAACTTCTTGGGATCCTTCAAAAAATCGATAATCTCGGCCAGCTCCTCCTTGGCCTCATCTATACCCGCTACATCGGCAAATGTTGTCTTGACATTCTGACCGGAAAGGAGTCTGGCCCGGCTCTTGCCAAAAGAAAGGGCCTTGCCGCCCCCGGCCTGCATCTGCCGCATAAAAAATATCCAGACCCCTATGAGAAGAAGCATGGGCAGCCATGAGATAATAAGTGTCCAATACCATGGCGATTCTTCCGCCGGTTTTACCGCTATTTTGACGTTAGCCTGCCGCAGAATTTTAACCAGATCAACATCCTTTGGGGCATACGTCTTAAACGCCCGGCCATTAACATACTGTCCATGGATGCGCTCTCCCTGCACCGTTACCCGCGACACCTCTCCCTTTTCCACCTTATCCAGGAAGTCGCTATAGGTTGCCTCACCGCTCTCCTCTCCCGGACGATTAAAAAATTGAAACAAAAGGATCATTATCAGGCCGATAACAAGCCAGAGGGATAGATTCTTATAAAACGTATTCAAAAAGTCCTCCCTGCTTTTACATTGATTATAAGATTGCGTTATTTTCCCACGGTCTTAACGTAAGGAAAAACGCCATATTTTGCAAGCAAAATATATGCCTTTCCTCTTTTTCAGTCTAATGAAACCCTGAGTATCTGTTCTGTCTTTTCGGTAACTTTAAAGCGTTCACCAACCCGCCATCCAGGGATCCCCACAATCTGACCACCTTGCTCAATTATGGGTATTTTTGACCTGAGAGGCCGTGGTATTTTTTTGTTAATAAAATAGTCTTTGACCTTTTGACTGCCACCCAGGCCATCCGGATAAAACCGGTCGCCTAGCCGGAAATTACGCACTACCAGGGGGAAAAAGATCCGCCCATAATCAAAATAAGAGACGGAGTGCAAGCTTTCACGGGGAGAAGAATCTAAACCCTCCATTACCTCAAGGGAGATAGATCGTCCGATCTCCGGCAAAAAATATCGGCCCACGCCGTTTATCTCATACAAAAAATCTTTGGGCACCTTATCGATCTTCTTCCGGCTAAATCGCAATTCCTGATAAATCCTTTCTACTGTTACTTCGCCGGGCAGAGAAATCCTTTTATAAGGGCCGTCTTTCATGGCCAGGGATTGAATAGATTCCAGATGTCTGAACCCGATGTCCTTCAATCTTGTCCCGCTTAATTCAAGGCCCTTTTGCATGACCCTCATCTGAATCGGCCTTGGAATTTCCTGATAACGCTTTAAATCCAGCACTGTTACCTGTCCCTCCGGCCCTTCTTCCAATTTAGCGAGGCCTGTCCAGGCCTCCTCAGCCATACTCGCCAGCAGGGCCTCATCCTCCCGCAGTATGGAAGCAGTCTGAAGCAAGATTCTACGGATGCGCGGATTAAAATTACTTTCAAGCATGGGCAATAAATCATGCCGGATACGATTCCGCAGGAAACCCCGCGCCTCGTTTGAACTATCGATCCGAAAAGAAAATTTATTGGCCGTTAGATAAGATAAAATATCGGCTCGCGAGGCCTCGAGCAAAGGCCTGACAAAGATCCCTTCCCGGATAAAGGGCATACCGGATAGCCCCCTGGCCCCGGACCCCCGAATCAATCGCAATAAAAATTCCTCGGCCTGGTCATCAGCCGTATGTCCCAGAGCTACTCTCCGGGCCCTTGTCTTCTCCGCTGCTTCCTGCAAAAACTTATAACGAAGTTCGCGGCAGGCCTCTTCCAGGGAAAGTCCTTCTTTCTCTTTTAAGGCCAGGGCATTGCCCCGGCCCGGATGAAAAGGCAGGCCGAGTTCTTCGGCCAGGTTTCCGACAAAAATGGCATCTTCGGCAGATTCTCTCCCGCGGAGGCCATGATCAAAATGGGCCACAGAAAACTGGAGCGGACGGGCTTCTCTTAATTCGCAAAGGAGATGGAGCAGGGCCACCGAATCCGGGCCGCCGGAGACTGCTACCACCACCGCGTCTCCAGCACGAAACATGCCGTGCTGATCTACGGTTTTCTGAAATATTGACCTTAATGCCAACCTCTCTTTTTTCATTAATTTAAATATAATCTTTTTGTTTTGCGCTGACAAGGAGGGAAGAACACTGTAACTATGCAAGATATAATTTATAGGAGAAGTTCAAAGTTCAAATGGTGAGGTTCTTGGGTTCTCCTGCAGCTAATCCGGGTTAGGTATCTATAAAAAAGGCAGGGTGCCACCGTGGGTTAAACGTCGTTCTCTTATTGCCTGGTAGCCAGAAAGGCGGCCATCTTCAGAATTTCCCAATCCTCGTAAGGGGCGCGAATACAGCCATAAACCCCTTTTCCCATGGCTTCTTTGACCAGATCACGGTCGCTTTCCTTATGTAATAGTACAATGGCCAGCTTAGACGATGTTTTTTTTATTTCTTCATATATCTTACTGCCACTTTCTCTAACCACCTCTGCATCAAGGAATACGGCCTTGACCGGCGTTCTACCCGTGTTTTCCAGAAAACTTGGGTAGTCACGATACCAGTCAAGGCCGTAACCATTGGCTTCCAGAATTCTTTTAAAGTGAGAAGCCAGGTTTTTGCTTTTAGTTAGTATTTTCAAGGATGGTTCTATATGATCGCAACTATCCATCGTTGCCATATCCTGATTTATGCCGACTTTCTTTTTAATTGGTGAATACTCTATTCGCATCCATACTTAGATTATTTCTCAATTCTTACCACCAGCACCGAGCAAGGGGCGTGGTTTATCACCCGGGAGGCCACACCGCCCAGAACAAAACGGGCCGTGGCCCCTAATCCACGGCTGCCTATGGCAATAAGGTCGAATTTACCTTTCTTGGCCATGGTGATGATCGCATCAGCCACTGAATTTGATGAAACCACCGATGTCTTCGGAGTCACGCCCTTCCCTGAAAGGACTTTTTCGGCATCTCCCAATGCCTTTTCACCATAAGCGGTAAGTTTTCGTTCCAGGGAATCCCGTTCACGAGCCGTATATTCAATGTCTATATCGGCAATAGAGGGCGTTACCGTCACAAGGTGCACTTGGGCGCCTGTGGCCTTGGCCAGGTCGGATACCATTTTGACCGCCTCCATGGCATACTTGGAACCGTCGATCGGTACTAATATCTTCATTTTTACCTCCTGTCTTAGGTTTTCGTATTGTCAAAAATTAACCACAGAGAACACGGAGAAATTAACAAATTAATCAATAATCCCACCCTCTTATCCATTATCTCCAGGTAATATCTTTTAAAGAAAATTCTTTTTGAGAATACAGAGATTCCTCTGTGGACTCTGTGGTTTCATAGTGCTTCCTATTCCTTCTTGGCCTTGGATTTGGTCATGGTCAGTCCTATTCCATTGAATATCTCATAGATTGAATAACCAAACCACAACGTATAGATGACGTAGAAAACCAGAAATGCCACCAGCAGCGCCGCGCGGTCTTTCACCTTCTCCGGCTTTATCCCATAGAAATTGTATCCTGGTTCGATAACCTTGGTCACCACCTCGCCCAGAAAGATCGATCCCTCAAAACGCTCCTGCTTTTCCAACTCTTTGCCCAAGCTCTTGAAAGCGCTATGCCAGATATACATAACCTCTTTCTCATTGAAGCCGTATTTCGCGGCCACCTCGTCTCCCCGGTTGTTGAACATGAGGTCCGCGTCGTGCTCCGCAGCCAGCATGGTCTTACCGTAGTCGCCACCCGCCAACGTAAGTGTCTCGCCCGCCACCGTAGCCGTAGAGCCGTTCTTCCCGAAGAGAACAGCGGCCTTTTCCGCCTCGGCAGCGTTTCCCATCTTGAGCGTTATTTCCAGGGCTTTGCCCACGAACTTCTCACTTTTCTCCATATACTTCGGGATAAAGTTCGTCGATCCCTTGGCCAGGGAGTTGAACATCTCATCCGCATAGATAATCGTCGTCTTGCCGTCAAAAAGCGGCAAAAACATGATAACGTAAAATACTATGGCAAAAGAGACTAGCAAGAGTAGCCCCAGATTGAATGTCTTTGCGTTTTTCACTAACATCGTTTATCCCTCCCCTCTCAATGTTTTCATGTTCCCAAAAAACTTGCCAAAGACGAACAGGCCGAAGGTCGTGACCACTGCAAAAAAGAGGACTATGCCTATGGTATCAAACATGTTGCCCGTACCTTTGGATATCTCTATCCACCCCAGCTCACCGAACTTCTTGGGAAGGGCGAACAGCCGGTTGAAGAAGCCGGCTAGGACGGCCATGGCGTAGAAGGCACGGATATAGATGCCGCGCACCACCTTGGTCGTCAACGCCCCAATCTGGATGCCGATGAGGGACCCGAGGAGCATGCCCATGGCCAGGGTGTAGAAAACGAAGCCATAGATGGCGTACTGCGAGATAGAGGCAAACCCGGCCGTCATGATGATTTGAAGAATATCAGTACCAACCGTGGTAAACGAAGACACACCGAGTATATAGACGAAAATGGGGAAGGTCAGGAAGCCGCCGCCCACACCCATGATGGCAGCCACAAAACCGACAAAGGTCCCACAGATTCCAACAATCCAGGCCGACAGTTTCCTGCCGCCGGGAACGAGGTCTTCATCAAAAGCAATCATGGGCGGCATATTGATGCCCTGCAGTTTTCGGGGCAGACCCGTCAATTCACCAACCGGGCCGCCGCCGTGCGCCCCTCCGGTATCGCCGGCCTTACTGGCCTTAAAGAAGTCGAGCATCGCGTAAAGGCCCAGGAAACCGAGCAGCACCGCGTATATGATACTGATGAAGGTGTCGCTGATGACCGGGTTCATGTTGTAGAGGGCCCGGTTGATCACACCGCCACCCAGTACGCCCACGATAGAACCGCCAACAAAGGCGATGGCCAGCCCCACGGACACGTTACCCAGTTTCTTGTGCACCGCCGTTCCCATGATGGCCTTGGCAAAGATGTGAAAAAGGTCCGTGCCTACGGCCGTGATACCCTTGATCCCGGCGCTCATCAGAGCGGGGGCGATGACAAACCCGCCACCGGCACCGATGCAACCTGTGATGAGACCAGCGACCAGACCTATGGCTATCGACGACAAGAATATGGTCGTGGTATACGTAGCCGGGGCATAGGCCTTCTTGCCGCCCAGGATCAACGGCAGGTCAGCGGCCGATGCTATCACCACTGCCAGAATCGGCAGCAGCAATGCAAGTAATATCAGCAATTTTTTCCTGTTTTTCAAGATGGACATAGATGTTTCATAGTCCCATCTGGCATGCGCCATGGATGCAGTCTTAAGTACTTCGTATACTTTTTTAAATGAATTCATGAGATGTCCAACCTCCTTTTTTGACCCAAATTAGACAGAAAATGTCTTTTCCTTATTCATATTATACTAATCTATTCGCTGACTTACCCTAAAGTTCCCCCCTTTCTTTTTAGTCTCCTATCTTTAAGATTTTCTGCTCACGCATGGCTACTTGGTGTTTGCTTCAAGACCGCTTCGCATATACTTACAAAAAACATGCCTCCAGTAAAAAGGGCTTATTATTAGAAGCAATTAATTTAATATTATCTAATAATATTAAATTCTTATATCTTAAGCATACACAAATACATTTTTCCGTTTTTTGTACCTCTTCGGTTTATTTATAGTCTAAAATACGACCCTAAGCAGTCAATTATCTGTTAATGACAGATAATATGGGCATAACTTTATTTGTCTAAGATACGACCCGGACGTCTAATATTCGTCCCTTTACAGTGAACTGGATGCTTCCTTTGACTTGGACGAAGTGTTTGTGTGGCTGCTTAATCTATAATGGAAGGGGGGGCCACCGATGGTTTGTATAGACTATGACCCTATAGGATCATTTCCAATTTATAACGTTTAACCTTGCTATATAGAGTGGAACGGGTAATGCCTAATCTTCGCGCCGCTTCATGTTTATTCCAGTTGGATTCGTCAAGCACCCGAGCTATGAGTTTTTTTTCATTTTCAGCCAGAGAAGTGGATGGATAGATATATGTTTCACGGAGATGGGGAGGCAAGCATTTCTCTTTAATGGTGTTACCTTTAGTAAGGATAACAGCAAGCTCCACTGCATTTTGCAATTCACGTACGTTACCGGGCCAGTCATGGTCAAGGAATAACTGTATAACCTTAGGATCAAAGTCCTGGATGTCTTTCCCCTCTCTTTCGTTATACTTGGCCAGGAAATGACTGCAAAGCGGAACAATATCCTCTTTGCGCTGGCGAAGTGGTGGAAGATCAATAGAGATTACATTGAGACGATAAAAAAGGTCTTCTCTAAAGTTTCCGGCGGCCATTTCTTCTTTGAGGTTCTTGTTGGTAGCAGCTATAATGCGTACATCAGCTATTATGGTTTTTTCTCCACCCACGCGCTCAAAACATTTATCCTGGAGGACTCTGAGAAGAGAAACCTGGGTCGTCAAAGGTACTTCACCAATCTCATCAAGGAAAATAGTTCCTTCCTGGGCCAGATCAAAACGTCCCAGTTTACGCTTTATAGCGCCGGTAAAGGCTCCCTTCTCGTGGCCAAAAAGTTCACTTTCAATGAGAGAACTGGGATAAGCTGAACAGTTGGCTATTATAAAGGGACCATCTCGCCGGGGGCTGAGGGCGTGAATGCTCTGCGCTACCAACTGTTTTCCTGTGCCATTTTCACCGGTAATGAGCACCGTGGCCGTGGTAGCGGCAATGTCCTGGATTAGGTTGTAAATCTGTTGCATTTCCCGGCTCTGACCAACCAGTGATAAAAACGAAAATCGATTAGGTGCATAGGCCTTCGGGTCGCTAAGGTGTTCTTCAAAACGAAGGGCATGCCATATCGGGCCGGAAACCAAGTCAAGCAGGTTATAGAAGAATTCTGAATCTACCGAAGAAATCTTTTTGGATTGGTGAAAAGCAATGACGTAATAGGCAAAGCATTGTTTCTCAAAGAAAAGAGGAAAGGCATGCCACATGTGGTAGATTTTCAAAAGTTCATCAAAGGGTGTAGATGTACTGCGGTGATCATTACCGCTGTAAACTACAGCGTGGTCCAGGCTTGTCATCCATTGCAGGAAAGAGCCGATGGAACGACGGTTTATCGTTGGTGGTAGACTGGCTTTGCTTAGAGTAACTAGGTCGGTTGATGTGGAATTTGGGGCGAAAAAGAGCCTTTCAGCACCTAAAAAGATATCCTTAGCTACCTTATCTATAGAGCGGATAATCTCTTCAGGAGACGACTTAGCCAGGATCTTTTTTTGATAAGTCAACAGTCCAAACAGGCGTCGGAGGTTGTCGCCATATTCTTTGACCTGTTTTTCCAATCGTCTTTTCCCGGTAATGTCCTTAGCAACGGCAATGATTCCTGCAATATTTCCGTGTACGTCTTTAATAGGAGAAACCGTTAGTTCGACATGGACTAATTTTCTGCTTTTGGTCAGGCGTACCGTCTCATAACGTTTAACTTCCTTTTTATTTACGATTTTAGCTATAATACTAAGTGTTTCGCCCTTTACTTCTTCCGGCTCTAATACCTCTGCGGCCAGGCCCAAGACATCTTTTTCCCTATAGCCATACAACTGTTCAGCTCCCTTATTCCATAAGGTAATGCGCCCCTCCAGGTCTTTGCAAATAATGGCATTATCGGTTAGGTTAATGGCCTCAAAGAGGTATTCGTGCCCGGGAGGTGTACGGTATGATTCTTGACCAACGAAATTATTTTTGTGCAGATGTGAAAGGCGGTCGCTTTTACTTGTTGTGATTTGTGATTTGCCCATTTAGTCGTGTTCTCCAATCCATTCACAATTAACATGGATTAGTCTGACAACTTTTAAAAAATCAGGTCCTTTGAGCCTCTTGCAAAAGTCCCAATTCTGTCATTCCCGCAGCGATTCTGAGCGGGAATCTGGTTCTCGCTGCTTGAAAAACCATATCCCCGATAGAAACATTCGGGGATGACAAACAGTTTTGCAAGGGCCTTTTTTATATATTTATATTTATTACCCTGTAAGTCAAGATATTGCAGAGATTTTAGGAACAAATTCATTGACAATGGCATTATCTATTTCATAATATTAGAAAAATCTTAAGGAAATTGATCGATTTATGTTTGGACTCAAAGAGTTTTTTAAGAAGCTGCGAGGGGTTAAGCCTCGGGAGGCCAGAGAAGAAGAGTCTCCTGATGCCGTTCGCCTTGCCTTTACGAACCGGTATCTGAATTTTAAAACCCTTTTAAGCACCAATAACAAGGTATTAGAAATCATAACCGACATGGAACAGGCCCTGGTTAGCAGCCACAGTTTCGGTATGTCGTTTATAAGGGCCAACTGTACTGCCATTTCCGTCAATATGTACAAGATCATACAGACCTTAAACGAAATAACCGTTGGTCGATACCGGGAACTTTTTGAGGTGTTCGAAGATATCTGGGTAAAAATTGACCAGGAATTAAAAGGCAAAAAAATCCCAGCCAGAGGGGACTTAGTGTTTCCTCTCGAGGCTGTTGATAAGGAAATGGCTGATCAGGCTGGAAGTAAGATGGCCAACCTGGGGGAAATCAAAAATCGGATTGGCCTGTCTGTTCCCGAAGGTTTTGTCATTACAGCCACGGCTTATGATCGGCTCTTAGAGCACAATCGTCTGCAAGATGAGATTAACCGCCGGATTCAATTCCTGGAACCGGAAAATATCGCCCGGCTTTATGAAACCAGTGCCGATATCCATAAACTTATCATCAATGCACCCCTTCCCTTAGAACTGGAAGAGGCCATTCGGCAGGCTTATCAGGATGTAATTAAAAAGGTGGGCCGGGGTGCCAATGTTTCCATGCGCAGCAGTGCCATCGGGGAAGATACAAAAGAGGCCTCTTTTGCCGGACAGTACCGCTCCATACTCAACGTAAGCCCTGACTATCTAATCCTCTCTTACAAAGAGATACTGGCCAGTAAATATTCCGTCCCGGCCATTGCCTACCGTTTGAACAAGGGATTCCGGGATGAAGACATCGGTATGTGTGTCGGCTGCATGGCCATGATCGATGCCAAGGCCGGTGGCGTAATGTATTCTACCGATCCCGCCAATATACGCCACGAGTGTATCATGATTAATGCAGTCTGGGGGCTGGGTAAATCAGTGGTGGATGGAAGCATAGCCCCGGATCTTTTTGTCCTCTCCAAAGGGGATCCGAAAATTATTCTTAAAAAGGAGGTTAGTACCAAGGGGCAGAAGTTTGTTTGCCACGCTGAGGAAGGGATATGCCGCATGGAGGTGGTGGAGAAAGAAAAAGATGATCCGGCAATTACCGACGAGCAAGCCTCTTTGCTGGCTGAACTGGCCCTCCGCCTGGAAAGATATTTTGGCTGTCCCCAGGATATTGAATGGGCCATTGAACCGGATGGCTCGATCCGGATATTACAGAGCCGGCCACTGATGGTAATTGGCCAGGATTTGGCCGTACCTGAAGAGATCGCTGAATCAAAAGTTGACCTTCCAGTAATCTTAGCCGGGGGAGTAACCGCTTGCCCGGGCGTGGCCACCGGCCCCGCCTTCGTAGTGAAGACGACTGTGGATATGTTGCAGTTTCCCCGCGGGGCTGTCCTTGTGGCTATGAATCCTTTGCCCCAATGGGCAGCGGTCTTAAATAGTGCGGCCGCTGTCGTCACCGACCGGGGAGGGATCACCGGCCACCTGGCGGCCGTGGCCCGTGAGTTCAAAGTTCCGGCCCTTTTGGGAACCTCAACTGCCACCCGGGAAATCAAGAGCGGAGACCTCATTACCGTGGATGCCGATGGCGGCAAGGTTTATGCCGGCCGGGCAGAATCTCTCTTGCAGAAGGCGTCTGAGAGGGTAAGCTTGATGAAGGGGAGTCCTGTTTATGTTACTCTGGAAAAGGTCCTGAAATATATTGCGCCGCTCAACCTTACGGACCCGGATGCCTCTAATTTTAGGCCTCAAGGGTGCCAGACCATACATGACATTACCCGTTTTGCCCATGAGATGTCCTTACGGGAGCTTTTTGCTTACAAGAAGGAGGTTTCTTTCCCGGAACATCTGGCCAAAAGGTTGGTCTTCGATGTCCCCATGCAGTGGTGGGTTATTGATCTGGATGGTGGGTTTAGAAAAGAGATTGAAGGAAACACGGTCAGCCTTGAAGACATTACCTCCATTCCCATGTTGGCTTTGTGGAAGGGGATAACGGCCGTGCCCTGGGAAGGTCCACCACCGGTGAATACGAAGGGATTCCTTTCTATAATATACGAATCAACCATGGATACCAGCCTTGTACCGGGCATAGGTTCACGTTTTGCCGAACGGAATTACTTCATCATATCCAGAAATTTTTGCCATCTGAGCTCGAGATTTGGCTTCCATTTTTCGACTGTAGAGGCCTTTTTGAGTGACAGTGTGGCGGAAAATTACATCTGCTTTAATTTTAAGGGCGGCGCGGCCGACCATACGCGCAAAAAGCGAAGGGTCAACCTTATTAAGGCTCTCCTGGAAAAATTTGATTTTTGGGTACAGGTCAGGGGTGACCTTATTTTCGCCCGGCTGGAACGACAGGAGCAGGATTTCTTAAAACAGAGATTGAAAGTTATCGGTTATCTCACTATGCATACCAGGCAGCTGGATATGACCCTGTCCAACAACGGAATGGTAAACTGGTACGTGCAAGAAATGCTAAAACAGATTTCCTCCTTTGCGGCCATCCCGCAATAATTCTTCACCGCAAAGGGCAGAGTGAGGGCGCTTTCTCTGCGGTGAATTATAAGATTGGATATGGATAGAGAAGAAAATAGATCCAGCTATTATAGGACCTTGCGACGCCAGTTCATGGCCATTATTTTGTTTATCGCCTTCGTCCCCCTGGTACTGTTGAGCGGTACTATTTATTATCATTATAGCCGTACCGTTAAGGAAAAGATCAGAAACGAATTAAAAAATGTGGCGGAAAACAGAAAAAGTACCATTGATCTCTTCCTGAAAGATCGGGCCATCAACTTGGGTGTCCTGGCCCATACACACAGTTTTGATTACCTGAGAGACAGGAAAAACCTGGACGTTGTCTTTCAATTATTAAAAAGGGTTGATAGTGCCTTTGTGGACCTGGGCGTAATCGATGGTAATGGTCTTCAGGTCGCTTATATAGGAGCGTATGCCTTAGAGGGCAAAGATTATAGTTCGGCCGGGTGGTTTCAATCGGTTATGCGTAATAAAGAGGTTTATATCAGCGACGTCTTTCCTGGTTTTAGAAAAGTCCCCCATTTCGTTATTGCCATCAAGAGAGTAGAGGCGGGGAGGCCGTGGATACTACGGGCCACAATAGATACAGAAACTATAAATCATTTTATGAGTACAGCACTTTTGGGTAAAAGAGGTAATGCTTATATCTTAAATCGGGAAGGTGTCTATCAGATATGCGGCCGTGACCCTGGCCGGGTCCTGAATAAATCAGATTTCAAGATACCCCCCTTGTTTTCCGGTATAAATGAAGAGGAAAAATATGGTCCGCAGGGCGAGCCAGCACTTTATGCCATGGCCTGGTTAAAGAACAACGACTGGCTGATGGTAATTGAACAGAACTTAAAAGATGAGTTGGGCCCCATGATCCATGTTAAGAACATCGTTCTGGCCATATTTGCAGTCAGTTCTCTGATTATTATTTTTAGTACGGTTCTTATTACCAGGCGGGTAATCGGCCGCCTGGAAGAAATCGACAGGGAACGATCTAAACTTACCAACCAGCTTGTCCACGCCGATAAACTAGCCTCTATCGGTAGATTGGCGACTGGTATTGCCCATGAGATCAATAACCCGCTGGCGGTCATCGCTGAAAAGGCCGGATGGATGGAAGACCTGCTGAGCGAAGGTGATATAAAGAAGGACCCCAATTATAGCGAGTTACTCAAGGCTACCCAGGACATCAAGAAACACGTTAATCGTGGCAAGAAGGTTACACATCGCCTCCTGGGGTTTGCCCGAAGGATGGAGATGGTGTATGAAGAGATAGATTTAAACTCCACCCTGGATGAAACGGTTTATTTTCTGGAAAGAGAGGCCAGATTTCGCAATATCGATATAATCAAAGAATACCAGGATTCCCTGCCCAGGATATTCAGTGATGGCGCACAATTACAACAGGTTTTTCTCAATATGTTTAACAATGCCATAGACGCTATTGAAAAAAATGGTAAGATATTGATCTCGACGAAAAGCGTGCACGGGGACATTCAGGTTTCCATCGCCGACACCGGACCGGGTATCCCCGGGGAGAATCTGGAAAGGTTATTCGATCCATTTTATACCACCAAGCCGGTCAATAAAGGCACTGGCCTGGGACTTTCCATCAGTTATGGTATAATAAAAAATTTAGGCGGCCAGATCAAGGTCGAAAGCGAGGTCGGCAAAGGGACCACTTTTCATATTATTTTGCCCAAACATTTTCAGCAACCAGCTATCAGCGGCTGAGTGCTGACTGCTGATTGCGGAAAGCTAAATAAGGAGTGAGAAAATGGAAGATATCCGGTTATTGCTGGTCGATGACGAGGAGGACTTTAGAACTACTCTGGCCAACAGGTTAAAGAAGAGAAAAATCGATGCTACAGGCGCTGGCAGCGGCAGTGAGGCCATAGAACTGGTCAGACTAAGGTCTTTTGACGTGGCTATAGTTGATGTCAAGATGCCCGGGATAGATGGTATTGAGACATTGAGGCAGATCAAACAGATCAGCCCTCTCATGGAGGTTATTATGCTTACCGGGCATGCCTCGGTCGAGTCGGGAATAGAGGGGATGAAACTGGGGGCCTACGATTACCTGATGAAGCCCTGCGATATCGATGAGCTTCTGCTCAAGGTCGGAGATGCCTACCACCGTAAACTGGTCCAGGAAGAGCGTATTCACCAGGCCGAACTGAAACAAGAAGGCCGGTGAGACGGCCCGGGAATAAAACATACTTTAGGCACTTTAGTGCACTTTAAATTTTAGGCACTTTCATAATAAATTATGCCCCAGATCAAGCCAAGCTCTCTTGAATATTACGCGCAGCTTAAACAACACTTTGTAAAGATACTCCTCTCGGCTGCCTTCATACCCCTTATCCTGATCGGCGGCATACTGTACTATCATTTTAGTGCAACCCTGAAGGAAAATTCCCTGCACTATGTAGAAAATCTAGTCAGGGATCATCAAAATGGGATCGACAGTTTTCTTATCGAAAGGCTCTCCGATCTGAAAGCCCTGTCCAAAAGCCATACCATAGATTATTTAGTGCAGGGGGATCACCTGTCAGAGGCATTCAACATCCTCCAGGGAGAATATGGAACTTTCACGGAACTAGGGGTGATCGATGCCGCCGGCAACCATGTGGCTTATGTGGGTCCGTATAAGCTCCTCGGCAGGAATTATAAGGATGCTCCCTGGTTCAAAGAGGTGATGGAGCAGGGAGAGTATGTCAGCGATGTTTTTTTAGGATTGAGAAGGGTGCCGCACATTATTATGGCCGTAAAAAGAGTGGAAAATGGCCGTACCTGGATTCTTCGGACGACGCTGGATATAGCGAAGTTTAGTGATTTGGTGGAAGGTATCCGAATCGGCAAAACCGTAGACGCCTTTATTGTCAATACGGAGGGTATCCTTCAAACCCGCCCGCGCAGCGGGGGCGATCTTCTAGAAAAGTCTGATTTTTTGCCTGGTAAGTATGCCCAGGGAATAAGACTGGAAGAAAAAAAAGACGAACTGGGAACCAGATTCATTTATGCCTACACCTGGCTGCAAAATAGAAACTGGTGCCTGGTGGTTAGACAGGACCTGCGCGAAGTTTATGCCGCCCTCCGCCATGTTAACTACGTTATCATCCCTATTTTTATCGGGGGCAGCTTTTTTATTGTTTTTGCTGCCATTTTTACGACCAGACAACTGGCCAGCCGGATCGAGAAGACAGACCGCGAGAAAGACATGTTAAATGAACAGCTTCTTCAATCCGGCAAGCTGGCTGCGATTGGAGAGCTGGCCGCCGGTATAGCCCATGAGATCAACAACCCCCTGGCCATAATAGGAGAAGAGGCCGGATGGATGAAGGATCTGCTCAAAAAAGAGGCGCTCAAGTGCTCTCCCAAGGTAACGGAGTTCGAAGACAGCATAAGCCAGATCGAGCTTCAGGCCAGGCGGTGCCGCCAGATAACGCATAACCTCTTGGCCTTTGCCCGCAAGCTGGAACCGAAAATGGAAAGTGTCAGTCTAAATGATCTGATCGAAGACGTAATCAAGCTGGTAGAACGGGAGGCCAGAGTAAACGATATAATAATGACACGTAACTTTTACCATGAGTTACCCACCGTATGGACGGATGCGTCTGAACTGAGGCAGGTCTTCTTAAATCTCATCAACAATGCCATGGATGCCATCGGGCGAAAGGGTGGGATTACCATCACCACCCGCCTGGGATTGGACTCTGTCTGCGCTGAAGTAGCCGACACCGGACACGGCATTGCCAGAGAAGACTTAGACAAAATTTTTCTTCCCTTCTTTACCACCAAAGCACCGGGCAAGGGCACCGGCCTGGGTCTGGCCATCTCCTACAGTGTTATTGAAAAACTGGGCGGGAGAATAACGGTAAATAGTGCGGAGGGCAAAGGGACTACCTTTTCCGTATGCCTGCCCCTGGGGAGAAAAGGATAAAACAAGGAGAACAGAAAAGATGGAGAGGGCTATCAGAGTATTGCTGGTGGATGATGAAGAGCGTTTTACCCGGACACTTTCCAAAAGGCTGACGGAAAGAGGACTGAGAGTGCATACCGCCTCGAGCGGTATGAAGGCCCTGAGGCACATGGAAGATAATGTGTTTGATGTAGTGGTTCTGGACGTCAAGATGCCCGGCATGGACGGAGTAGAGACATTGCGGGAGGCAAAGAAGGTTCAGCCTCTGACCGAAGTAATACTGCTGACCGGACACGCCTCAGTCGATTCGGCTATCGAAGGCATGCGTCTGGGGGCCTTCGAATATTTAATGAAGCCCTGCGAGATCGAAGAGCTTATGGCCAAGATTGAGGAAGCTTACGCTAAAAGAGTGATGCGGGAAGAGGAAATTAGAGAATCCTAGGTGGCTATGAAGCTAAAAGCAACCCTTGCCGCTTTCGGCCTGGCTGCGGTGGTGCTCGGCGTCATCTTTGTGTACAGCTATATGGCCGAGAGACCTACACGGGAAATTTCTTACGGCGAATTTAAGACGCTCTTGCGGGGGAAAAGGGTAGAACGGGCCGTCCTATTTAAAGATCGTATCACCGGCGAGTTAACGGTCGAGGATGCCGGCTCCCTGGTCGCGATGAAGGACGCGCAGCTTAGCAAATCACCGGAAAAAGCGCAAAAAGAACGCTTGTTTACTACCAGGCGCGTCGAAGACCCCAGACTGGTCGACGAACTGGATCGGTTAGGCGTCTCCTATCGCTCCGGTTTCGAGCATACCTGGGTGATGACTCTCATCTCCTGGGTTGCTCCGGCCGGCATCCTGATGCTGGGCGCGTTCCTCTTTTTCCGGAAAATGGGGTATGGATCCGGAACAAGTCGCCTCTTTGTCGAAAAAAAATCCAACGTTACCTTCCCGGATGTAGCCGGAGTGGCTGTGGCCGAAGAAGAACTAAGGGAAATCATAGAATTCTTAAGAAATCCATCCCGCTTCCAGAACCTCGGCTGTAAAATTCCGAAGGGTGTCCTTTTGGTGGGTCCGCCCGGTTCAGGCAAGACCTTGCTGGCCCAGGCCGTGGCCGGAGAGGCTAATGTGCCGTTTTTCAGTATAAGTGGCTCGGCCTTTGTGGAGATGTTTGCCGGGGTCGGTGCGGCCAGGGTAAGAAACCTCTTTGCCCGGGCAGCCAAGAAGTCTCCCTGCATTATCTTTATTGATGAAATAGACGCTGTGGGCAAAGCCAGAGAAGGTATCGCTGTTTCCGGAGCGGAAGAGCATGAACAGACCCTGACCCAGTTACTTACCCAAATGGATGGTTTCGATACCAAAAAGGGGGTCATTATTCTGGCGGCCACCAACCGTCCCGAGATTTTAGACCCGGCCTTGCTCAGACCAGGCCGTTTTGACCGGCACATCGTGGTAGACCGGCCGGATTTGAAAGGACGGGAACAGATATTTAAAATTCATGCCCGAAATCTAAAATTGGCCAGGGATGTGGACTTCAAAGGCCTGGCCGCCACTACGCCAGGAATGGTAGGGGCGGAGATAGCTAATGTTGTCAATGAGGCTGCCCTGCTAGCGGTACGAAGGAATAAGGAGACCGTGCAAATGTCGGACTTTAAAGACGGCATTGAGCGCGTGTCTGCCGGACTGGAAAAGACGAATAAGTTAATCAATGCCAGAGAAAAAGAAATCGTAGCCTATCACGAGGCCGGGCATGCCATTGTGTCCTTATCGCTGCCACAGGCCGATCCGGTCCACAAAATTTCCATTATCCCCAGAGGAATATCTGCCCTGGGATATACCGTCCACCTGCCTACAGAAGACCGCTACCTCCTGACCCAGTCAGAGCTATTGGATAAAATAACTGTTTTGCTGGGTGGCCGGGCATCGGAAGAGGTCATTTTTGGAGAGGTTTCCACCGCCTCCCAGAGTGATCTGGAAGAAGCCACGGAAATCGCAAGAAGTATGGTTCAGACCTATGGGATGAGCGATAAGGTGGGGCCTCTTACCTTTGAGAAAGGACGGCCGCTTTTTCTAGACACCAAATATAGTCCGCTCAAGGAATATAGTGAACATACAGCCATGCGCATTGACGAAGAGGTTTATAGGATAGTAAACCAAACTTACCAAACGGCCAAACAAATACTTGCCAGCCGGCGTTTGGATTTGGAAAAAGTGGCCAGGGCCTTAGTGGAAAAAGAAGTAATCGACCGAAATGAACTGGATAGGATCCTGGTAGAAACGAACTAACCGTATGCCGTCCCCAAAACCAAATCTGCCCTTGCCTAATACCTTGAAGACCCTGAATGTAGCCATTGTGGGTGGAGGGGCACGCTGTAAGGCCCTTCTAGGGCTGGCTCTTGGGAATAAACTAAAGAACTTTCAGATGCATGTGATGGGCGTAGCCGATCCCAACCCGCAAGCCCCTGGACTGGCCTATGCGCGCCAGCATGGCATCTTTACTACCAGAGACTATCATGATCTTTATAAGCTAAAACCGCTTGACCTGATAATAGAGGTCACCGGCAAGCGGGCAGTGCGAGATGAGATTGTTTATTC
Source organism: Pseudomonadota bacterium (assembly GCA_011046395.1). Classification (GTDB taxonomy): domain Bacteria; phylum Desulfobacterota; class QYQD01; order QYQD01; family QYQD01; genus QYQD01. The sequence goes on from DSAQ01000150.1 coordinate 51,532, forward strand.
CAAGCCAAAGCATATGCGCATTATGGATCACGCGGCTGCCAACTTGTTATGGGATTTTTTACAACTGGAAGACGAGCGGACTACTTACGAAAGGGAAACCATAGAAAAGGTCCGGAAAGAGTTTTCGCAGCACGCCCAGGAAATTTCGGTTTTGAACAGTATTATCCATGCTGTAAACCGATCATGGGATGTGCCCAGTATGTGTCAAGAAACCCTAAAGAAGAGCAGGCTCTGGGCCGGGGCAGATATGGCCTGGATTCATGTCCGCGATCCGGGGAAAGAGGTGTGGGAAACCTTTGAAAATCATGACTCAACCAGCGTGGATCCAAGGTCCTTCTGTAGTGAAATACAGCCTGAAAATTTCCTGCGAATGTTTAAAGATCAGCGGGAGGCGGTGTTAAACAATGACTCTTCTGCCCTTCCCCAAGCCTTGACTAGGCACGGCATACAGTCTATGGTCAGCCTTCCTCTATACTCTAGCCACGAACTGGTCGGGATTATGTGCCTGGCCAACCAAATGCCGAGAGAGTTCCTGGAAAGAAAACTTCAGGTCCTGCAGTCTCTCGGAGAAGAGATTGCCATCGGCATCGCCAAGGCCAGGCTATTTGATACGGTATCTCGCGACAAGAGGCAATGGGAGTCTACTTTTAATGCCATCACCGCACACATTTTTATAGTTGATGCGCAATTTTGCATTATCAAGGCTAATGAGGCCTTTCTGAGAGACTATAATGTAGATGATGCCAAACAGCGAAGGTGTTACGAGGTGGTTCGCCATAGGAAAAAACCCTGCCCTGAATGTGCCCTCCAGGAAGTGTTTCAATCCAAGACAACGGTTTCTTTGCAAAAAGAGCAGCCGGTTTTGGGAGGTTTTTTTCGATATAATTACTTTCCGGCCTTTACTCCCGAAGGTGAGGTTACTTCAGTAACCATTTATGAAGAAGATATAACCGAGATCAAAAAGGCCGAAGAGAAAATAATAGATTTTCAGAAGAGGCTCGTTAAATCGGAAAGCATAGCCGCCATGGGTAAACTAGCCGCTTCCATCGCACATGAAATCCGCAACCCATTAGGAGCGCTATCCAATTCCATCAGCATACTTCGTAAGAGCCTGAAGCTGGCCGGACCACAGCAGGAACTTATGGAAATCATGTCCGCGGAAGTTGGCAGGCTGAATAACATTGTGCATGACTTCCTTACCTATACCCGTCCCAAGTCCCTCCAGTATCGTCACATAGACATCAATAAGTTACTATCCGAAATGGTCACCTTCTTGAGTAAGGATCAAGCGTTGATGGGCAACTCTCAAATTCAATGTCTTTTTGAAGACATGCCTCCGGTGCAGGTAGATGCCGACCAATTAAAAACGGCCGTCCAAAACGTACTGATCAATGCCTTGCAGGCCACCAGGGGTAAGGGAGTGATAATCATTACTACGGAGAAGGAGACGTTGGATCATCAGCCCTTTTTCAAAATCGGCATCCAGGATAATGGAAAAGGAATATCTCCGGACCACATAAAAAAGATTTTTGAGCCCTTCTTTTCTACCAAAACCAAAGGTCTGGGCCTGGGTTTGGCTATAGCCAGGAGAATCATCGAGGAACATGGGGGAGATATGGAGATTAAGAGTAAAGAAGGAGTAGGCACCTCCATCTTTATGGTGCTGCCTTTAGAGCGGTTGAATTAATGGCCCGCATACTCATTGTGGACGACGAAAAGGGACTGCGTCGCAGCACGGCCATAGCCTTTCAGTTGAGGGGCCACCAAGTGGAGGAGGCTGGAACTGGAGAGGAGGCCCTGGAGTTTGTCCGGAAAGATATTTTTGACCTCGTCATCACTGACCTGGTTATGGAAGACATGGATGGATTAGAGTTAATCAAAAAAATCAAGGCATTGTGCCCGATTTCATCCGTCATTATGATGACCGCCTATGGGTCTATTGACAGTGCTATCGCCGCCACCAAATTGGGAGTCAGCGACTATGTCACCAAGCCCTTTACAGAGGATCAGATCCTTTTAGCCGCAGAGAAGGCCTTCCAACGGCAAAAAATGGAATCGACCATACGGGTCCTGCAAAGTGTGTTAATCGACAAGTATCAGTTCAAAAACATCATTACGGTAAGCCGCGAACTGAAGGAGATATTACGAAAAATCTGTCTGGTGGCTACTCAAAATATCACTGTTTTGTTAATGGGAGAAAGTGGAACAGGCAAAGAGCTTATAGCCGCCGCCTTGCATCGCGTGAGCCACCGGAAAGACAGGCCTTTTGTAGCCTTGAATTGCGGCGCTTTTCCGGAAACCCTACTGGAAAGTGAACTCTTTGGACATACCCGCGGTGCTTTTACCGGGGCAACCAGTCACAAAAAAGGGCTGGTTGAAGAGGCCGATGGTGGCACCATATTTTTGGATGAAATCGGGGATGCCCCTTTATCCTTCCAGGTAAAAATATTACGTTTTTTGGAAGATGGAGAATTTAGAAGACTGGGGAAAACCATCACCCGAAAAGCTGACGTAAGAATTATCGCGGCTACACACAAAAATTTAGAACACGAAATTGAGGCCGGGCGCTTCCGCGACGATCTTTTCTTCCGTTTGAGTGCTTGCCGATTTGACTTGCCGCCCTTACGGGCCCGAAAGGAGGATATACCCTTTCTGGCCCAGCACTTCTTGAAAACCTATTCATCTGAAATGAATAAACAAGTAGATATGATCCACCCCCGGGTATATAATATCTTTTTAGGGTATTCCTGGCCGGGAAATGTCCGGGAATTGGAAAACACCATCCGTTATGCGCTAGCTATTACCCCCAAGAATTGTATCGACATCGAAGACCTGCCGGGCAGTCTTCAGAAGCTGGTCCGAGAAAAGATACTGCCGGTCTACTCATCAGATCAGCCTGCCAGCCTGAGTGACCTCGAAAAAGGCTATATCCTCTCGGTTCTGGAAAAAACCGGATGGAACAAGAAAAAGGCCTGTGAAATTCTGCAAATATCCAAGGCCACGCTGCACCGCCGATTGAAAGAATATAAGCAACTATTCACCGCAGAGACCACAGAGGCCGCAGAGATAAAAAAAGATTAAAATTGATACCCTCCTTTGTGCCTTAGTGGCTTTGTGGCTGAGCTTTAGTCTCAAAATGATCCTTCCACTTACCCGTAATAGTATCAACTTGATGCCAAGATAAACAAATACTCTAGCCCCCATATAACAATACATCGTAATATCAGTATCTTAAGTTTATAGGCCTATTGTGGCACAAGTTTTGAATATGTCTCTTATAAAGGCGGTGGCTAAAGGAGCATGAAAATACTGGTTGTGGATGATGATACTAATTTTCGACACACCTTGGTCTTGTATCTCAATTCGAATGGTTGGGAGGTAGATGAGGCCGCTGATGGGCTCGAGGGATGGTCAAAATTAAAAGAGAGTCCCTATGATGTGGTCATTACAGACATTGAAATGCCGGGGATGGATGGATTCACTTTGAGGAAGAAGGCTAAGGTGAAAAAAATGAAAATAAAATTTATCTATATGTCTGCCTATCCTCCCGCGGTGGAGAAATCGCGGCAGGATACTGCATGGTTAACTAAACCTTTTATGCTGGAGAAGTTGCACAGGCTTTTGCAAAGTGTTGTTCCTAAGCCGGCAAGTCCGGGGATTGCATAAGCCAATTTGTTTTTGAGGGGAGGTGAAGATTTATGTCAAACGACGTTCTTATTTTGATCGCGGCCGCAGTAGTAGTTTTCTGCGGTATCGGCGGCTATCTGTTAAAACTGAGGAAAAAATAATCTTTCTTGGGGCGACTTCACCAGATCCGCGGTAGGATGGATAGATTATGGTTTGACTGTGGATCAGGGCGCCTAGATAGCCACTCCCTGATCCACGCCAGATCGAGTCTTCAAGCAGGTTTAACTACTGCGCGCTACGTAGTGTGGCTTGAGTCCCGGCAGATCGGAAAGATCGGCGCTAGCGTATCTGTCATACACTTTGGTCACCTCGGCCTTTCCCAGCATAATACCGTCATGGTCGTAAACTAATACAGGGTCACCTTGGTTTAAACCGTGTTTTTGTCCCAGCCCAAAGGTTATCTCCCAATTCTTACCCTTTTTAATGACCTTGAATATCTCGGCCTTGCCCTCCCTGGCCAATAAATCCTCTTTCTTGCCGGAAAGATAATAGGATAGACCGAAGGTTAAGGCTATTAATGGGACAAGGCTGATAGCAATCCAAAGCGGGGAAACACCGGTATACCGGTAAATCAGAGACTTGAAACTATGCTGATAACTGTTCTTATCCGGAAAAACCCTTACTTTATATCTCGGACTTTCCTCGGTAGGGGTCTCTCCCCTGGGTACTACCATAAAGGAGTATACACCCGGTTCTACGAAGGAGCCGATCTTTAGTATTCCCCTCCACAATCCCCCTTCCGGCTCCTGGAACTCTATCTTTATCCGGTTCGAGTCGGTGAAAAGGACTACATCATCCTTTGATGTCAATCTCCTGCCCACCTTGCCGCTGACGGCCTGTTCAGTACCAGGCAAGGCTCGAAATGCGTTACTTGGCTCCCGGTGGCTGGACACAAAGTTGTCCACTATGCAAAGCAGAAAAACCAGGGAAATAAGCACTCCTGCCCTGCCTATTAGCTTATTTTTTTTAGTTATATCATCTAATTCCATAGTTACAACCACCGATTGTTGTTCAACAATTTAATCGCTTCGGATCTAATTCCCCGAAGCTTGCCGCGGGATAGTAGTTTATTTTGACCAAACTAGAATCTACTCAGACATTGCTGTGTCCCCCTCCTCCCGATTCAGCCAGATAGTACCAGGTCGCCGGGCCTTTGCCTACTTTGTTTAGTACACCCTTCTTGACCAAGTCCTGTAGGTCGTAAAGTGCAGTACGCGAAGGAAGGTTGGGGCCGGCCAACTCCTGGTATTTTAGGCGGTTTAGCTTACCGTTCTCCATTAAAAAAGGAAAAACCTTTTTCTGCCGCTCATTCAATCCCGGCGGGATATCCGAAAACGGTGCCATGGGTCGAGAAACAGAGGATTGGTCATCCTGGGAAATGATGTACTTTTTGACCAGACGGGTAGGTCTTTCGTCCCCTAATTTAATGTCTTCGGCCTGGATGACGCTTCCCTCGGCCATGGCCACGGCCCGGGTTAGGCAATTCATCAATTCCCGAACGTTGCCCGGCCACGGATAGTTCATCATCTTCTCCACGGCGCCCTTACTCAGACCCTCTATGTCCTTATTCATCAAGCTGTTGGCCTGCTTTAAAAAGTGATCTATTAACAAAGGAATATCTTCCTTGTGCTCCCGCACCGAGGGGGTCTTAATGGTCAGCACCTCCAGACGATAGTATAGGTCTTCCCGAAAAGACCCCTGTTCGATCAATCCCTTAAGATTTAGATTAGTAGCCGCTATTAATCTGACGTCAACATTTATTTCATCGTCACTGCCCAGCGGCTTGATTTTTCGCATGGAGAGGACTCTTAATAAGGATTGCTGAACCCGGGGCGAGGCACACCCGATCTCATCCAAAAACAACGTGCCGCCGTCTGCAGCCACAAAGGCCCCTTTGCGGTCGACTTTGGCCTCGGTGAAGGCCCCTTTTACGTGTCCGAACAGCGTGTCCAATAGCAGATTTTCATCCAGCGCCCCACAATTTATGGATATGAAGGGCTTATCGCTCCTGCTGCTGTGCCTATGAATGGCTTCGGCAGCCAGCTGTTTGCCGCTCCCTGTTTCCCCTATAATCAATACGTCTGCATTAACAGAGGCCGCCCGTGAAATATCTGCCTTCAAGGCTTTTATGGCCGGGCTAGCCCCTATAATCTCTTTGATGGTATGGACCTGAAGACGTTTTTTGAGTGCCTCTACTTCTTCTTCCAGTCGGGCCCGTTCTCTCTTGCTCTGTTCCTTTATCTTTTCATCTTTTTTCTGGATCTCCTCCATCTGTGACTTCAGTGTAGAAATCATCTTATTTAGGGCCGTCTGGAGGATCTTGGTCTCCTCATCGGTTTGAGTTGCTTTTATCTCCTCAAGATATCCGGTCTTCTCGATTTTTTCAGCGGCCGCGGCCAGATTAAGTATCGGCCGGGCAATGACCCGGCTGAGCGCAATTATGAGCAGAGAGATTAAAATGGTGGATCCCAGGGTTATGACGAGGATAAGATTGATGTGAGCATATTTGGCCCACAGGGTAACATCGCTCCGGTCCGCGAGAACCACACCTCCAAATACCCTTTTTTTCTCTCCTGACCCATCTGACAGAAATATGGGGGCATAACTGTGCATATAAGGCCCCGAATCTGCCCGGGCGGCTTCAAGCGCCGGTAGTTCTAATGTCCCCGGTTTTCCCTTCCGGATGTCTGTGACCATTTTCCAGTATCCTTTTAGCTCACCGCCCGGCCGGTAGATAGCCCCTGTTCCGCCGTCAGGGGTACTGGACCCTTGTTTTACGTCACTGGTCCCCGCCTCGGCTGTGGACTTAACTGGGGCAGAAGAAAGACAAACCCAGCCGTTTTCATCTAGGAGATAGGCCCAGCGTGCCGATGGGCTGCGGCTGAGGCCAAACAGAGGGGATTGAGGCGATCTGACCTCTGATAAGACATCCATTAGTCGGCCAGCATCAAAAGACAGCAAGAAAAAACCCTTATAATGGCCATTAGTATCAAAACATGGCGTGGCCACCCGGACGATATCCATGACCAGGCCAGAAGATCGAATACCCTCCTGTATCCTGGGATAAGTTGTCCTCACTGGTGTGGAGAAAAGAACTTCACCCTTCGGCAATCTTCGGACCTGATCTGACATCGCCAGCGGGCCGGGATGGATGAGAGATATCTTAGATGGAGGTACGACAATGATTCCGTTCTTTTCCTTAAAAATAAATATGGTCTTACTTATATCAGCAGCAATGAATGCTGTTTCGCCATATTTAGTCTTGCGATATTTCGCAAAACTGGCCAGATTTTCTTGCGAGATCGATGCGGAAGCCAAAATCTGTAGCTCCTCCTGACAATCCTGAAAAAATAATTCAAACTGACGGCTAAGAGCAGCCGTCTGAATCTGAAGGGCCCGATTAACCTCTTCGCTTAAATACTTATTGGAAATCCAGGCAGTTAAATAACCAGTGAGGACAAGAATAAGAAAGACAGGTGGAATCAGGGCCACCAGAAGCCTTTTGCGGAATGTCCATCGCGCCAAAATCGGTCCACGTGGCATTTTGGCGAGGATCTCTTGGTGAAAACCCCCGAGACGCATGTATGTCCCTCAAACCGAAAAGTCTAGGTTTTGTAATTTCTTATAGCAACTTTGTCTTTTCCTGTCAAAAACTTTGTTAGTTGGCACGTAATTTGCTGTTTATGAATGGCGATTCAAAATCGCGCCATTCATGCGCAAACTAAGGAAAGGAGGTGATCAAACAATATGAAGATACTGATTCCGGTAGACGGTTCGGCGTTTGCGTTAAAGGCACTGGAAAAGGCCATAGATATGGCCAAGAAGGAGGGAGCGGAGATAACCGTGATGTCCGTGGCCCTGGAGTTCCAGGACGTGGAGGAGATTCCCATCAGCTATCTCGACAAGTTTAAAGACAAGGCTATTCGGGCCGTGGATCAGGCCAAGGAAATCGTAGAAAAGGCCGGTCTCAAGGCCAAGACCAGGGTAGAACAAGGCGCCTCTCCGGCGGATAACATTGTTACCTTTGCCGCCGAAGAAAAGTTTGATTTGATCGTTATGGGACACCGGGGGCTGACCGGCCTGGATAAGTTCCTGGTAGGCAGCGTGGCCGGGAGGGTGGTTGCTCATGCCCCCTGCTCGGTTCTGGTAGTCCGTTAAACGAAGGAGGGTTAATTGCTTTTTAAGGAGGGATACTATTTATGAAAAAGTTATCTAAAAAGGTTTTAGGCATCTTAACTGCGATTTTTGTCTGGTTGCCCGCCCTGGCCTGGGCCGGCGGGCCAAAGGCCGTCGATCTGGTGGTGGTAGCCGATACCCGGAGACTGACCGGCGTCCAGCACTATTTTGCCAATCTCTATAATGAGAACATCCTGCTTTTTGCTATCTGGGCCGTGCTCCTGACCGCGGCCCTGGGTTCCGGCCTGGGGTTTATAATGGATTTTATTATGGAGCGCACCGGGCTGGACCTGAAGTCAAGAAAGCTCGTCGAACACTAGGCTTATGTCCCTCCGGGGCATAGGAGGTTCTCCGCACATCTTTAATTAAGAAAGGAGGTTACACAAAATTATGGACTCTTTCTGGTATATGTATATGCCCATCGCCGGGGTCAGTATATTCTGGCCGGGCATGGTATTAATAGGTTATTCCGTCGGGGTCATCGGCGGATTCTTCGGCATGGGCGGCGCCTGGATGGTGACCCCGGGGCTGAATATCCTGGGCTTTCCCATGGCCTTTGCCATAGGCACGGACATCGCCCATATCGCCGGTAAGTCGATGATATCAACTATTAGACACTCCAAGTTCGGAAACGTGGACTACAAGCTGGGTATTGTCATGCTGGTCGGCACCATGGCCGGTATCGAGATCGGCGCCCAGATAGTCATGTATCTGGAACGTATTGGTATGGTGGGCCCCATCGTCCGCTGGATCTACGTCGGTTTTCTGTTCTTGATCGCCTTAATGGTCTTTTCTGATTATGCCAAAGCGGTCAAAAAGTCCAAGATGGGGGCCGCTGCTGGAGAAAAGGGCGTGGAGGGTTTTACCTGGTATAAGACCCTGCACAAGATCAAGATTCCTCCCATGATGCACTTTAAGGTGGCCGGGATTACCTGTTCGGCCTGGCTGCCCATCTTCGTCAGCTTCCTGACCGGTGTGCTGGCCGGCTTCCTGGGTATCGGCGGCGGGCTGCTGCGTATGCCGGCCCTGATCTACTTCATCGGCGCCCCGACCCACATTGCCGTGGGCACAGACCTCTTTGAAGTTATGATCTCAGGCCTATACGGCGCCTTCACCTATACCCTGAAGGGCCGCATCGAGCTGGTGGCCGTATTTGTCATGCTCTCCGGGGCGGCTATCGGCGCCCAGATCGGCACCGTGGCCACCAAGTACTCCAAGGGCTACGGCATCCGCGTGGCTTTCGGCATTGCCGTGCTCTGCTGTATGATCTCTATTATCCTGAAACAGTTTAAATACGATACTGCCGCCGCGGCCCTTATCCTGAGTGTCATTAGCGCCATCTGTATTTATATCATGGGCATTATGTTCAAAGGGGCGTCCGCTGAGCTCCGCGAAAAGAAACTCGCTTCCGGCAAATAGCTTTTAGTAAAGATAAACCACAAAGGAGGAAATTTATGAGAAGAAAATACCTCATGTACCTGGCGACTTTATTGATCCTGCTCTTCTCTGTATCCCTGGCCAGCGCGGCCGAGGTCTTACAGGGCAAGTTCGTAAGCCAGGACAAAGAGAAAAAAACCATGACCGTAGAAGAGTATGACCTTAATATGACCCCGGAGCATAAATACGGTGTCCCCACCGGCAACCTGGTGGAGGTAAATGTGGCCACGGCCAAGATCGGTATTCCCCCTGAGCCGGGGGATATCGTGCGCATCGCCTACAAGGTGGTCGGCGCGGAGAAGGTGGCCCTGAAGGTCATGAATGTCTCCAAGCAAGACCTAAGGAAAAAGTAAGGTATCCAGAAAAAGGAAGGAAGGAAGGACCATGAACTCCAGGCAGAAGATAGTAATTATTATCATGGATATCCTTATCCTGGCCGAGCTTACCTTGAGTATGTATCTGGGCAGCCGGGATCCTGAGTATAAGGCGGCCATATTTGTGCGCACCTACCTCCCCATGCTCATCATAACCGTGGTTGCGGCCAGGATTTTGTTCAAGAGATTCCGCACCCGGGAGCCGGATGAAGAAACAAGCGCCATTCATTAAAACCTGGCAAGAGGTGGCTCTCCCATCCCGTTGTATGACAGAACCAAAAAACATATAATAAGGAGGCGATAGATGAAAAAGGTAGTTTTTAGTCTGATTGCAATGATGCTTGTTCTGGCCTGGCATGTTCCGGCCATGGGCCAGACCAATCAGGCGATGATGGATGAAATCAAGGCCATAAAGGCACAGTTGGATAATATGAAGGCCCTCCAGGAGAAGTTAAACACCCTGGAGGAAAGACTCAAAGGCATGGAGGAGGTTACCACCAAGGCCAAGGCCATAGAGGAAACCATACAGAAAAAGAAGGGCACTCCGGTTTTCAGTTTCTGGAAAAACGATTTCTATTTCGAAACGCCGGACGGAGACTTCAGCATGAGGGTCCGGGGGAATGTCCACTTCGATACCAAGATGTACGGCGGACAGAGCGCCAACCCCACTCATTTCGACGTCCGCCGCGCCCGTATAGACTTCCAGGGGCTTTTTTGGAAATATATCCAATTCCGGGTACAGCCTGAGCTTGCCGATAGTCCCTATATCCGCAATGCCTGGGTCGATTTCAAGTTCCGGGATTGGCTCCACCTGAGGGCCGGGCAGATGAAGCCGCCCTTCAGCACCTCCTGGTGGACCATGGATAATAATGTCAACTTCCTGGAACGCGGAACCAGCACGCCGTTTTACCCTTACTTCGACCGGGGCTGGTGGGCCTGGGGTGATGTGCTTTGTAATACCCTGACCTGGAACCTGGGTATGTTCACCGGCGCGGGCCTGGAGCTGGATTACAAGAAAGGTGACATTGACGATCATAAGGACTTGATAGCCCGGCTATTTTACAGCCCGTTTAAGAACGACAAGGGACACCAGCTCGAAGGCCTGCACCTCTGTCTGGAAGGCACCCACAGTTATCAGTCAAAGCCGACCTCGCGCTTTGAGACCGGCGGCATGGGCGCGCAGGTGCGTGACGATAAGGTTTATAAATGGTATACGTCAACTTCGAGCCCACTATATATGGACATGGGCACCCGAAATCGCTGGGGGGCGGAAGTCCATTATATCAAGGGCCCGTTCACGCTCAGCAGTGAATACCTCGAGACCCGCTATAAAAGTATCGAGGCCTTTACTGATGCCGACAAAACCATCAAGATTTTTAATGAAGACGCCCGTATGACCTCCTGGAGCACTTTTGTCAGCTACTATCTGACCGGCGAGAGTAATACAGTGAGTAACTTCGGCTGGCGGAAACCCAGTCCGAAAGTAAACTTCGACCCGATTAACCTGAAAGGTACCGGTGCCTGGGAGATCCTGGCGCGCTACACGCACACCGAGATTGGAGACAACCTTTATACGAAAAGTGGAAGTTACTACATAGCCACAGGCACACCCTGGACGGATGAGATTACTCTGGGTGTTAACTGGACCTGGAACCCCATGGTGCGCTGGCAGTTGAATTACACCCATATCAAGGCCGCGGATGGTACCGGGCCAACCGGTGAGACCTATGGTCTCTGGACCGGCAGCAGTGAC
>DSAQ01000131.1 GCA_011046395.1 Pseudomonadota bacterium
CTAGTGAATGTCATTAGTCAGGAGTTATTTGTCACTGGTAAAAGCAATCAATCTTCCAAACTTAACCAATGACCAATGACTAATAACCAGTGACGTTGCCTATAATACCGGAAAGAGGGCATAGAGTTAGATGAACAGAAAAGAAAGAAGGCGAGTTTCCAGGAAGGCGGTCAGGCTTGAGATCTATTACTCAACCCCAATGGATATTTTTACCAGTCTCAGCCAAAACCTGAATGAAGGGGGTATCTTTATCGAAACCGACAGGCCGGCCCCTATAGGAACAGTGGTTGAGATAAAATTTTATCTCCCCGGTGACCATAATAAGCCCATCGAGACGCATGGAGTGGTCGTCTGGTCCACCACCAGTCCCCCGCGAAAAGACACCGGGCATCCCCGGGCAGGGATGGGAATAGAATTTGAAAGTTTAAATAACCACGACAAAGAACGAATAAATAAATTTATCAGAGACATGAAGAGCTGATGAGAAGAGTTCAAAGTTCCAAGGTTCACGGTTCAAGGTTAAAGAGCGATGAAGATTGATATGAAAAGCGCAAAGTAGCCAACCGTGAACCGTGAACCTGACAACCTGAGTAGTTACTCTTAAACCTTATATGGATTTACGGTCATAACCGGACAAGGAGCGGATTTTACAACCTGTCCGGCAACGCTTCCAAAGATAGCCTTGTCCAGCCCCTTCCGTCCGTGGGTGCCCATAACTATTAGACCAATCCCTTCAGCCGTGACTAATTTGTTTATCTCTTCACTGATGCCACCGATCACGACGCGAGTCTCCAGGTTTTTAAAACCTTCAAGGTGCTCCTCCACAAAGTTCTGCATATTCTTCTCAGCCCCTCGAGCCACTTCGCCTTCAAAGGCAGCCAGCGAGGTATGTGGGATATAACCAGCATAATGCCCCAATCCCTCAACTACATAAATAAGATACAATTTGGCGTTAAACTTCTCAGCAAGGGTAACCGCATAAGGGACAATTTTCTTTGAACTCTCTGAAAAATCAACTGGACACAAAATCTTTTTAATTTCTTTCATGACCGCCTCCAGATTCGTAGTACGCATTTTTACTTACGTTATCAATTGCGGTTTTGCTTGTCAAGGTAAAAGCCCCTTCTATGGAGGCTCTTGCAAAATTGTCTGTCATCCCCGAATGATTCTATCGGGGATATGGTTTTTACTTGAATAAAACCAGATTCCCGCTCAAAAGCATTGCGGGAATGACAAAAAATGGAGTTTTATAAGCGCCTCTATGGTATCAGGATGTGATCGGCAAGTTAACGATGCAGGTGGTGCCTTCTCCTACTTTACTCTTTATTTCGATAGACCCACCGTGGTCCTCAATTATCTTTCGCGAAATAGCCAGCCCGAGTCCTGTCCCCTTGGGTTTTGTCGTAACAAATGGGTTAAATATATCCTGAAGCTTTTCACTGGGAATTCCTTTCCCGGTATCCGTGACTATAACTTTGATCATCTGGCCTTCCATATCCGTGGTAATGTCCAGTTTACCGCCTTGGGGCATGGCCTCGACTGCATTTTTGGCCAGGTTAATAAGGACCTGCTTAATCTGCCGGGGATCAAACGAGCTGGCCGGAATATCAGACTTCAGTGATTGGGTAAATTCTATCCCCTGTTTTTGAAGCCCTTCGGACATCAAGCTATAAATATCTAACGCCACCTCATTGATATTCTCTATGCTCTTCTGGGGCTGGGCCATTCTCGCAAAATCTGATACATCGACAAGCAAGCTTTCCAGCCGCTTTATCTCGTCAGTTACGATCTTTAGCTTTTTTCTATTCGGGTCTTCAGGCCCTAGGGACTCAAAGACCTGTTTGGAAAAACCGCCGATGAGCATAAGGGGGTTCTTGATCTCATGCGCCATATGGGCGGCGCCCTTGCCGATGGTGGCTAATCTTTCCGCCCGCAGGTTCCTTTCGTACATGCGCTCTAATTCTCCCCTGGATCTCTTTAATTCCGAGACCATATGACAAAAAGAATCGCCCAACTGAACTATCTCATCCCCCACGTGCTCCTTATACACTGAGCATTCACGACACTCATCAAGCTTGTCCGGGAACTTTCCCATAGGCTGGCCCTTACAAAGGGTGCCATCGACAAACCAGCACATCACATCGGTGCGCCCATAGGCGGGGCAGTCTTTCTTATCACATTTTTCTATCTCCCAACACTTTACCCCCTTGCCTAAGTCAAGCTTGACCTCCAGGTTGCCACGGCTGACCTCGTCAGTCCACGCAGTCAGTACGGATATAGGACGGGTGATAGCCTTTGTCAGCCACTTATTTAAAAAAAAGCCTATGAGGGTGATAGAGATGATAAAATAAAAAAGATCGCGGCGCAGATGGCCACCGACTATTTCTTCAATACGACCCCATTTATAACCAACCGTCAAAACCCCCAGGAGCGCTGGCTCTTCTCCATGGCATTTAAAACACGCCTTTTCGTTAGGTATGAGCATGGCATAACGAAGAACTTTCTCCGGTTTCTCGGGATGTTCCACCCACCGCATCTCCAGACCCTTGGTCAGCTTACCGGTGCGTAAGGCCTCCAGAGTAATACCAGATTCCGTCACCCTTCCGATATTGCCTTTTGCCACACCACTATAGCGTATAACGCCTTTGGTATCACACAGATGCACGACATCAATATCTCGTAATGTACGCAGGCGCTCTAATATGCTCTGGACCTGCTCCATCTCGCCATCGAGCATCGGATATTCAACGCTCTTCATGACGGTATCACTGGTTTCGGCAGCCTTCCTCTCCTCTTCCTCCAGGAAATCCTTTCGGTGCGATACTACATCTATATATGTAAAGGTGCCCATGCCTATAAGCAAGATCAGCCCTACACCCAACATAACCTTTACCCGAAGGCTGCGCAAAAGTAAGAAAGCTTTTAGTTTTTCTTTGAGATGCACCATTCAGACCTTCTTTCTGTAGTGAACATCATTTGTCAACGGCAAAAGATATCAATAGAGGCTCTTGCGAAATTGTCTGTCATCCCCGAATGATTCTATCGGGGATATGGTTTTTACTTGGATAAAACCAGATTCCCGCTCAAAAGCGTTGCGGGAATGACAAAAAATGGAGTTTTGCAAGAGGCTCAATAGTTAACATTTTTCACACGTAACCAATGAATGATGACCGATAATCAGTGACATTGCCTATAAATCAGTACCACCCTGGATGTCTGTGTCCGCTATGACAGGTAGTGCAGAGATTTTTAGGAATGGTCAAAGTCCTCTGATGTTCCTCTTTCGTTGGAGCCTTAAGATGCAGGCTGGCCGGGCCATGACAGGACTCGCACTGCTTATTAGCCATATGCAGAGTCTCTTCTACGCTGCGAAACCCGCCCGGCTGTCCAAAACCTGTAGTATGGCAGCGAAGGCAATTCGGATCACGGTCTTTCTTTCTCATCTGGATAATTCGAAAATTCTTGGAGTACTTCCACGTTAAGTATGTCTCTACCTCTTTAGGGTGACACTCTTTACACTTTGCCATCCCCACATAGGTAGCCTTGCCCTTTGCCGCCTGCGCTGTTTGTGCGGTAAGCGACAAGCCCATACCGTAAGTAAAAAATAACCAAAAAGCCACTATCATAATAAATATTTTCATTATCCCCTGACACCCCCTGTTATTTGTTTTTGTAACCAGTTGCAACATCTATAAATTATACATTAAATGCATTTCCCTCCCCAGTCAAGCCCACAATGAACCATCCACAAATCGGGACTGTAATACCGGGCGTTTTGATCCATTAACAATTATCTATTACGCCACAGAAAACCCTTGACTAATGAATGGTTATGGTCTATGAAAATCAAGTATTGACTGATAAACTGCGCAAGCTAAAGTTTGCAGTTACAGATGCAATTAATGACTTTGGTAAGGACCTCATTGGTAAGGATGTTTAACGGAGGTTCGGAAAGGAGAGGTTGGAATGGATAAGACTGGCATTAAAAATGGGCCACAGGCTTTAACAAGCCGTAGAGATTGTCTCAAAATCATAGGGATGCTCGGCCTGGGTATGGCCGTCCCAAGCGTTTGGCCGACATCATCCGAGGCCAAACTTTCTAACGGTCTTAATCAGGTCAGTAGAACCCTTCCCCTTATGGGCACTTTTGTCAATATAACCGTGCTGCATCCATCTCAGGACAGGGCCATCGAGGCTGTGGAAAAGGGCTTTGCACGGATGGAGGAACTAGTCAAGGTATTTGACCGCTACTCTAACAGCACCCCGGTATCCTGGTTAAACCATAAGGGACAACTTAAGGACGTCTGCCCTGAACTAGCACTGGTTATGAGCAAGGCCGCCTACTTTCATTTCCTGAGCCAGGGTTCTTTTGACATAACAGTGCAGCCCCTTGTTGACTTTTATAAAGAAGCATTTGCCAAGACCGGCCATGCGCCGTCACCAGAAAAGGTTAAAGAAAAATTAGCCCTAGTTGATGCCGATAAGATACAGTTTAATAAGCAAGGTATTCGTTTTTTAAAAGAAGGCATGGGCATCACCCTCGATGGTATTGCTAAAGGGTATATTGTTGACGAAGCCGCCAACGCCCTGAAGAAAATAGGCATACAGTATGCGCTGATCAATGCCGGTGGGGATATACGGGCCATTGGCGGGAACGGCCCGGATAAGTCCTGGAAAATCGGCATTACCGACCCTTGTAAGCGTAAGGAATATCTACAGATTATACAATTGAATAATGGCGCAATAGCTACCTCGGGTAACTACGAGGTCTATTTTGATCGGGAAAAGCTCTACCACCACATTATTGATACGCATACCGGCCGGTCTCCCAGAAATACTGCAAGTGTAAGTATTACAGCACCCACGGTTATGGAGGCCGACGCGCTTTCCACCACTGTCTTTGTTGAAGGCATAGAAAAAGGCATGCGGCTTGTGGAGGCATTGCCGAATGTGGAGGCTATGGTAATAATAACCAGCGGGAATAAGAAATTCGCTTCTAAGGGTTGGAAGACGGCCTAAAAAATAACTTATCGATATATCAAAACCAAAACGCCAGTCCATGTAACATGAGCTGGCGTTTTTTATTTTTCGACAACAACCAACATGTAGCCGCAACCTTTAGGTTGCGCTGTTATGCGCAGGCTAAAGCCTGCGGCTATAAGCTGGCTACAAGCTTATGGCTTACGGCACCAACAGCGTCGGAAGCTCAGATGCCTCGGCTATACGGTGTGAGACACTCCCGATAAAAAACTCCTTAACGCGATCCTTCCCTGTCGTTCCCTGTACAATCATGGTGGAGTTCAACTCTCGAGAAAGCCGTATAATCTCACTCGCGGTACGCCCGGCGGCCAGATGGGGCTCGGCCTCAAGCCCCGCTTTCTTCAAAGTCGCACAGTATTTGTCCAGCCTTTCCTTACTTTCCTTCTCTATTCGATATAACTCTGTCTTATCGAGACCTTTGGATATCTTAACCCCAATTACGTGGACCACATCTACTTTATCTACAGCGCCCTTCAGGGATGTGATAAATTCAAGCGCATTCTGCGATGGTTTCGACCAATCCGTAGCGAACAAGGGCCTCTGGAAGGGATGTTCATTAACACGCCTTACACATTGTCCCTCCATATCACAATAAACCATATACTTGCTTATAAGAACCGGGATGGCCGTACTCCGGCGCAATAAATCAAGGGTATGTGAACCCACATAGACTTTTTCCAGGGCTGTCCGTTTTTTCCGTCCGGCTACAATCAGGTTGACCTTCTCCTTTTCAGCAATTCTGACTAGCTTTGGAACCGGCTCGCCAACCTCGATGCGGATTTTACTGTCCACACCTGCCTTGGACAGGGCCTCCTGCCAATCCTCAAACCGGATCCGGGCCTGCTCCCGCAGACGCTCCTCTTCATCCTTCATGTAGCCCCCGTAAGGCACAAAGCCCACTTCCTCGCGGGGGATTATGTAGGTGAGGATTATCTCCTTAAGCCCGGCCGCCTTCAAATCCAGAAGGGACTCCAGGGCGTCAAAGGCCAATTCCCTGAATTTAGTGGCGAACAAAACCTTGGTAAGTTTCATAGAACCCTCCTTATACAAAAAAGATGAAGCTTATAACAATAAATGTCGAAATCAAAAAGGGAATAGAATACTTGAGCATATACCCGAAGAAACTGGGCATAGGCGTACCTGCTTCCTCAGCGATAGATCTTACCATAAAGTTCGGGGCATTGCCAATGTAAGTGCAGGCTCCAAAAAATACCGCGCCGGCCGCGATGCCTTTAAGATATATGTTATTTTCCGCAATCAAAAGCGGCACGGCCTGCGCCTCGGCCATACCCGGATAGAAACCACCCAGGGCCGTACTGAAGAAAGTCAGATACGTAGGCGCATTGTCCAGGAAGCTGGAAAGCATACCGGTCATCCAGAAGTAGTGTATGGGCTCCTTAACGGTCTCAATGAGAAAAGCCAGTTGTCCCTTTGCCCCGGCCTTGAGGATCAGGAGACAGGGAACCATGGTCAAAAATATACCGATGAAGAGATAAGCTACTTCCT
The DNA here is from genome assembly GCA_011046395.1 of Pseudomonadota bacterium. GTDB lineage: Bacteria > Desulfobacterota > QYQD01 > QYQD01 > QYQD01 > QYQD01. Next base: position 6,547 of record DSAQ01000131.1, read on the forward strand.
GTATAGGAAACCACGTGAAGTCATTGTCTTCCCGGAGTTTCTTGGGGGTAGCAATCAGGGATAAAACACCCAGGAGAATCAAAAGGCCGTCCCGCACCCACTCCTGAACACCGCGATGCACACCCAGTACGGATATTTCTCCCCATTTGACCATGCCGCTCATCAGCACGGCGCCTACCACACCGCCCAGGAATATAAAGTTATAGATACCTTCGACTTTAAGCGGTTCCTTGACCCCTTCTTCTACCGGGGCCGTGACACCCTCTTTTTTGTAGAAATAGGTATCGAGAACAAAGTATATCACTAACAATATGCCAACTGCCACCAACATATGGGGCAGGATGTTGAATGTCCAGAAAAAGGGGACTCCGTGCAGAAAACCAAGAAATAAAGGCGGGTCGCCCAGGGGTGTCAAGGAACCACCGATATTGGCCACCAGGAATATAAAGAAGACGACCATAAAGGTCCGGTACTTCCGGTAGTTATTGGCCCGCAGGAAGGGGCGGATCATCAGCATGGCCGCCCCGGTAGTACCCATCCACGAGGCCAGCGCCGTACCAATGATAAGCATGACCGTATTTACCACCGGCGTACCTCTCAAACTCCCCCGGAGCAGAATTCCGCCCGCTATCGTATAGAGTGCCCAAAGGAGAATAATGAAAGGCACATAGTCCGCCAGTATAATGTGCAGAAACTCATAAAGCGCCTGCCCTTTGTACGCAATCAGGAAAGGGATGGCTATGGCTGCGGCCCAGAAGGCAGAGATCTTGCCGAAGTGATGATGCCAGAACTTCGGTGCGAAGAGAGGAAAAAGCGCTATGGAAAGCAGCATCCCGGCAAAGGGAATGCAGCTATAAAGCGGCAGTACCTCACCTAAATTGATTCCGCCATGCCCGTGCCCGGCCTCAGAGGCCAGCGCAACCGATGGGAACACGGTTAGGCATAACAACAAAAAAAGCAACGACAACTTCCCTCGAGTCATAAGTATTCTCCTCTAGTATCCTCTGCAGAATCTTATGGCTTTCCAGTTAAGCCACTACCTTTGTAATCTTTGGATTGTAGGACTGATCTCCGCTATATTTGAGGTGGGCGTAATATTTTAGGCCGATGAAGGTAAGTACGACGAACAAAAGACTAAAAACGGCCCCTGAAATATCCTTATCGCCCAAAACCTGCGAGTGATAACCTATCAGCGCCCCGGCCACCAGACCGGCCAAGGGAACAAGATATAAGATAAAGGATGCCTTTACTCCCCCCTCCACCTTAAGCGAGACACGCACCCGCTGGCCTTTGGAGGCCCCTACGGTATTTAATGCCGTAAGCACTGTCTCGCCTTCGCCAAGCAGCCCGCACGTCTTGTGGGTCGAGCAACTGTCACACGCCGGGCTGCGCCTTATCCTAACCTTAGCCTGGTTGCCTTCAACGGCAACTACTTCTCCTTCTTCTTCGCGAATATGGGCCATTCTCAATCCACAACCCAGACCGTACAGTTCCGTACAGAGCTTACCACCTTGTTTGAGACGCTGCCGAACATAAATTCCTTTATTGCAGAAACGCCTCTTCGCCCGACAACTATGGTATTATACTTTCCTTCCTGGGCCTCAAGCATAATGTCCCTGGCTATACCGACCTTTTTTACCTGAATCTTGACAGTTATCCTGTTACCAGAGATACCTGCTTCCTCCATAATTTTCCTGGCTGAAGCCGCAACGGATTCCATCATCTTGCGCTTCTCTTCCGTCAGTCCCTTTAACTCCAGCATCTTACTGGCAAAGACGGGATGCAGCGAGGGTTCTTTTTCCAGGCCAGTGCCGGGAGCTTCCGGAAGCACACTGAATAGGGTTACCTCCACGGCCTTTGGGTTCACGGTATCAGCCACATACCGCACCGCCTTCATGGAATATTCTGACTCATCCATGGCTATCAATATCTTCTGAGACATTCAACGCCTCCTCATACTACAGTGAAAACTAAGCTTTGAATAATACCGGTCGGGCACTTCTCAAAACACTTCCCGCAACCCGTGCATTTGGTGTGATCCACGACCGAAAGGAACTTCACCACCTCAACCGCCTTTTCCGGACACGCCTTTTTACACAAGCCGCATCCCAGACAGCCGGCCTCACATATCTCCTTGACCAGCTTGCCAACATCATGCGAGCTGCACAGGCTGGCCGCTTTCTGCGATACCGGAACTACCTTAGGGATATGCCGCGGACACAGCTTAACACATGTCCCGCAGGCCGTACATTTCTCATCATCTACCCTGGGCAGGCCGTCTTCACCCATGCTGAGCGCCCCAAATGGACAATTGGCCACGCAGGTACCCAGCCCCAGGCATCCGTAACTGCAAGATTTATCACCACCGGAGACCAGCATGGCCGCCCGGCAGTCATTAATACCCATGTATTTGAACTTTCTTTCGGCCCTGGCACTGTCGCCTTTACAGAAGATCCGGGCTACCTCGCGTTCTGCCGCCGCGGCCGAAATACCCAGCACGCCGGCCACTGCCTGCGCCACCGAGGCCCCGCCGGCCTTACAGGCGTTAACCGGCGCTTTGCCTTCCACCATAGCCGCCGCACAGTCGCTGCAGCCGGCGTAGCCGCAGCCGCCACAATTGGCGCCCGGCAATACATCTGCCACCTGGCCGATGCGCGGATCGACATAAACAAAGAATACTTTGGCGGCAACACCCAGGAGAATGCTCAAAAACACCCCTAGACCGCCCATGGCTAAGATCGCTGTCGTTACTGGTCCCATTTTTACTTACCCTCTTATTAACTTAGATTCTGAAAACTACTTGGCCAGCCCTAAAAGCCCGGCAAATGTTAATCCCATCATGCCGGCCGTTATCAAACAGATGGGAACGCCTTGTAGCAACTTGGGTACACGCGCTGTAGAATCCATCCGCTCCCGGATACCGGCCAGTAATATAAGAGCCATGTTAAAACCTAACGCCGTCGATATGGCATAGACTAGGGCTTGCATAAAGGTGTATTCTTCTTTTATATTAAGCACTGCCACACCAAATATCATACAGTTCGTGGTAATCAGGGGTAAGAAGATACCGAGCGCCCGGTACAGGGGCGGCGCGACCTTTTGCATGATGATCTCTACAAGCTGTACCAGAGCCGCAATTACCAGAATAAAAACAAGAGTCTGGAGGTATTCCAGTCCGAAAACATCCAATACGGTTTTTTGGAGTATCCAACAGATGAGGCTAGCCAGCACATTGACAAAAAGAACTGCCGCCGACATGCCCAGAGCACTACTCATGGAACTTGAGACGCCAACGAAAGGACAATTTCCCAAAAACCTAATCAATAGAATATTATTAATAAATATGGCTGAAACCACCAACATCAGATAATCTTCCATCGCCTGCTCCTCAATTATAAATTAGAACGCAAATTTTCGCCGATACCCGCAGAAAATTATTTTCTGTATTTAAAACCTTGACAATCTGCGTTCACCCTGTTGAATAAGGGCCCCTTTGGAAAATTCAACAGGGTTTATCCGCGTCCTACTATTTACGTTTTCTTCTCCCCCGCGCCGAGATCACATTCATGATTCCCAAAAGCAGCCCCAGGCAAACAAAGGCCCCAACGGGCCTGATCATGAATTCAAATCCTGGATAGCCCTCCCACATCACCGGAAGACCAAACCAGGTACCCTTACCCAGAATCTCGCGTATGGTAGCCACAACAACCAGCGAAATAGTAAAACCAAGCCCCATTCCCACTCCGTCAGCTAAGGAAAGCATAACGCCTTCCTTGCGGGCAAAGGCCTCGGCACGCCCCAAAACCAAACAGTTCACAACGATCAATGGAATCCAGATGCCTAACACGAGGAAAAGAGAATAAAAATACGCCTGCATGGTCAGCTCAACTATAACCACGCCAGTGGCGATAATAACAATAAAGACGGCAATACGGACTTTGTCCGGGATTATCTTACGCAAAGCCGAAACCAGCACATTACTCATGGTTGTCACGAAAATGACGGCACATCCCAGACCGAGGCCGTTTTTTACATCCGTCGTAACTGCCAGAACCGAGCAAAGCCCCAATACAAAACGGAAGGGTGCTATCTCTTTCCATAAGCCTTTTGTAAACTCTTTAACAATGCGCGCTGCCATCTATATAACCCCCTTCTCCTAGAACCCCAGTTGAGATTTATGCTTGGTGTACAGTTCCACGCCCGACTTCACGGCATTACTTACAGCGGTAGATGAAACCGTGGCGCCACTCAAACCCTGGATCTCAGCGCCCAGGCTAAAATTAGCAGTTAGAGGCTTGCCCACAAACTGGGCACAAAAAGACGGATCTTCCTTGACCCTTGTCCCCACGCCGGGAGTCTCAGACAGGGTAGTCACTGCAACACCCTGCATCGTGCCGTCGGGCTTGACGGCCATCATCACACCTACGTTTCCGGCAAATCCCGGGGCCTCAGTCTCAAAGGCAATGGTAATGACCTGACCGGCTTTCTTGGCATAAAAGAAGGTAGTCGCAACATCTTTGCCCTTCTTGTCCTTGCCGGTTACAATCTCCTTCCGATCAGAAACCGGGTCATTATCATAGCCAACCAAGATCTGTTTCAAGGCCGGTTCTTTAATAAACTTGATTTTCTGATAGGTAATCTGGTCTGCCGTCGAAATACGCACCAAAGCTAATCCGCCCCCACAAACAGCGGAAACAATCGTCAGTACGACAATCATTTTGATAATATCACGAAGAGACACTGGCTTTTACCCTCCCATAGACTCTTGGTTTGATCTTATCCAACAATGGCGTCAACATGCTTATGATAAATATGGCAAAATAGGCCCCATCAATCCACTGGGACCACATACGAATAATCATAGCCAGCACCCCACAAAGAAGACCGTAAATAATCATCCCCGGCTTGGTTACGGGTGACGTTGTGGGATCAGTAGCCAGGAAGAAAGCAGCCAAAAAGCCCCCGCCGGCTAACAAATGGAATACAGGACTGGCATATTGTTCAGCGTCAGATAGCCAGAAGATACCGGAAAATATGACCATACCTAAAAGAAAGCTCGCCGGGATGTACCAGGAAATAGTGCGCCTTATGATAAGGAAGATACCGCCGAGTAACAAAGCGACCTTGGAGACCTCACCGATAGCCCCAATGATGGGTATCCCAAGTAAGAGATCTTTGTTGGTAAAATACATCGCAAGAGAAGAAACTCCTTCGTCCCTCAGCACCTGCAAAGGAGGAAACTCCGTCATTAAATCTCCCTCCGGGATAGCCCAGGCAATCATCTGCTGCGGATAGGACAACTGCAAAGCAACATAAGCCACGAGAACTCCATTAAATGGATTGCAGCCCCGGCCGCCATAAATCTCTTTTCCAAGAAGAATCAGTAACAAAGTACCAATGATAATGATCCACCAGGGGAGCGTAGGCGGCAGGAGCATTGCGAAGATAAGGCCGCTGGCTGCTCCGCTTAAATCGCTGACTGTTATCTCACGCCCCATCATCTTCTGAAAGATTGCTTCCCAGGCCACTGCGGAGATAACGGAAATGGCTATAACCTTAAGTGCTGCAAAACCGTAAAGGTAGCAGCCCATACCGACTGCCGGAAGTAAGGCTATAATTATAGAAAGCATCATTTTCCGCACAGAGTTGCCGCTATGGATATGCGGCGTAGCAGATACGACAAGTTCCGGGGCTTTCATTCGCTACTCCTTTGCGCCATAATTTGTGCCTTGCCAAATTTTATCCAGTGCACCATTGGTATCATTACCGGGCACACGTAGGCACAGCATCCACATTCAATGCATGTGAATATATCATTGTCCTGAGCCTTCGAATACATCCCTTTTTCTGAAAAACCGGAAATAATAAACGGCATCAGGCCCACAGGGCAAATCTCCACACATAACCCGCATTTAATACAGACAGCCGCATCGAACCTGGTAATATCTTTTTCATGCTGGACAAAAATACCCAGCACCTCTTTGGTCACCGGCGTCTCGGTATTGGCAATGGCCGTGCCCATCATGGGGCCACCAGATATAACCTTGCCCATCCCTTCCACAGAAATTCCACAATGCCCTAAAACTTCCCTAATCGGTGTACCTATCCTTACCTGAACGTTCTTGGCTCCGGTACCATTGCTCCTGGTAACGGTGATAAACCTATCCACGACCGGCTTCTTCTCCGCCATAGCCCGGCCCACTGCCGCCACTGTCTCGACACTCAGGACCAGGGCGCCTATATCGGCCACACAATAAGCCTCTGTACAGGGCACTTCCTTACCCAGTATCGACTTTACCAGTAAGAGATCAATTGCCTGGGGATACTTAGGGTTTAACCCCACTATGGTAGCCGCACCACCACAGGCAGAGCCAATAGCCGATATAGCCTGCGCGGCATTTTCATCGACAGCTATATACACCGATGCTGCTCCAATTATGCTTTTTATAGTATCTATCCCGCAGGCCACTTCCTGAACCCTTTCAGACAACAGACGTGACCGGCTCGAGAGTACCGGCTCTATGTCCATGGCATTCACAATAAGGGCATTAGCCCGGCGAGACTTTGCCTCATTGAGCTTCGCGACAAGAGGGACCGGCTTTATATCGAAATCAACGATTCCCGCCTGTTGTATGGTGGTCAATGGATCTGCGCTGCTCTCCAGTCCTACCCACTCATCCTTGCCATCAGATTCTATGACCACAGCCGGGACGAATCCCCCTAAAAGATGGGGATAGGCCTTTATTACCTCGGCTACTTTACCGGAAACCGTGGCATGGATGGAAGCCCCTTCCGGGGTAGCGCTTTCACCGATGACTTGTCCGACTTTGACCTCGTCACCCTTTTTAACCTTGGCATTACAAACTCCGCCGAGATCTTGTCTGAGAGGGATAGTTACAACACCGGAGGGGATGATACGTTCGAAGGGTTTATTTGCGCTTACATCTGAAATAGACAAGCGAATACCGCCAGAAAAGCTACCTGCGCTCATATTTGTTCACTCTCTCCTTCCAGCGAATTACGGGATTGGATATACCTAAACATACTCTTTGTCAAGAGAAAAAGGCGATATTATGATATGTAACTATGATTATCTCATAACCGGACCATTTACAAATGCAAATTTAAAATGGGACTAATACGGTCCGCAAAAGAAAAACGGGAAGTTTATAAACTTCCCGTTTTAAAAAACTACATCTGCTTACTTATTTTTTGTGACATTCGCCACACATCACAGGGAGTGACTTGCCTGCTGCCAGTTTGGTCTCACGGTGACAACCCACACAATTCTCGTGAAAGGCCTTCATGAGCCCCATCTTCTTGCCCTCAGCCTTCAGGCCATGGCAGGTCGCACAATTCGTCTCCCGCGACTCATCCCAGACATTCTCTCCATCTACATAAAAATGATGACACGCTGTACACTCAATGGTAGCAAAGTGCTGGGCATGTTGGAATGTTACGGCCGGCCTCTGTCGATTTTCGAAGGCTTTATGTTCCAGCTTTATCACTTCCTCCTGGGCGTAAGCACAGGTAGCTATTATAAAAATAGCCAAAACTATCATTAGCAGAATGCCCTTGTTATTTCTCATCTCTATCCTCCTAAGTGAAAAAACTGCTTTGTCAAAGGATCAACCACAGAGGGCACAGAGTTTTTAAAATTTATTTTTTCTCCGTGTTCTCTGTGGTAAAATTTTTTCGCCCTTTCCTCAAAAATCGTCTCAGAAACTGCTTCGGAGAGCGCAGAGATTCCAGCAGCACCTATGGAACTCTTTTTTCTCTTAATCGCTTTCTTTTTATCTCTTGAAAATTCTCTAATTTTCTCTGTGCGCTCTGTGGTTATTTTTCGTAGTTGCCCACTGAATCACAGTTCAGCTTGTGTGTAGCAAAATAGAGATTATATGTCAAGGGAAAATGTCTATCCCTAAAATAGACGTCGCCTTACTAAGTTTTTGTCAAGTATTTTGAGAGGATTAGAACAAGTTCATTTTGATAAGAAAATATCGAATAACTCCACCAGATGCACAGCCTGCGCATTAAGCCCATGTCTAGATAAGCCTTCCTTCCACTGCAATAGGCAACCCATACAACTGGTGACTAACATGTCCACGTCCATGTCTTTTAGTACCATAATTCGCCTGGCGAGGATTTCACACGATAAATCGTAATGGGTAAGGTTGAATAGTCCACCGTGTCCACAGCATGCGGGGCCATCCTCGAATTCACGGAAATCAACGCCCGGTAAAGACCTGATAAGCAGGCGCGGTTCCTCGATAATATTCTGTTTAAATCGAAAATGGCATGGATCGTGATACCTCACCTTCAAAATTTCATCTTTTACCGTCAAGGCGTACAAATACCGGGGGAAGTCCCTCTCATGAAACAAAAAAGCCGATATATCTATCACTTTTGCCGAAAACTCCGCCGCTTTTTCTGCAAAAACCGGGTCACCGGCCAGGAGTTTAGGATAATTAAATCTTAGATGTGAGCTGCAAGAGGCGCAGTTCGTAATGATGTGATCGCATCGGCTGTCAATAAATACGGATATATTGGCCCTGGCCAAGGATTGTGCCGTCTCTTCATCCCCGGCCGCAAAGGCCGGAAACCCGCAGCATTTTTGTTTTTCAGGCACATAAATGGGCTCGCCAAGAAAATCAAAAATATTCAGGATGGCCTTACCAACGTCAGGGAAAAGATAATTTGTGACGCACCCTGTAAAGTAGGCAGCCTTAACTGAGGTGCTCGTCTCTTCTGACGAGTTCTCCTCCAGAAAAAACTTCTCGGCTAATGCCGGCAACCATGATCTTCCGGCTAACAGGGGAATCGGAAACCGACAATGAAGACCGCTATCTTCCGGGACTCTTTTACAAAGAAGGCCCTGGATCAGGGAACCGCCTTTTAATATAAAAGGCAAAAGATGTTCAGAATCCAGAAGGTAATGAAAAAAGCACCGTTTCCCCGCAGGAAGCCCCTTCTCTTCGACCAACCTTGCCCGCGCTTCCTGTATGGAGGCATCCGCATTTACCCCGGCGGGACAGGCATTTGAACAGGCCCCGCAAAGGAGGCAGTAAGATAGCAGCTCGGCAAAGCGGTCAGAAAACGGCAACCTGCCTTCCCGGTTCGCCTCGATAAGACTCAATTTACCCCGGGGCGCATAAACCTCCATTCCTGTCACCTGGTAAACAGGACAAACGCTCATACACGTCCCGCATTTGTTGCATGAGGGTGTGCTAATGGATTCTACCTCCTGATCTCCACTTTCTTTATCTCTCCCTGTACTTATCAAACCACCAGGAGCAGAAATCTGTTTCTAATATCTCCGCGGCAAGCTCCTGGCCGGCCGGTGCACTGAGCCGTTTCACTGCGTGTTCAAGCCATTCTCGGGCGAACCTGTTCCCGAGATCAAGCTGTTCTTTGAGTTCAAGAATTAAATCCAGTTGATCGGCATCCCGGGCCAGTTTAGCCTCTTCTGTTTGACCGGCCTTAAACTCCGCGATTAACCCGGCGATGTCTTCCCCAAACTCCAAACCGCCGGTTAAGGCGTCCACCGCTTTTCCTGAATCCACCGTAGCATAGTCCTTATAAACATAATTCAGGTCCCCGGTGCGGGCCTCAACCAGATCGTGGAAGAGGCACATATCCATTACCCTGGAACGATCAACGCCCGGTGAAAGCCCGGCCAGCACATATCCGATGAGAATGACCCTATAGGAATGATCCGCCACTGATTCCTGACCGGAACCCAGAAAACGAAAGCCGGTACGCGGCGTCTTTTTCAACATCCCGGCCTCAAAGAGCAATTTGGCAATCCGCTTCATAACCCCTCCTATAATCATCTCCCTTTAAAAATCAAGCGGGCTTCTGGCCTCTTTCAACCCTGCCCGGCAGCAATTCTTAATAGAGGAAAACGGCCTGGTTAGCCTGCTTTTGCTGTGCTGGAGATTGACGTTTATCCTGTAGCTTTCTTTAGGATATCGTGCTTCCTTGTAATATTACATAATGATAATTATTCAATTAGAAAATTAATAAAAAAAACAAAAAGTTACTTGTCAAGCATTTTTACATCTGATAATTAATCAGAAACTATATACCAACTTGTTGTGCGTATTAAGAATGAAAAACATGAATTATGATTACTGTAAATGATCTAGAAAATTATACACCAGGTGGCACAACCACAATTACGCTTGGTAATCCATATAAAATTGCACCTAGAGATTACCTTAATTTCGCATCCGAAGACTTGAAAGAAAAAAAGGATAAGCGTTCACTGGTTAATGCCTTGTCAAATGCTAAACGATCCTTACATTTTCAAATCGACTTATTAACAAAAGCATTTGGTATATCCAATCTAGCCCCAAAAAAACGTCTCGATTTTCCAAGGAAGTTAGAATTTTGTGTGCAGTGCGGGATCGTTGGCCCACAAATACTACGAAAAATGAATCAATTGCGTAACACTGTTGAGCACGAGTATTATGTGCCTGAACTTGATGAAGTTAAAGATTTTATTGACATAACAGAGCTCTTTATTGTGGCAACTGATCATATTCTAAAGAATTTTCCGAATGATATAGAATTTCGATCTCCAGAGATTGATTTGTTTGGTATCCCAAGAAGAGGCATTGGAATTATCATTAAACCCTATGATGGGAAAATAACTATCCACATTAATGACTTTATTACTGAGCCCAAGCCAAGACTAGATAATGCTGAAAACATATATGAAGAATACAAAGAAATATCAAATGGTCTTAAGGAAGGTGTTCAACTTCCGGATATGTCCGACGAGGAAAGAATAAAATATTATCGTGCAATCTCACGAAAAGTAATATCTAATAAATTGGAATTTTCTGTTAATGATGGCAAAGACTATTTTGAATGGGTGTCTTTTGTTTTGAATAAAAGGTATTAGCAAATAACAGGTTATCGCACAATCGGGTAGCCGGGGGTGTTTAGCCCCCAGCCCCCACACCACCTAGCATCCGCCTGCGGCGGACTAGGCGGTTCATGAAGCCTATCGGGCCGTAGCCGGATAGTGAATGTCCACCCACAGTTTTTTGAGCCATTGATTGGTCATGCCGAAAAGTGATGACCCTAGATGCGTAGTTTTAAAAACCTCGCATTTATCGCTACTATCACTGTGCTTAAGGACATGAGCATCGCGCCCATCGCAGGGCCGAGAAGTATTCCAGCCTTATAAAGGACCCCTGCCGCAAGGACGTGAGAAGGGGACGTAGTCACGTTAATTCCCTTTTCCAATGCGACATTTTGATAAAAAGTAACGTTAGACATAAAAAACGGAACAGGCCTGTATTGTAAATCGTAAAATAGAATTGACCCCTGCATCGTCATTTAGAAATGCCCCCCTGCCTATCCAAGGCATCCTCCCCTTAGACAAGAGATAGCATTCTAACGTTATGCAGTTATTATTTGACAAATAGTTCAACTTAATGTAAAGTAGCGGCATGATTAGGCCAAGAGAGATCTATGAAAAGATTAGACCGTATTTCGATTCTCCGGAGGCGATCATTGTTACGGGCATGCGGAGAACCGGCAAGACTACGCTTCTCCATCTGGTCTTTGACCAAATAAAGTCCAAGAACAAGCTTTTTCTGGATTTAGAAAATCCATTAAACAGAAAATATTTTGAGGAGACTAATTACGACCGCATAAAGGTGTCCCTTGAGTTCCTGGGAATCGACTTCACCGGCAGACCTTTTATCTTTTTAGATGAGATACAGATGGTAAAAAACCTGCCGTCTGTGCTCAAATATTTCATCGATCATTACCATGTAAAATTTTTCTTAACCGGCTCAGCCAGCTTCTACCTTAAGAACCTATTTACCGAGTCCCTTGCCGGAAGAAAGTATATATTTGAGCTTTTCCCTTTAAGCTTCAGGGAATTTCTTCTATTCAAAGAGAGCGCTCTAAGGATACCCGAAACGGCTACAGATATCACCCGTCCTATCTATGAGGCGATTAGACCGCTCTATGACGAGTATATTTTATTCGGTGGTTTCCCGGGGGTGGTGTTGAAAAGCAGTGCCGAAGAAAAAAGGAAGGCACTGGAAGAGATATTCTCCTCCTTTTTTCAACTGGAAATCCTCCAGTTGGGAGATTTCCGCAGAAATGACGTGATTCGTGACTTGATGCTGCTCCTGATACAACGACTCGGCTCCAGACTGGACATTCAAAGGATTTCCAAGGAATTGGGAATTTCCAGACCTACGCTGAGTGAATACATCTCATTCTTGGAAGGAACGTACTTTATAAAGAGAATAAGACCATTCAGCAGTGGAAAAGACACTGAGATCAGAAAAATGCCCAAGGTGTACGTGTGTGACACTGGTCTAGCGAATCACCTTGCCAGACTGGATCCGGGCAGCCTTTTTGAAAACAGCATCTTTCAAAATCTCGGGCTCAAGGGAGAACTCAACTACTATCAGAAGAAAGGCGGAACTGAAATAGACTTTATTGTGGACAAAAGCCAGGCTTACGAGGTCAAGGTCAGTCCCCAGGAATCCGACGTTAAAAGACTCAGATCCATGGCCATGGATCTAAAATTGGAAGGATTTAAAGTCGTTTCAAAGAACTACAGCGACCTGGAAAACGTTATCTATGGATTCATGTTGTGACCGCTATGGGCACCGGATAGGATCAGCAAGACTCGTGGTTTTTGTGTATTCCGCTGAAACTAACCATTATCCCCCTAACTCTTCTTCAGACTTTAAACTCAGCCTTGATCTTGAATAAGCGTATGGCGGGAAAGTTGTAGACCTTAACGCCGGTCTTCTCGGTTATCTCTTTCAGTTGCCTTTCGATGGCCTCTTCCGACTCGGCGATAAAGGTAAACCAGACATTGAAGGCGTGTCTGCGTAAGTAGTTATGGGTTACTCCCTGGTAAGAGTTTACGACCCTCACAAATTCCTCTAATCTTTCCGGTGGGACCTTGGCCCCGCAGAGAGTAGTCATATAACCCAGGCGGCGGGAATCAAAATTCGCCCCCAGACGGCGTATGATGCCCCTATCCTGCAAACGCCTAATCCGGTCTAAAACTTCGGTCTCCGTGAGTTGGAGCCGCTCTCCTATAGTCGCATAGGGACGGGATTCAATCGGAAAATGGGATTGTATCTCGTTTAAAATGGCCCGGTCCCTTTCATCCATGGAAGGGGTGTCCACCTTCTCCATCACACCAGCCATAAACGTCATCTTTGCCCTTTGGCCAGGGCCTCTTTTTTCATTTTCAGGGGTTGATAGGTACAAAGGGGTTCTTCAGCCAGGTAATCACCGGACATCTCATGGGCCCGGGCCCTGCATCCACCACAGAAACGATGATATTCACATGCACCGCACTTGCCTTTGTACATCTTGGGATTGCGCAGATTAAGGAAAACCGGCGATTCCCTCCATATACGAGAAAGAGGCATCTCGCGCACCGAGCCACAGTTTATCTCTAAATAACCGCAAGGCTGAACATCTCCCCGATGTGAGACAAAACAGAAGCCAACACCTCCCAGACATCCGCGGGTCACGGCATCCAGTCCGTGGGACTGGAAGGTTACCTCTTTTCCTTCCGCCCTGGCCCGCTGCCTCAGGATACGGTAATAGTGCGGGGCACAGGTGGCCTTGAGATGTAGAGGAACCTTATCCTTTTGCTCATAAAACCAGTTCAGGGTCTCTTCATATTCGGCGGCGGAAAGGGCCTGGTCAGCCAAGTCCTTGCCCCGTCCGGTGGGAACCAGGAGAAAGATATGATGAGCTACCGCCCCGAGTGATACGGTGAGTTCCTGTATGGCCGGCAGTTCATGGACGTTTGTCTCGGTAATCGTGGTATTAATCTGAAATTCTAAACCGGCCTGCTTCGCCTCTTTTATGCCCTGAAGCGCGCCCTTAAAGGCCCCCTCTACCTGACGGAATTTATCATGGCTTTCGGCCGTCGCCCCATCAATACTTATACTCAGCCTCTTTATTCCGGCGTCCACCATAGAGCGCGCGATTTCCGGCGTGATAAGGGTGCCGTTGGTGGCCATGACCATACGCAGGCCCTTGTCCGTACCGTATCGGGCCAGCTCGAAAATATCCTCACGCAGGAGGGGCTCGCCACCGGTCATGATCATGACCGGCTGGGCATGGGCAGCGATGTCGTCAATAATCTTCTTGCACTCTTCCGTGGATAATTCGTTTTCATAAGGCCCGCGGGTTGCGGACGCCCGGCAGTGGACACAAGAGAGGTTACAGTTCCTTGTCAATTCCCACGCTACCAGGCGAAGCGTCGGCCCGTCCTGCCCCTGTGGAGGACCACTATGGGCATGTGAAGGATGGCCATGGGGATGATTCGGTTTCATCTACGCAATAACCTCGCTGCATCTTTGGCATAATAAGTGATGATAATATCTGCTCCGGCCCGTCTGATACTAAGGAGACATTCCATCATGACCCGTTCTTCATCCAGCCAGCCCATCTTGGCCGCCGCCTTTACCATGGCATACTCGCCGCTGACCTGATAAGCGGCAATGGGATGGTCAAATTCCTCCCGCAAACGAGAGATGATATCCAGATAAGGCAGGGCCGGTTTAACCATGAGGATGTCAGCGCCTTCCTCCATATCCAGGGTGGCCTCACGCAGGGCCTCGCGGCTGTTGGCGGGGTCCATCTGATACGAACGCCGATCTCCGAACTGTGGGGCACACTCCGCCGCCTCGCGGAAAGGCCCGTAAAAACTGGAGGCATACTTAACCGCATAGGACATAATGGGTATGTGTTCAAGGCCATCTTCATCCAGGGTCTCACGGATCTCAGCCACCCGGCCGTCCATCATATCCGAAGGCGCAACCATGTCCGCCCCGGCCCGGGCATGGGAAAGGGCTACCCTGCCCAGTATCTCCAGGGTGGCATCATTGTCGATCTCGCCCCCGGAGACAAAACCACAGTGGCCGTGACTCGTGTATTCACAGAGGCAGACATCCGTGATAACCAGAAGGTCTTTATCTAATGACTTTATCTCAGCGATAGCCCTTTGCACAATGCCATCTTTAGCATAGGCCCGGGAGGCTATCTCGTCCTTCTTCTCCGGGATACCGAAAAGAAGAACGGCCTTAAGGCCGACTTCTTTAATCTCCTTAAGCTCAGCCTTCAACTGATCGATTGAGAGTTGAAAACACCCGGGCATAGAAGGAATCTCTTTCTTAATCTTTCTTCCCGGCACAACAAAAAGGGGATAGACAAACTGATCAGGCGCAAGCTGTGTCTCCCGAATCAGGGCACGGAAATTTTCATTCCGACGCATACGACGCGGGCGATAATCCGGAAATAGCATCTCTAAGCCTCCTCGGCAATCCCGATTTCTTTATCCGTCAGATAACAAGCCGGGTCCGGCGCCCAGATATCCCCGGTGACGGCCTCAGCCCTTACCCGGAAATTCCCGGCACAGATATCCAGCCACTTACATCGGGCACAGCGGCCCTTGACATGGGCCTTCTTATTCTTAAGGGCCGCCATAAGCGGGTTTGACAGATCCGTCCATATCTCGCTAAACGGACGTTGACGGACATTGCCAAATGAGTAATATCTCCAGAATTGATCCGCATGGACGCTGCCGTCCCAGCTTATACAGCCAATACCCCGGCCGGAATTATTTCCCTCGTTCATTTTAAGTAATTCCAGGACCTCCGCAGCCCGGGGTGAATTCTCCTTTACCATACGCAGATAGACATAAGGGCCGTCGGCATGGTTATCCACCGTCAGCACCTCTTTTGGCTTACCGCGGCGATGCAAGTCGGCAGTACGATCAATGATAATATCCACTACCCGCCGGGTTTCTTCGTGAGCAAGGTCTTCTTCGACCAGTTTACTGCCCCGTCCCGCATAAACCAGATGATAAAAACAGATCCGCGGAACTTCTTCCCGTTCTAATAGGCCAAAAATGGCCGGTATCTCGGCGACATTAAGCTTATTAATGGTAAACCTTAAACCCACCTTAATACCAGCTTCCTGGCAATTTCTAATACCCCTCATGGCCCCAGCAAAGGCCCCCTTAACCCCACGAAAATGGTCATTGACCTCTTCCATACCATCCAGACTTATACCCACATAAGAAAGGCCGATCTTCTTCAATACCTTGGCCATGTCTTTGCTGATAAGCGTACCATTTGTAGAAACTACGGCCCGCATGCCTTTTTCCACGGCGTAAGCCGCAAGCTCAGGCAGATCCGGACGCATAAAAGGCTCGCCGCCGGAGAAAAGAAGGACCGGACTGCCGAACTGGCTTAGATCATCGATCAGTTTTTTCCCTTCGGCCGTGGAGAGTTCATCCGGCGCGCCCACACTGTCCGCCTGGGCATAACAATGCACACACTTTAAGTTACAACGCCGGGTGGCATTCCAGACCACCACCGGCTTTTTGTCTGCCGAAAACTGGAGAAGGTGCGAGGGCAGCTTCCCGGAGTGTCTGCCATAGCGCAAGGCGTCAGACGGCTCCACCGTACCGCAATAAAGTTTAGATATACCGATCATGTTTTTCTAAATGCTCCTTCGTTTTAAAAAATTTACCACAGAGTCCACGGAGAAAATTAGCTTTCAGCTATCAGTATTCTGACTCCTGTATTCTGGCTTCTGTCTCCTGTATTTTTTTGCCCTATTTTGAGGAATTACCAAAAGAATTATCAAGGGCCTCCTTGATCAGATGGCTGATAAACCCTTCCGGGGTGGACACCGCCTCGGTGGGAAGATGAAAAACGTTTTGCCCGGTCCTATCCTGAATTATTTTCAAGGCATACTTGTATGATTCGGTCAAGTTGTTACAAACAACATAAGCCGTGCTGCCTTCCTGCCAGGCCTGTCCAATTATCTGGTCAATGGCCTCATCTTCAAAAATGATCTTTATGCCATATTTATCCAGAAAAGTGGCTTCATAATCTTTTATTTCCTCAGTTATAAACAGAAGCTCTTCTAAAGAAGCCTGTATATCAATATCTTTGGTCAAACATAACTCGGCCAGATACCGCAGCCTGAACGGGGTGACAGATAGCCCGCGGTTGTCAAAGATTTCTTTTTGACGTTTCACTATGGTTGATTTTATAATATCTAATTCCCTCTTCCAGGCCCGATGGTAACGTTCGATATAGACTGGATCATCCGGGTTGGCAAGAAAACGATCCAACTCCGCAACCGGGTTCTCTACTATCTCCTGAGTGACAACTAAGGAACGAATCGAGGTTGAAGGCAGCACCTTTTCAAACCCTAAAAGGATCTGCTCTACGACTCTAGACAATCCACGCGCCCCCGTCTTCTCTGCATAGGCTTTCTCAGCTAAGACATGTAATGCCTCATCTTCAAATGTTATGTCTATACCATAGGCCTTAAAATCGTGCTTTTTACCTTTTATCACCGGGCAGCGCGGGTTCTTGAGGATATTGTACAGGTCCTCCACGTGTAATTCCTCGAAAACCGCTACTACAGGCAATCGGCCCACAAACTCTGACTCGAACCCGTATTCAATAAGGTCTTCCGCCTTAACATGGCGCAAATAATCGACCCTGTCACTCTTGGAAGTAATCGGCGCGCCGAAACCGATTCCCTGATGAGTCAGGCGCTTCTTAATAATATCCGCCAGATCGTTAAAGGCGCCACTCACTATGAAAAGGATATTCCTGGTGTTAACCGTCCTTTTTTCCCGTTTGCCGGTCTTCCGATAACGCTCTATGGCCTCAAGCTGGGCGATAGGATCGTGGGGAACCCGGAGGTCTACGTCTGTTTCTTCCATCGGCTTCAGAAGGGCGCGCTGAACCCCGGTGCGTGAGACATCCGGGCCTAAATGCTGGGCGCTGGAGGCAATTTTATCTATCTCATCGATATAAATAATACCATACTGGGCCAGCTCCATATCCCCGCCCGCCTCCTGCACAAGGTCACGAACCAAGTCTTCCACATCACCGCCCACGTAACCGGTCTCGCTGAACTTAGTCGCATCGCCCTTAACAAAAGGCACGCCGAGCTTCTTAGCAATCAGCTTTATCATGTAGGTCTTACCTACACCGGTCGGTCCGATCATAATGATGTTATTCTTGATCTGCCCCACCTCCGTATCTCTCTTATGCTCCAGTGCATACTTAATACGGCTGAAGTGGGTGCAGACCTTGGTGGCCAGGATAGCCTTGGCCTCATCCTGTTTGATTATATATTCATCCAGGTAGGCCTCAAGCTCTTTAGGTTTGATATTAAAATTTAGAATAATATCCCTACCCCTTAAGGTCTTCTTGCCCCCGGATTCAGATGGGCCCGGTTTGGGAAAGACAACCGGCGAGAGAATACGCACCTTATCCCCATATTTTTTGGACAGATATTCCGTCAGCTCCTTTTCTAACTCCTTCTGGTCAGGAACCTTATTATATTCTTTATCGTTATTATATTCTTTATCGTTTCCCATTTTTAAATTACCAGGTCTTATACAAAATCTGTTATGTTTATAAATATAGTCACTACGTGCCCATATTTCAAATTATTTTTTGCTTCCGCCTGCTCCCTGATTTTTTAAACCGTCCGGGGAGAGGATAGCGATCTCTTTGTTATTGCCCGGACTTTACCCTGTCCAGGCCTAAGGCCTTCATCTTGCGGTGGAGGTGGCTTCTCTCCAGACCTATCTTTTCAGCCGTCTGGGAGATATTGCCATCGTTTTCAGCCAGCTTATGCAGGATAAATTCGCGCTCGAAATGGGCCTTGGCATCCTTAAACGTCCCGAACGCAAACATATCGCCGGTCTTCTTTTCTACCGCTTTAGTCCCCCGTATCGAAGAAGGGACGTCCTTCTCTGTAATAAGTGCGCCCGGGGACATAATCACCAATCTTTCCACAACATTTCTCAACTCCCTGACATTCCCGGGCCAATGATAGGCAGCGAGCAATTGCAGGGCGCCATCGCTTATTTCTTTGCGCTTTAACCCGCCATCCGAAGCGAATTCAGACAAAAACTCCTTAACTAAAAGGGGGATATCGCTCAACCGCTCCCTTAGCGGAGGGACTTCGATCGGCACTACATTTAATCGGTGGTAAAGATCCTCACGAAAATTCCCTTTTTTAATCTCTTCCTCAAGGTCCTTGTTAGATGCGGCGATGACCCGCACATCAACATTTATGGTCTTTGTCCCGCCTACCCGTTCGAATTTTTGCTCCTGCAGGATGCGCAGTATCTTGGCCTGGGTCTTAAGACTCATATCGCCGATCTCATCTAAGAAGAGCGTGCCTTCGTTGGCCAGGTCAAACTTGCCGCGCCTCATGTTGGTAGCGCCTGTAAAGGAGCCCTTCTCATGCCCGAAAAGCTCGCTTTCAATAAGTTCTTCAGGGATGGCTGCGCAGTTTACCTCGATCAGGGGCCGGGACGCTCGCTTGCTCTGCCTGTGTATGGCATGAGATACCAACTCCTTGCCTACCCCGTTTTCCCCCTTTATCAATACCCAGGCCGAAGTAGGCGCCACCAGGACAATCTGTCTCTTTAACTCCAGCATCGCCTCGCTTTGCCCGGTGAGTTCTGGTTTACGCCCTACCCGCTGGCGTAAAAGAAGGTTTTCCTCTTCTAACCGGCTGAAATCAAGCGTATTATTTATAGTTAGAACGACTTTTTCCAGGGAAAGCGGTTTTTCAATAAAATCATGCGCCCCCAGCTTGGTCGCCTTGACTGCCGTCTCCACCGTGCCATGGCCGGACATTATCACTACGGGGAGAAATGGGTAATCGAGTTTGATCCTTCTGAGCACTTCCAGCCCATCTATGCCCGGAGGCATCCACACGTCTAAAAGCACTAAATCCGGCGCTGCCTCGCTTAGCCGGCCCAGGGCATCCTCGCCATTTTGCGCCCGGACAGGCTCAAATCCCTCGTCCTCCAGTATCCCGCCCAGGGAGTCCAGGATGCTTACCTCATCATCAACTATCAATATGCGTTTGGCCATATCCCTAATCCATACTTCCTTTCATACCTGCAAGGGCAGTTCAATAACAAACCTGGCCCCATTGGGTTCATTGTCCTGCACCCTTATATAACCATTGTGATCCGAGATGATAGTGCTTACAATACTCAATCCCAGACCCGTCCCACCTTTCTTAGTTGAAAAATAAGGTTCAAATAGCCTCTCTCTGTCTCCGGGGGCGATACCCTTACCGGTATCACTGACCTCAACCCGTACCATAGGCGGGTTAGAACTGTCATAGAAAAGCTCTAATTCGATTTTGCCATGATCCTCCATGGCGGCAATAGCATTATCAAAGAGATTGATCATGACCCGTTTGATCTGTTCGCGGTCAAAGTAAAATTGGGGAATAGGTTGATGCACCCTGGTGACAAAATCGATATCTTTATGACTATCTCGATATAAGGTTATGCTTTCCTCAACAACGCCTTCTAAATTATTCAGGGCTGGATTTGTCGCCGGCAAGCGGGCAAAAAGCGAAAATTCATTGACCAGTCGTTTTAATTCCTCTACCTGGTTAATGATAGTCCTGGTACAATCATCGAGCACCTTACTATCATCGGCTAACTTCTCAATATATCTCTTGCGCAATCTCTGGGCAGATAATTGTATGGGCGTCAGAGGGTTCTTTACTTCATGTGCTATGCGCCTGGCCACTTCACGCCAGGCCGCCATCCGCTGGGCCTTTTCTAATTGAGTCAAGTCATCAAAGACAATGACCATACCAATATTGTTGCCGGCGTCATCCTTCAAAACAGTGGCATTAACGAGAAGAGAAAGGCTCCTGTCACCAGCCGTAATTCGAACTGACTTTTGTACAGAACCCTTCTTGGCCCGCCGGGCTTCTTCCACCAGGGCATGAATTATAGCTAATTGCCCCGGTGTAGCCAATTCCTGATAGGTCTTACCAATAACATCTCCGGGGTGTACTCCAAACAATTCCTCGGCAAATTTATTCATGGTGCTGATGCGGCCGTCATTATCAATGGAAACGACACCAGCCGCCACATTCCTCAAGATTATCTCCGTGTAGCGCCTCCTCTGTTCTAACTCCAGATAACTCTTCTGGAGTTCTTCACCGGCCCTTTCCAGCTCGGAGTGACTTCTCTTGAGGTCAGCAGTCATCTTGTTAAAAGAATTCACCAAGGTTCCGATCTCATCTTCTGACCGGACGTCAATAGTAAAGTTAAGGTCCCCTCCGGCAATGCGACGCGTCCCTTCGGCTAAATGCTGAATAGGGACGGTAATACCTCTGGCCAGGTAAAAGCCGAACCAGGTCGCGGAAAAAACGATGATCAGACTGATGATCAAAAGAATAATAATTAAGCTGACCTTGATCGGATTTTTAAGGAGCTTTAACTGCTTATAATTTTCAATACCCCCGGCTATATTCTTCATCTTGTAGGTAAGACCGGCCGGGACAAAAATACCAACAGCCAGGACGCCGACGACATCATCCCCATCGGCAGACGAAAAAATAGGGTCAAATCCCCTCACTAAATCACCATCGCTGGAGGCAAAGGTATCGACAATACCCTTTTCGCCATTGAGACAGCGTCTTAATATTTTTGAGGGGATTTGTGCCAGTTCAAACATTCCGACACCCGGCCGTCGGTAACTGGTCAATTCTTCATACGAAGGGAGAATAACCTCCACAGTATCAAGGTAAAACTCTTCCGGCCTGGCCCGCAGATACCGGGAGAGTTCGCCCCGGGCCGCTTCAGACATCAATCCAGACCGGGTGATTTCTCTGCTCATTCTGTCGGCATGGGTAATTACATTTTTCTCGACCTGTTTATAAAATGTCCGCCCTACCTCTAAAGAGTCCTCGAGAGACTTTTCTACGCGTACGTTAAACCAATAATCAATGCTCGTATTTATGAACTGCAATGAAATAAAAAAGAGGAAAGTGGTTGGTAGCAGGGCAAACAGAACAAAAGCCACAACCAGCCTGGTACGCAGCTTAGCTCCCAGTATGTTGTGACGCCGCTCAAAGATGAGCTTGACCACATTTCTTAGAACAAGAAAAATGAGGAGAAGAATTAGGATAAGGTTGATGTTTATGAGGGCAAAAAGGAGGATATTCCCGCCCAGAACCTTAGACGGAGAAAGATGTAAAACTTTGATACCCAGAAAGGCCAGCCCGATAATCAAGACCAGCGTAATCAGAATAATAAGCCTTTCCCGTTTCTGTCTTTTCCTTTCCTTGCTCTGAATATCCGGTGTTTCGGTCATTATTTTAGTATTTAAACTCTACCCTATAATTATCTGTCTCCGAATCCCAAAAAGAAAACAAGGATATTATATAATTAAATGCAGAGGAAGTAGGCTCTTTCTCAAGGACAGCCTTTATCTGGAGCTGATAGAGATTGTTTTGGGTAAGTTTCTTTAAGGTAATAACCGGTACCCCGGTTATTTCGCTTACCGCTTGCTGGGCCTTTGCCACTTCCCTAAATCTAAGCTTCTTACCGTCCAAATCAACAAAGAACTCCTCCTTCAGCGCGTCATAGCGAATACTGTGCTCCATATCCAGCGAGGCCAAGAGAGAGTCCGGCCAGAGATGGTAGACCTGGTAAAGACGGATATTCAAGGTAAGCCTTATCGTAAGGCCGTTCATAAGAGCCTTCTTGGTGTCGCTATCGAAGCAGTTTCGAACGTTAAAAAAGGCCAACAGGTCATTGCTGGTGTTGTTTACAATGACATCGGTTAACTTTATACCCTTGGCCTCCAGAGATGGCGTAAGAAACACAAATAGGGCCACAAAAATAACAAGAAGACGACACCAATTATAATGAATTGTTTTTCTCATGCGTTATGAGGCAGAATCAGGTGTGTTTTGGGAAAATTTAACTAATAACATAGTGAATTGCAATAGCTTTTCATCTATCCGGTCTGATCCGGAGGGCCTATACCTAATTAGTGCTCATCTGAAAACCTCTATATCCCCTCCCCCTTTGACGGGGGAGGGTTAGGGTGGGGGTGAAAAAGTGGGCAATTTCAGCTTATTCACCCTCCCCCTCGCCCCCTCCCGTCGAGGGAGGGGGGAATCTTTGGTGGTTTCCGGATGGGAACGAACTAGCTCATGGTAATGGAACAAATATCTGGCAGGTGACGATAATTCTCGTTGTAATCCAGGCCATACCCTACCAGGAAACCTCTTTCCAGTTCAAAGCCCACGTAGTCTATAACAATGGGTGTTTTTCGTCGCCCGGTCTTACTTATGAGAGCGCAAATCTTAATAGAACGCGGGTTATGAAGGGCTATTATGTCCTTAAAATAACTAAGCGTATGACCGGTATCTATAATGTCTTCCACCACCAGAACATTTTTAGCGGTAAGAGGTAGCTCGATATCCTTGGTGAACATAACCTCGCCGGTGGATTCTGTTTTGGAGCCATAGCTGGCCAAACGTACAAAGTCAACCTGAACCGGAATATCCAGAAAACGTATCAAGTCAGCCATAAAAACAAAAGCTCCGTTTAATACACCGATTAATATCACTTCACGGCCAGCATAGTCCCCGGAGATTTTTTCCCCTAGCTCTTTGACTCTATTCTGGATTACATCCCGGGGAAACACGAGCTTCTTCTCACACATGTGATCTCCCTTTTTATAGACCAAATTCAGACGTTCAAGTTAGAACAAAGACGAACGGTTGTCAACTTATGCTTTATAGGGCTTGACAAGAGGAGAAACGAACATTGACATTAAGCATCTGATTCTTTAAATTGATATATTCGAAACCATTAAGGAGTTAAGAAGCTGAGGCTACCCGTTATTGCTTTGACTATAGGTTGTCCGGTGGGAGTCGGTCCGGAAATTATTGCCCGTTCTCTGGCTGAACATAAAGTATATGGTTACTGCCAGCCTGTTGTGGTGGGGGACCGGGCTATCATGGAACGAGCGGTTAAGACCACGGGCGTCTCTTTAGACATAAGAGTGATAAGGGATGCCGATATTGAGCAAATCGAGTGCTCCTTTCGACAGGGCGATCGACCTGAAAAAATCTTTCTACTTCCAGTTTCTAATCTGGATCCCGCACAGTGTGTTTATGGCCAGCCGACTGCCCAGACGGGCGCCGCTATGGTTAATTATATCCTGCGGGCTATTGAGCTGGCCCTCTCCGGCCGCGTCCAAGCTATAACCACCGCCCCGATTAATAAAGAGGCCATGCACATGGCAGGGTATGAATACCCGGGCCATACAGAGCTACTGGCGGAAAAAACAGGTGCGAGGCACTACGCCATGATGCTGGCGGGCGACAGGTTAAAAGTAGTGCCGGTAACCATCCATTTGCCCCTCCGGGACGTGGCGGCCCGGTTGACCCGGGCTAAGATTGTGGAAAAGTTGATAGTTACTGATTCGGCATTGCGCCGGTATTTTAGTCTAAAACAACCCCGGCTTGCCGTTTCTGCCTTGAATCCTCATGCCGGAGAAGGAGGCCTCTTTGGGGATGAGGAGGTTAGAATAATCGCTCCTGCTATTGATACCGCCAAGGGGTTGGGAATAGATGCTGTGGGGCCGTTTCCGGCTGACACTGTATTTTATAGGGCCAGTCAGGGAGAGTTCCCTGCCGTCATCGCCATGTATCATGATCAGGCCCTTATGCCTTTAAAACTATTGCATTTCAAAGACGGTGTAAACATAACCTTAGGTTTGCCTATTATTCGCACTTCTGTAGATCACGGAACGGCTTATGATCTGGCGGGCGGTGGAAAGGCTGATCCATCCAGCCTCCTGGCCGCGCTCAGGTTAGCCGCCTATATGGCTACGCATCGGAAGGGACATGGTGTCTGAGAATAAAAATGGCTTCTGAGAATATAGTCATAAGGGGCGCTAAGCAACATAATCTCAAGAACATAGACGTTACCATCCCCCGCCATAAACTCACCGTTATAACGGGCTTAAGTGGTTCCGGTAAGTCCACCCTGGCCTTTGATACCATCTACGCCGAAGGGCAACGTCGTTATGTGGAATCTCTATCGGCTTATGCCCGGCAATTTCTGGAGCAGATGGATAAACCGGATGTCGAATTCATTGAGGGCCTTTCTCCGGCTATTGCCATTGAGCAAAAGACACTCAGTAAAAATCCGCGCTCGACGGTAGGTACCGTAACCGAAATTTATGACTATTTGCGTCTCCTTTTTGCCCGCATTGGCCGGCCTTTTTGTTACCAGTGCGGTCGCGAGATCCAAACTCAGACCATTGATCAAATGGTTGACGCCGTTATGCGGCTAGCAGAAGGAAGCCGGATAATAATCATGGCCCCGATAGTAGTACAGAAAAAGGGAGAGCATCAAAACGTCTGGCAGCGGCTCAGGAAAGAGGGCTTTATCCGGGCCAGGGTCGATGGCCAAATTTTAAGCTTAGAAGAAAGTCCAATCCTTGATAAGCACAAGCGGCACACTATTGAGGCGGTAATTGACCGTCTTATTATTCGGCCGGGCCTCGAGAGAAGGCTGGCCGATTCTATCGGACTTGCCACTATACTATCTGATGGTATAGCCTTGGTGCAGGTGAACGAAGAGGAGGAAATATTTTTTAGCCAGAAACAGGCCTGTATCTATTGTGGAATCAGCCTGCCGGAACTGACCCCGCAGCTTTTTTCTTTTAACAATCCCCGCGGGGCCTGTCCGGCCTGTGATGGACTGGGCACCCATCAATTTTTCGATCCTGATTTGATTATTCCCAACCCCAATTTGTCGCTCCGTGAAGGTGCCATCGCTCCCTGGGCGCACCGGCACGGCGTTTATTTTATACAAATACTGGAATCAGTGTCCGGACATTATCACTTTGACATCCACACCCCTTTCAAGGCCCTTCCAGATCAGGCCAAAAAAGTCTTACTTTATGGCTCTAACGGGGAGGAGATCTTATTCTCTTATGATAAGGACGGACGCCGTCACTTCTACAGACAACCATTCGAAGGGATAATCCCGCAGCTTGAACGTCGTTACCGTGAGACGTCCTCCCGGTCAGCCCGGGGGGAGATTGAGCAATACATGAATGAACAACCCTGCCCGGCTTGTAAGGGCGCCAGGCTCCGGAAAGAGGCCCTTTCGGTACGGGTTGGTCCTTGGGCCATAGATCAGATGGTGAATCTGAACATTAAAACGGCTATACAGATATTCGAACGTCTGCCGCTTACGGAAAAGGAATTCGGGATTGCCATGCGCATATTAAGAGAGATAAATAGTCGCCTGTCTTTTCTTCAAGAGGTAGGACTGGATTACCTGACCCTTAACCGGGCATCGGCTACCTTGTCCGGCGGCGAAGGCCAGCGCATCCGTCTGGCCACACAAATCGGCTCGCAGATGGTGGGAGTCATTTACGTACTGGACGAGCCGAGTATCGGCCTGCATCAGCGCGATCACGCCCGGCTTCTGGCTACATTGAAAAGACTGCGGGATATGGGCAATACGGTACTTGTGGTTGAACACGATCCTGAAACGATTTGCTCTGCTGACTATATTATCGACATGGGGCCAGGCGCAGGCCAGCAAGGCGGCGAAGTGGTTTTTGCCGGGACGCCGGCAGAACTGCTACATGCCGGAGCCTCCCTTACCGGACAGTATTTATCCGGCCGGCAAGCCATTTTCATACCGGCCAGGAGACGTACCTTGGCGCGCGGGTATATTACGGCGGTAGGGGCTTCTCAAAATAACTTGAGAAATATTACGGTAAAGATTCCCCTGGGGCAAATGGTGTGTGTCACCGGCGTATCCGGCTCAGGAAAGTCCACCCTGGTTATCGATACTTTGTACAAGGCACTGGCGCAGATGTTGTACCATTCGAAGGAAAGAGCGGGACGTGTAGAAAGGATTGATGGATTACAGTTTATAGACAAGGTTAGCGACCTGGATCAAAGCCCTATTGGGCGTACTCCGCGTTCCAATCCGGCTACTTACACCGGACTTTTTGCGCCGATACGTGATCTTTTTGCCCGTACACCAGAGGCCAGGGCACGGGGTTATAAGGCGGGGAGGTTTAGTTTTAATATTAAAGGTGGCCGCTGTGAGGCCTGTGACGGCGACGGCCTGATTAAAATAGAGATGCATTTTTTGCCGGATGTGTATGTGACCTGTGAGAACTGCCGCGGTAAGCGTTATAACCGGGAGACCCTGGAGATAAGATATAAAGACAAAACCATAGCCGATGTCCTGGACATGACCGTGGACGAAGCCTATCTGTTTTTTCAGCATATACCGGCTATAAAGGCCAGGTTGAAGGTGCTGCGTGAAGTTGGTCTGGGCTATGTTCACCTTGGGCAGTCAGCAACCACACTTTCCGGTGGTGAGGCCCAGCGGGTCAAGTTGGCCAGGGAACTATCCGGGCGTAGCACCGGACGGACCCTCTATATCCTGGACGAACCTACAACCGGATTACATCCGGCAGACGTACACAAGCTGCTTGAGGTGCTTAATAGACTGGTCGAAGCGGGTAATACGGTGGTTATTATTGAGCACAATATGGACGTGATCAAGACGGCTGATTATATCATTGATCTGGGACCGGAAGGCGGTGACGAAGGCGGCCGGGTGGTAGGCTCCGGCACTCCAGAAGAGATTTCCCGCCTGAAGCGGTCATATACCGGCCAGTTTTTACGAAAGGTGTTAGCTTCTGTTAGATAGATAATAAGATAATGAGTCTAATCTTAAAGTAAAATCAACATATTCAACAACAACATCTCCAGGTACCCGGAGGATAACGGGGGCAAAGTTTAAAATCCCTTTTACCCCAGCCTCAATAGCCAGTTCAACGACTTGTTGCGCCCGGCCAGCCGGTGTAGTTATAACGCCGATCTCGAAAGGTTCTCGGCTCACGACTTCGGTAATATCTTTCATATCCGAGATCTCTAATCCAGACCTTAACGTCTGTCCTATCTTGCCAGGATCGACGTCAAAAGCAGCAACGAACCGGTATCCCTGGTTAATAAAATTTGGATAGTGGAGCAATGCCTGGCCTAGATTTCCCACGCCAAAAAGGCCAAGCCGCCATTCTTTTTCCAGACCCAGGATGTTTTTTATATGCTGCAATAAATGCCCTGTATAATAACCTACTCCTCTTACACCAAACTCACCAAAGTATGCCAGATCTTTACGCAACTGAGCCGAGTTAACACCGCACTCGGCGGCCAGTTTCTCTGATGATACGACCTCCAGTCCCTCTTTTGACAATAGGCTTAATTTCCGGCTGTACCTGGACAGTCTGTAAATGGTGGCAGGTGGAATCTTTATATATTTCATGCGCGAGTCTAACTCCAGGGCATTATTTTATTAGAAAAAAAACCGGGGCTGTAAATTCCTTATTACAACCCCGGTTTTTAGCGAAAAGATAATCTTTAGGACAAGCCCATGAACGCCAACACCTTGCTAGTCGCCGGGTTAGCAAAGAGCATGATCAGACAAACGACCAGAGCGTAAATAACCAGAGACTCGATCAATGCCAAACCGATAATCAAGGTAACCGTGATCTTACCGGAAGCCTCAGGGTTGCGGGCGATCCCTTCAACTGCATTCTTAATGGACATACCCTGGCCCAGTGCGCCACCAAAAGCGGCAACGGCTATACAGCCACCACAGGCCAGAACGGTCATAACAAAGAAATCCAGACCTGCCGCCTTACTATCAGCGGCCTCCTGCCCGAAGGCCAGCGAGGCCATGCCCATTGTAAGGACCACGAGTAAAGATACTAATAGTGCCTTTTTCATCTCTAATATCCCCCCTTTCTATGTAAGAGTTTATATACTGCCTTCTTCCAAAAGGTTGTCATTTTAATGAGCGTGTTCCATGGCCCCTGTAAAATAGAGTATGGACAAGAGCACAAAAACAAAGGCCTGCACAAAGCTGACAAATACACCCAGGGCCATTATTGGTAACGGCCCCAAAAACGCACCTGCCAACAGGAAGAGTAGTCCGAG
Organism: Pseudomonadota bacterium; assembly: GCA_011046395.1. Classification (GTDB taxonomy): domain Bacteria; phylum Desulfobacterota; class QYQD01; order QYQD01; family QYQD01; genus QYQD01. The sequence goes on from DSAQ01000131.1 coordinate 35,422, forward strand.
CAAGACTTCTTTAGCCATGATATTACCGAAGAGCCGGATGGATAGCGACAGGATACGTGCAAAGTGTCCAATGAGTTCAATAGGGAACATGAGTGGGGCTAGCCAACTAACAGGTCCCATAAAATGTTTGATATACTTTAGCCCGTGGAATTTAACCCCTAAGATATGAGTGGTTATGAATACAAGAAGGGCCATTGATAGGGTCGTATTTAGATTGGCAGTTGGGGACATAAAACCGGGGAAGAGCCCGATAAGATTAGCTATGAAGATGTAAATTCCCAACGTAGCAATCATAGGAAGCATTAACCTTGCCCCTTTTTCACCCATATTCTCAGCCGCAAAGCCTTCTATGCCGGAAACTACAGCCTCCAAAAAATTTTGCCCTTTGCCAGGGATCATTTGGATCTTCCCGACTAAGAGCTTAGTAGAAATGATTAAGAAGATCATGACGAACCAGGCATTTGTTACATGTGGTGCGATTATCTTGGGCAATAGGCCAGGCCCACCATGCACTGGCAGATTAAAGAGCCCCAGTAAAAGATTAATAAACAGGATTGGATGTTCCATGGGTCAAGTTGCCTCCTTTGTCCTGACGATCTTCCACAATTCTGTGAAAGCAATTACCATAATATTAATAACAATTACCGAAAGTCCAATAATTAGCCCTAAAGGATGTACCATCTTATTCACTATCAGTTCATAAAGGAAGATTCCCATAATGATCAGGCGCAGATAATACTTGGCGTAGTAAATGGCCTTATGGCCAAAAATGACTTGTTGATCAAAGATCTTCCGGAGCGCCGTCTGAAGCCAGTAGAAATTAAAACTGGCTATTATTCCCCCGGCCAATATACCCAAAGCGAAATTTACTGAGACAAAGATGACCCCGAAGATAGTTAGAATTAGACATAATACCAGGCTGGAAACCTGTATTTTTTTTATTAATTGTGTTGAACACCAAAAATCTAACATAGGTGTTATAGATCCTTACGCTTGGCCAGCCGCACCAGATTCCGAAACCCGGCTATGACCCCAAAAATAAGAAAAATAATGGTTAGCCAAGGTTTCGTGCGTCCACCAAACACGTACTCATCCAACGCGTAGCCTATAAAGAAACCGACAAATACGGAGGCTGCTATGGCTATGCCAATAGTGCTAACGTCTCCGATCAGCCCCAAAAGCCTTTTTAAGTCTTCCTTCATTGGACAGCCTGCACAGTTGACTGCCGGGCACTATTTCAAATAGCAAGGCCAAAAAACAAGTTACTTGGTATCATAGTGACCCTATAAAGTCAACACTTTTTTGAATCGCGGTTCAGAAAATCTTCAAGCATGCCTCGGCGGCATTAAGCGTCTCATCAAGGTCTGCCTTCGTGTGGGCAAGAGAGATGAACAGGGCCTCAAACTGTGATGGGGGCAGATAGACACCCTTTTCCAGCATATTCCGATAGAACCGGGCAAAGCAATTTGTATCGCTGGTCAGTGCAGAACTAAAGTCAACCACCTCATTTTTTGTAAAAAATATGGTCATGAGGGAGCCAGCACGGTTGACCCGGGCCGGGATGGAATAGCGCTGGATAAGCTCATTGATATTTTCCCCTAAGTATGCGCCTTTTCCCTCCAGATCTTCATAAGTGCCTTTTTGGGAAAGTATTTTTAATGTAGCTATGCCGGCAGTTACGGCCAGAGGATTGCCGGAGAGGGTTCCGGCCTGATAGACATCTCCCTCCGGGGCAATGCGCAACATGATGTCTTTACGACCACCATAGGCCCCCACGGGTAGCCCGCCCCCGATAATCTTGCCCAGACAGGTTAAGTCCGGGAGAATACCATAGTAGGACTGTGCACCACCCCAGGACATTCGAAATCCACTGATCACCTCATCGAAGATAAGTAGGACGCCGTGCTTTTGTGTGAGTTCCCTTACCGTTCTTAAATATCCCTCGCGGGGTAGGACCACGCCCATGTTACCGGGTACAGGCTCAATAATAAAACAGGCCACGTGCCGGCCTTCCTTTTCCAAAACTTTGGCTAGGGCATCGGCATCATTATATGGAATGGATATAGTATGGCCGGCAATCTCTTCCGGCACGCCCGGGCTGCCCGGTATGCCCAGGGTGGCGACACCGGAGCCGGCCTTGACGAGAAATGCGTCTCCATGCCCATGATAACAACCATCGCATTTAATGATCTTCTTGCGCCCTGTATAAGCCCTGGCTAAACGGATGGCGCTCATGGTGGCTTCAGTGCCGGAACTGGTCAGTCGAACCATTTCCAATGAGGGAACGGCCTCTATGAGTAATTCAGCCAGTTCAACTTCGAGGAGAATTGGAGCACCAAAGCTAGTCCCATTTTCGAGCGCTTTTCTTAAGGCGGCGGTGACTTCAGGGTGGGCATGGCCGAGGATCATCGGTCCCCAAGAGCCGACACAGTCGATGAAGACATTGCCATCGACGTCGTATATTTTAGAGCCAGAGGCTCTGGCTATAAAAAGGGGATCGCATCCTACGGAACGGCAGGCGCGAACCGGACTGTTTACGCCTCCAGGGATAACATCCTTTGCCTTCGCGAAGTAGGCCTGGGAACGCTCTCTTTTCACACCTGCTCCTCCCTGAAGTACCTGATATTAGATCTTTTTAATTCTTTTTCACTGAAGAGTATCTGATAGTCGGTTATGCCGGTCTTTTCTGCTATTTCCCGGGCCACAGCATGACATTCGGCGTCGGTTCTGCCGTGCACCATGGTATAAATGTTATAGGGCCATCCAGGTATTGTCCGGCGTTGATAGCAGTGGGTCACATTTTTAAAAGATGTCATGATCCGGCCCGCCTTTTCTATCTTCTCTTCATCTACATGCCAGGCGATCATGGCGTTGGCGGCATATCCGGAGATCTGGTGCTGCAGTGTAGCACCAAAGCGACGTATGTACCCTGCTTGGCAAAGGTTTTTTACACATGCCAAAAATTCTTCTTCAGGCAGGCCGGCCCTTGCAGCCAGTATCTGAAAGGGTCTCTCTGCCGGAGGAATTCCATCCTGCAAGACCTGGATCACCATTTTTTCTTTAGAAGTAAGGACTGCTCTTTGGGGGACTGTGTCCACAGTTAAAGTTTTCCCATGATCATAGCTATGCCTAATAAAATAAACAGGAGGCCCGCACCCATTCGCATGTACTCCGGCGGAACAATGTTCATAACAAACCCGCCGACCGTTACCCCTATTAAAGTGGATGCAATAAGGGCTAGGGAAGCCCCCAGAAAAATAGCCCAGCGCTTCTCACTGGAAGCAGCCAGTGAAAAGGTCGCCAGTTGAGTCTTATCACCTAATTCAGCAAGAAAGATGGCAATAAATGTGCTGGCGAAAAGCTTTAAGTCCATAGCCGACCTCAACGCAGAAGCTGGTCTTTCAGGTCGGCAATGTAACATAACTTTTGGTTTAAGAAAAGCAAAAGAGAGACCTGCTAAACGGAAAATCAAACCGGGGTAAAAATTTCGCAAGAAAAAGCCCCGGCCATCGTGAATAATGACCGGGGCTTTTCTTCTCGTTACCGGGTTTTCTGTATCTTAGTACATACCGCCCATACCGCCACCCGGGGGCATAGGCGGCATCCTGGATTCTTTTTCTTCCGGTTTCTCTGCCACCATGGCTTCGGTTGTAAGCAAGAGACCGGCTACACTGGCCGCATTCTGCAGGGCAAAACGCGTTACTTTAGTTGGGTCAATGACACCAGCCTTGATCAGATCTTCAAACTCACCTGTTTCCGCATTGAATCCTACTGAATCCTTCTCATTTTTAACACGGTCGACCACCACGGATCCTTCAAAACCCGCATTGTTCGCAATCTGACGCACGGGTTCCTCCAAAGCGCGTTTGATCAGATTAACGCCGAGCTGCTCGTCACCATGGAGTTTCAGCTTGCTCAAGGCCGGTATACAACGGACAAGAGCCACGCCGCCGCCGGGCACTATTCCTTCCTCCACGGCAGCCCTGGTAGCATTCAGGGCATCTTCCACACGTGCCTTCTTTTCTTTCATCTCCGTTTCAGTGGCCGCACCCACATTTATTACCGCCACACCGCCGATTAGCTTAGCCAAACGCTCCTGTAGCTTTTCGCGGTCGTAGTCGGATGTAGTCTCTTCAATCTGGGTGCGAATCTGTTTTACCCGTCCTTCCAATGCTGACCGCTCACCGCCGCCATCGACTATAGTTGTATTGTCTTTGTCTATAGTAATACGTTTAGCCGTTCCGAGGTCTTTTAGGGAGATATTTTCCAACTTGATGCCCAAATCTTCAGAAACAACCTGCCCGCCGGTCAGGATGGCTATATCCTCCAGCATGGCCTTTCTTCTGTCGCCAAAGCCAGGGGCCTTGACCGCGGCACACTGTAAGGTGCCCCGGAGTTTGTTCACAACCAATGTGGCCAGGGCCTCGCCTTCCACATCCTCAGACAAAATGAGGAGGGGTTTGCCCATCTTGGCAATCTGCTCCAGGACCGGCAATAAGTCTTTCATATTGCTTATTTTTTTCTCGTTGAGCAAGATGTAGGGATCGCTTAAGACTGCCTCCATCTTTTCCGGGTCGGTAACAAAATAAGGTGAAATATAACCGCGATCGAACTGCATACCTTCGACCACATCCAGGGTAGTCTCCATGCTTTTAGCTTCTTCAACCGTGATTACGCCTTCTTTACCTACCTTCTCCATGGCTTCGGCGATTATATTGCCGATAGTGGAATCATTATTAGCAGAGATCGTCCCGACCTGGGCAATTTCCTTCTGGTCCTTGGTCGGCTTGCTGATTTTTTTGAGTTCATCCACTACCGACTCAACTGCCTTGTCGATACCACGTTTAATCGCCATGGGGCTGTTTCCGGCAGCCACGAGCTTTGAACCCTCAGCGTAAACGGCCTGGGCCAGGATGGTAGCAGTTGTCGTGCCGTCCCCGGCCACGTCACTGGTCTTGGAGGCAACCTCCTTTACCATCTGGGCGCCCATGTTCTCAAATCTATCGGTAAACTCGATTTCCTTGGCTACCGTTACGCCGTCCTTGGTGATGGTGGGGGAACCAAAGCTTTTCTCTATGATAACGTTGCGTCCCTTCGGTCCCAAGGTTACTTTTACTGCATCGGCCAGGGCATTTATACCCCGCAACAAAGCCTCTCTGGCCTTGACATCATATTTTATCTCTTTTGCTGGCATGATAACCTCCTTGAATTTGCTGTTATTAACATTTGGTTTTTTGATGCGCCTTATTTTTCTATAATACCCAGCACATCGTCTTCGCGCATAATGAGGTGCTCTTCACCCTCGATTTTCACTTCTGTACCGGAGTACTTACCGAATAAGATGCGATCCCCCGCCTTTACTTCAAGCGGCACCCTCGTCCCATTCTCCATTAGCTTGCCATTGCCCACGGCTATTACCTCCCCTTCGATGGGTTTTTCCTTGGCCGTGTCCGGGATAATTATCCCGCCTTTGGTCTTCCCCTCTTCCTCCAAACGTTTGACTACGATTCTGTCCTGTAATGGTCTGATCTTCATATCTTCTTTCTCCCTTCTCTCTCCTTTTTTATTTGTTTAAGATGGAAGTCCCCTAAGAATTTAGCGAAGTCAATTAAGTCTGAGTGCGCCCTATCACCTCCTTGTGCAGAGCCGAATATGGCTATGGCCCTTTTATTAGCACTCACCTCAAGCGAGTGCTAATAATTAGCAGATGCCTCTAAAAATGCAATTTTGATTTTATTTAATTATTAACAATAATATATAAAATTTAAACATAATATGCCATTATAAGCGAATTATCTTTAAATAATAATATTTTTGTTGCATTTTTGCTGTTTTTTATCAAGATAGCGTGGGGCATAAGTATAACTTTATGTGGCGTTCTCATCTGATAACATATCATATCTAGTTGTAATTAAGTGTAATTATTCCCTGATGGGATACTTACTGGAAAGGCATTTTTTCTGTTTGATTACCAGGAAAAGTGTGATATAGAGATTTTTTATGAAAAAATTGAGGAAGGTGAGCGGGGTAAGTGAAAAAGATTCTTATTGCTAATCGCGGGGAGATTGCGCTACGGATTCTACGTGCGGTGCAGGAGCAGGGGTTAATAGCGGTCGGAGTCTATGAAACTCCGGATAAAGAGGCGCGTCATATACGCGCGGCTGATGAGGCTATCTGGATCGGCGAGGGACCGCGCAAGGACTACCTGAATATCGATAAAATGATCTGGGCCGCCCGTAAGGCCGGGGCCGACGGCATCCATCCCGGTTATGGTTTTTTGGCGGAGAACCCTGATTTTCCCAAGGCCTGTGAGGATGCCGGACTTATTTTCATTGGCCCGCCCGCAAAGGTTATTCATGCCCTGGGCAACAAGGTCATCGCCCGGACCATCGCCGAAAGCGCCGGTGTCCCGGTCATCCCGGGCAGTGAAAACCTTCCCTATGGACAGGAAGGGGAGGAAAGGGCCCTGGCCTTTGCCCGGGAACACGGTTTTCCGTTGATGCTCAAGGCCACGGCGGGTGGCGGCGGCCGGGGGATTCGTAAGGTAAATAACGCCAAAGAGCTGATAGATCAGATGCCGCTGGCCCGGGCCGAGGCCAAGGCCGCATTTAATGACGCCCGCCTCTATTTGGAAAAAGGTGTAATAAATCCGAAGCATATCGAGGTTCAGGTACTGGCCGATAGTTTCGGCCATATTATTCACATGGGCACACGGGATTGTTCTATCCAGCGGCGCAACCAGAAATTGGTGGAGATAGCGCCAGCCCTCATTCCTGACCAGACCCTTCTGGATAATATCTGTACTGCGGCCATCAAGGTAGCGCAAGAAGCCAATTATGTGAACGCTGGTACCGTAGAGTTTCTGGTGGATGAGGGCGGACATTTTTACTTTTTGGAGATGAATACCCGCCTGCAGGTCGAACACACGGTCACGGAAATGGTCACCGGTATGGACATTGTCCGGGCCCAAATTGACATTGCAGCCGGGAAAAAGCTCAAATTCTCCCAGGAAGACGTCCACATCCGGGGCCATGCCATCGAAATGCGTATTAACGCCGAAGATCCTAAGAATAATTTCTTGCCGGAAGGCGGCAGGACCATAACGGTTTATAATTCTCCCGGAGGAGCGGGCATAAGGTTGGACGGCATTGCCTATCAGGGTTATGTCATCCCGCAGGTCTATGATTCGCTGTTGGTCAAGCTGACAGTGCATGGGTTTACCTGGAAGGAGGCCGTGGAGCGCATGCGCCGGGCCTTAAAGGGTTTTGCTATCGTGGGTCCCAGGACCACGATCCCCTTTTACCTCAACATCGTTAATGAGCCTGATTTCCAGAAAGGTATATTCAACACCAGCTATCTGGACCTACATCCCAATCTTTTTGAATATAAAGAGGGGGACCGTGAGGTAGCCAAACTGGCCAGGCTGATCGCCACTATTCACCATAAGGGTTTCAATCCCTTTGCTGCATAATTCGCTTTACAGAAGAAAGGGATAATAAGATGGAGCACATTCGCCCGGGCATGGACACTAAAGATATCCTCAGGCGTCTAAAAGAGGCCAAAGGATATTTTATCACAAATACGGCCCGCGACTTATCGCAATCTGACTTTAAGAACCGCATTTTGCTCCATACGGACTTATTAGCGGCCAAACCGCGGGATGCGGCCGGATATTTCTCCCTGGAGATAACCGGCGGGGCCTCAGTGCACGTGGATATGCTGCGCAAGCAGGTGAATCCCTTCCTTAAACTGGAACTCCTCAGACGCGAGATGCCGAACACGTTATTCCAGACCCTGTGCCGGGGCGTCAACCTATTCGGATACCGGCCGTATCCGGAGAATGCCATCCGACTGACGGTAAGGGAATTTGCCAAATATGTGGAGGTCTGGCGCGTCTTCGACTTTTTAAACTATATTCCCAACATGGTTCCGGTATTTGAAGAGGTCAAAAAGGCCGGAAAGATACTGGAGCCATCTATTTGTTTCTCTACGGGGCCGGAACACACAGATGAATTTTATGTAGGTAAGGTGCGGGAGATATTGGACGTTACCGGCGAGGACATCATCCTGTGCATCAAGAATCACGGCGGCCTGGGGACGCCTAAGCGCCTCGGTGAACTGGTGGCATCCATTAAACAGAGGTTCCCGGACCTGTTAATCCATTACCACGGTCACAATACAGACAGCAACGACGTGCCGCGTATTGCGGCAGCCATCCTTTCCGGGGCCGAGATCGTCGATGCCGCCGATCATGCCTTTACTGGATTTTATGGCCCGCCGCCGGTTTTAAGTGTTATCCAGACCATGGAGGCTTATGGTATTCGGGCCGCGGGTGTAAGCACTGATGCCGTTGTCGAGACCTCCGAGGCGCTGCGGCCGGAGCGGGCCGCCTATGCGGATTTTGAGTCCCAGTTCAAAGGTTTTGACTCAACCGTCCAGGTTCATAAGCTGCCGGGCGGGGCCACCGGCAGCAGCTTCGAGCAGGCGGTCAAGGGGGAATTCCTCCATCTCATGCCGCAGATTCTGCGCGAGGAATTGCCGCGTGTGCAGATTGAGTTAGGCAACTGGTGGAGCGTCACGCCCGGCTCTCAAATCCTGTGGACTACGGCCGTCAATAACGTGCTCTCGGGGGAGCGCTATGAGAACGCCAGCGGTGACCTGAAAAACCTTCTCCTGGGCAAATATGGACCATTCCCGTTTTATCGGCCTTCCGAAGAAATTTACAAGAAGGCCTTTGGCACGGAGTGGAAAAAAATCCTCAAAGAGCAGGGTGGGTTGGCAAAGATAGAAGACATTGACCTGGAAAAAGAGGAGGCTACGCTCGTAGAGCGGCTGGGCCGATCGGTTACCAGAGAAGAGCTGGTGCTTTATTTGCAGCATCCAAACGACGCCGTTGATTTTCTCAAGTTTGAGGAGGAATACGGCCAAGCCTACGTCCTTCCTCCACAAATCTGGTTCCGGAAAGGGGGTTTTAACCCTGGTGAACACCTTGATTTCGTGGACTATACAGGCAAGTCGCATGTGATTGAAATCGGGCCCTCGTATAGCTCCGAAAATGGTAAACAGACCCTTTACCTCTTTGTAGACCATCACTCCGAGGTCTTCTTGCTCGAGGAAGAAAAGAAGGCCGGGGTGGAGGCGGCAGTAATAAAATTGAGCAAAGAAGAGATCGCTTCCCTGGCCAAGGTAGGAGATATGCGGGCGCCTTTTGCCGGCAATGTATGCCAGATCCCGGTCAAGGCCGGCCAGGAAGTGAAAAAAGGAGAGCTTGTCATTGTACTGGAGGCCATGAAGATGCAAAATCCCATAGAATCTCAACTTGAGGGGAAAATTGATCAGGTTTTTGTCAAACTGGGGCAGGCCGTACAGGTTGGAGATAAGCTGCTTACTATCTCTCCCTTATAACAAGTTCTAGGTTCAAGGTTCACGGTTCCGGGTTCCACTTTCACGTTTTTAACCTTGAACCCTGAACTTTGAACTTTGTCATTTTTCTGACTAAGGAGGGTTATTCCAATGTCTCTGCACAAGAAAATTATCACATTATTTTTATTGGTTGTATTCGCAGTGTCTCTGGGTTGTGCAGCCACCTCAACCCGGGAAAGCACCGGCGAATATCTGGATGATTCGGTTATCACGGCCAAGATTAAGGGCCTGTTGGTAAAGGATTTGACCCTCAAATCCTTCGCCATAAGTGTAGAGACCTTTCGTGGAGTGGTTATCCTAAGTGGTTTCGTGGATAGTAATGATCAGATTGATCGCGCCATCCAGATTGCCCGCGGGGTAAAAGGCGTCAGAGAAGTCAAAAGCCAGTTGATGTTGAAACCCAAATCCTGATGAACTCGTAAAAAGTAAAATTTAGCGCTCGCAGATGCGCCGGGGCGTGAGAGGTCGCCGTAGGGGCAGGGCTTGCCCTGCCCAATAGGGGCGCAGCAAGCAGCGCCCCTATGTTGCGGGTTGCGGACTCTGCGGTTCCCCTGTTAACTTTCCCTATGGGAACCCTATTTAACAGGGTGAATCAGCGGTGAAAAGGCTTTTTTACGAAGCCGTCAAAAATTAACCGCACGGGTTAAGCCGGCGCCGAGCTAAAAATCTTCTCTATCTCTTCATCAGTAAGGATGCCCTTTTCTCTTGCCAGATCTTTTATGGGCATGTTCCGGGCAAAGGCCTCCTTGGCCAGGGCCGCCGCCCTTTCATAGCCTATGTATGAATTCAGGAGCGTGGCCAGGGCCGTGCTCATCTCGGCATAACGGCGACAGGTCTCGGGATTGGCGGTTATTCCTCGCACACAGCGTTCGGTAAAAATAGAGAGGGCATTCTGCAAGATCTGAATGGACGCCAATATATTATGAATGATAACGGGCATCATAACATTTAGTTCCAATTGACCAGCCTGGGCAGCCATAGCCACGGTTGTCTCGTTACCGATCACCTGAAAACAGACCATATTCATCATCTCTGCCATGACCGGGTTGATTTTACCGGCCATTATAGATGAGCCCGGCTGAACGGCGGGTAGCGTGATCTCGGCCAGGCCGGTACGGGGGCCGGAGCTCAGCAACCGGAGATCGTTGGCAATACGGCTAACATTCAGTGCGCTAAGTTTTAATTGAGAGGCGATCGAGGCAAAGACATTCATATTCTGGGTCGCTTCAAAGAGGTCTTTTTTAGGTCTTAAGTCAAATCGGGTTAAGGTAGAGAGCCTCTCTATCACCATCTCCCGATAGCCGGGCAGGGTATTTGTGCCTGCCCCTACTGCCGTGGCCCCTATGCCCAGATATTCCAGTTCCTTCGCCGCATGGCGCAGCCGCTCGAAGTCATCCTCCACGGCCTGGCCATAGGCACGGAACTCATGGCCTAAGCGCATGGGAACGGCATCTTGAAGGTGCGTGCGTCCGGCCTTGATGATGCGGTAAAATTCTTCTCCTTTATCTTTCAGGGCCTGTGCCAGATACATACCCGCGGGATAGAGGCCCTCCAGCGCCTTTAGGGTGGCCAGCCTCATAGCCGTGGGGAATACGTCATTTGTTGACTGGCCCATATTTACATGATCGTTAGGATGAACTACTGTGTAGTCCCCCCGTTTTTTGCCGAGGATCTCAATAGCCCGGTTGGCTAAGACCTCATTTACATTCATGTTATGGGAGGTTCCGGCGCCTGCTTGATAGACATCAACCACGAATTGTCCGGTAATTTTCCCCTCCAGCACCTCATGGGCGGCCTGAATAATGGCCTCTCCGGTTTCTGCTTTAAGCCCGCTCAGCGCCACATTAGTCTTGGCTGCCGCCAGTTTAATCATAACAGTGGCCTCGGCCATGAGAGGATGCATGGTTAGCCCGCTTATGGGAAAGTTTTCTATGGCACGCTGGGTCTGGACTCCATAATAGGCGTCTTCGGGGATCAGCTTTTCGCCCAGGGGATCTTTTTCTATTCTGTATTTCTTATCCATAAGTTGTTATAGAGAGAAAACTATTCCTTGGAATCCGCTTTGCGTTCAATATAATACCTTTTTAGATGAAGTGATTGTAGCGCAAAAAGACAAGGAATGCAAAAATAAGGTTTTGCAATGATGAGAAACAGAACTTTTAGGGCCTTGCAGCATCGTAACTTCCGTCTTTTCTTTTTGGGACAGTTAACCTCTCTTATCGGCAGTTGGATGCAGTCTGTGGCCCAGGGATGGCTGGTCTTACAACTCAGTAACTCTGCCTTTGCCCTGGGGCTGGTGGGGACCTTCGGATATTTACCCACCATGCTCTTTTCCTTCTGGGGCGGAAGTGTGGCTGACCGTAAGAGTAAGCGCCGTATTGTGCTTACTACCCAGACAGTAGCTATGTGTATTGCCTTCAGTTTATCCTTCATGGTCATCTTTAACCTGATTAAGACCTGGCACGTGGCCTTATTGGCCTTCTTCATGGGTACGGTTACGGCCTTTGATCTCCCCGCCCGTCAATCCTTCCTCATAGAGTTAGTCGGCCGGGAGGACCTGACTAATGCCATCGGTCTAAATTCTTCTATATTCAATGCGGCCAGACTTATCGGCCCGGGCATCGCAGGCTTCGTCATCGCCTATTTCGGGGTTGAAATATGCTTTTTAATTAATGGCCTCAGTTTCCTGGCTGTAATCGTCAGCCTGTTACGTATGCGAAACTTACAACAGACAGCCATGCTAGGTTTTAAAAAGAAGGGTAGTATAAAAGATATGGCATATTACATCCACGGGCAGAAAGAAATACTCATGCTCCTTTTGCTGGTGGCCACCTTCAGTATTTTTGTCCTGCCTTATACGGTATTGTTACCTATATTCGCCCGTGACATCCTTAAGGTAGGTCCTAAGGGGCTGGGATTTCTCTTCTCCGCTATGGGCCTGGGTGCCTTAATTGGAGCGATCATGGTGGCTACTATAGCCGGGCAAAGAAACAAGTTGCTTTATCTCTGGACTAACGCCCTCCTATTTGGGGCGTTTATTTTGGGCTTTTCCCTGTGCAACCGATATTTTCTTGCATTGTTCCTGCTTTTTCTGGCGGGCATGACCATGGTGGGCTTTCTCACCACCGCTAACGCCTATGTTCAGCTTAATGTTCCGGATGACAGGAGAGGGCGGATTATGGGGCTTTACAGTATTGTATTTCTGGGAATGATGCCGTTGGGAAGCATGCTTTCGGGGAGTCTGTCACAATATATCGGGGTTCAACGGGCTGTATCTGCAGGCGCTATACTGGCAGAACTAATTACTTTCGGCCTTGGTCTTTATTTACTCTTGATTATGGGTAGCAGAAGACGATCGGACAACAAGTACTGAGCATCTGGCCCTGCGCACAAGCCGATCAGCTACGCTGCCAAAAAGCGTATAGACCAGGCCGGATTCACCATGGGCTCCAACCACGATGAGATCAACCCCCTCCTGATCCACAAAATTGGCCATTTCAACAGCCGGGTAACCGGAAAGGACTTTTGATTCGGCAGTGATTGACGGGGGAATGCGCGGGATATAGTCTTTTTGTAACCGGGCCTCGACATTACGGCTGAAATCAGAGAAATCGATTACCGGCATATAAGGTTCATAGGTAGCCATAGGGGCTATATTGATCACGTGCACAATATATAACCGGGCCTTGTATTTGCCCGCTAAGTTAATGGCGTGCTCAAAGGCCACATCTGCATTTTCAGAGAAGTCGGTCCCAAACAGTATCTTTTTGTAATCTTCCATGATCGCTTTCCCGGAGATATTATGAAGCTGGCCACGCAGGCATAATATCCATAATTTCAAAATTACGAAGCCCTCCCGGCGTCTTTACCTGAACTTCATCGCCTGGTTCTTTTCCAATAAGTGCCCGCCCGAGTGGGGCAATGACCGAGATCCGGCCATTGGAGGCATCCGATTCATGCGGACCAACCAATTGATATTTCACCGTTTCTCCCGATTCCAGGTCAGTTAAGGCCACGACGGTTCCAAAAACAACCCGATCACAATTCAGGTTATTACAATCAATAATCTCTGAGGTAGAAAGCTTATAATGCAGACCTCGTATCTTGCCCTCGACGAGAGATTGTCTTTCCTTGGCTGCTGCATATTCGGCATTTTCAGAGAGGTCTCCGTGGCCGCGTGCCTCCTCAATGGCCTTGACTACGGCCGGTCTTTCGATCTTCTCCAGTTTTTCTAACTCGCGACGCAGTTGCTCGTAACCTTCTTTGGTAATTGGTGTCCGATTCATGACTTCCTCACTTCCGGGAGATTTCCGTTGTGATACAGGCAAAAAGATTTAACATTTTTTGATGACCTCGTAAAAAGTCAAATTTACCGCCCACGTCGCCGAGAACGCCGAGATAACATATTGAACAGTTTAAAGTTTTTCTCTGCGGGCTCTGCGTACTCAGCGGTGAAAAGGCTTTTTTACGAATTCATTTTATTTGATGACCTCGTAAAAAGTCATGCAGCTGTTTTAAGATCAAACTGAGAGCCAAGTGCAAATGAGGTCAGAATATTTTTAAATTGGCCCCAGGTAGTTTCAGTTTGCTCTTTGAAAACAA
>DSAQ01000053.1 GCA_011046395.1 Pseudomonadota bacterium
GTATTTCTTGTTCCATCACGATCTCTTTCTCTTGGTTTTTGTTGGGGAACTCTAACCATAGAAAGAGATCGTGATTTAATCAATTTTTAGACCATGTAAACACTTTTGAACGTTACCAATATATTAGCAAATCCAACATAGTAATGTCTCCCACAATCTTGTTTTCCTTGTTCACAACAGCGATTTCCTTCACTCCAGCCCTGATCATACGCTTGATTACATCTTCTACATCATCCTCTTCTGTAGCATTGATCATCCTGCGGCTCATGATGTCCTTGGCTGTCTCAGCAGTTATCATAGATATAATAGAACGAGGATGAATGGCCGGTTCAAAGCCATGGGAAAACAAATGCCTTATCAAAATACCTAGTGAAATTGTTCCTTCAAATTTGCCATCCTTGTCCACGACGTAAACGAGGCGCGTATGGCAATGATCAAACATCTTTTGGACCACTCCCTCAATTGTCTCCCCTTCTTCAACCAAGGGGAGCGCTCTTTTGCCCAGCTTATTGAGGATATCTCTAACTTTCATGACTTAACTCCTTGACGTCTTCCCCTGCCTTCTCAAGGGCGTATTTCACCAAGGGCGGTGCTATTAATTCATTTATAATCACTGATCCCAGTACAGCATTGACCATTATCTCAGACATCACCGGATTCTTTATCAGGGGCTGAGCCAAAAGAACAAGACCAATGGTTACCCCAGCCTTTGGAAGCAAACCAAAACCAAGATATTTTTTCACTGCCTCTGGGGTGTAAGAAAGATAGGCACCCAGCCTAGTCCCAAGAAGCTTGCCGGTAAAGCGCCCCAGAATGATTATAAATGCCATCGGTCCGGCCAACTTGAAAACACCCAAATCGAAATGAGCCCCAGCCAGGGTAAAGAAGAGAACAAAGATAGGTTCTTCAATGCCTTCCAAAGAATGAAAAAGCTCCGGGCTATGTTTTCCCATATTGATTACCAAAAAGCCCATCATCATATTTGCCAACAGAAGAGAAAACCCTAACCTCACTGCAATGCCAGTGCAGAAAAAGATAGAGCCTAGGATAATGACCAGAAGAGACTCTTTTGTTTTGACGTAGGCAACGATACGAGTTAACAAAAATCCAAAGACTGCCCCCAAGCAGATAGCCCCAAGGATAGTGATTACTGGCCTGGCACCCACTTCATACAAAGAGATTGCACCAGTTCCTCGCCCCAGGGCAATCACTGCAGCACTGGCAAAGGCATAAAAAATTATGGCTATACCATCGTCAAGGGCCACTACTCCCAGCAGAGTAGTGGTTAAGGGCCCTTTGGCCCTACATTCGTGCACTATGGCCAGGACCGCGGCCGGAGCGGTCGCCGCAGAAATCGCCCCAATAATTAGTGCCATAGGTAAATAAGCCTCCCAGAAAAGTGCATGGGACATGGGCAATCCCATGACATAACGGCTTAGGCCAGCGACCAAGGCGGTGGTCAAAAAGAAGGCTCCCAAGGCCTGACTTATGGTTATCCAAAAGATACTCTTCCCCAGGAGTTTAAGTCTTGATAACTGTAAGCTGCCACCTATGGAATAGGCGATTACAGCCAGCGCTATGTCAGTAATAATTGCGAATCTATCTGTTACCAGTTCTCGCGGAATAATACTGAAAAGCGACGGGCTCAACAGTATCCCCGCCAGGATATATCCGGTTACCCTGGGGAATTTAAGACGATTGGCTATCCGTCCGCCGAAATATCCAGAGAGAAATATGATACCCAGGGCAGTGAGGGGTTCAATTTTATAATATTCCATATGAACCTGCCGAAGTTTTGCTCGGCTTTCCGTTCCTTGCTAGAAAAATCGGTAGGCGGCTCATGGGTTGAACATGCATAGCGAGCGAATACGATGTATTTTACCTTGCATACGGAGATTCCCCGCAGCTTGCTGCGGGGAGCTTCAATGTTTTTGGTAACAAATCTACACCGGCTCAACCCTCACTGCAAGGAATACAGATAATCTTCCCGCCCTTTACCCGGGCGCGAGGCTCCATGACCTTTTCTCCACAGATTGCACAGCGCACGCCGGGATATATCTGCGCTTCGGGCGGGACGGGCATGGTCACATGCCTTATCTTCATCACTTCCTCAGGAGAAGCACTGAGGATAGCCTGAATTTTTCTGGCCTTACGACTCCGGATTCGCGACATAACCTCCTCGGTCTTTTCGCCCGCATGGAATCTCTCCCAGGCCGCTTTCTCTTCCGGTGTCTCCGGGTAATCGAAGTCTATAGAAAAACGGATTCCTTCACCAGTAGCCCGGCTGTAAAACGTATAAACCTGTTTCCCGTAGTCTCTGTGGATGAGGTTCCCCTTGCCAAAGGTGCAGCCGGTCAATACCTGAATAGCATCTACAGCACAGGAATCATTTTCCACAATAGCCACGAGTTCTTCATCTTTTGCCTTCCGGCCAAGTTGTTTAATCGCCTCCCTGGCCACCCTGTAACCATAGGCCACCCCCGGACAGATGTGACCGTGAAAGGCAACGATCCTTTTTAAATCATCGTCATATTCCATCTGAAAATACCCTCCTGACAGGCGAGACGCCTGTCCTACTGCTAACGTTACCACCTATGGTAGTCCGCCGGAGGCGGATCAAGCCAAATCCAAATGACCAGGAACCCCAACATTTGAACTTCGGTACTTTGACATTCCTTTGGGCTTTGGGCTTCAGGCTTTCAGCCTTGAGCTTCTTTTTAGGTCGCTACCAGCTCTCCGACCAAATCATAAGGATGGGCCTCGGTGATCCGGACTGAAGCGATCTGGCCGATTTCCGTCTGACCGCTTGCGATATAAACCTGCCCGTCTATATCCGGGGCCTGAAAAACAGCCCGGCCCTTTAAGAGAAGTTCTGTTTCATCGCTCAGGCCTTCAACCAGTACCGGGATTATCTTCCCGACCCGGGAGCGGTTTATGGCCAGAGATATGGCCTGTTGCGCCTTGAGTATTTTTTTCTGCCGCTCCCTTTTTACCTTTTCCGGCAATTGGCCGGGCAACCGGCCGGCTACCGTCCCATCTTCCGCTGCATAGGGAAAAACCCCTACGTGCTCAAAGCGCGCCTCTTTGACAAGTCGCAGCAATTTCTGGAATTCTTCCCCGGTCTCACCGGGAAATCCCGCTATAAGTGATGTGCGGAGCGCAGCCCCGGGTAATTTGCGGCGGATTTTTTCTATCAAGGCATAGATATAATCCTGATCGTAAGGGCGGCGCATAAGTCTGAGGATGCGCGGACTTATATGCTGGATGGGAATATCGAGGTATGGGCATATCCGCGGCTCTGAGGCCATTAATTCCAGGAGTTCATTATCAATAGCAGTAGGATAGAGGTAAAGCAACCGAATCCAGTCTAAACCCGGAATAGTAAGCAGCTTCTTCAGCAGATCGGTCAGGCCTGTGCCGTCCCCAAGGTCACTGCCATAGGCACTTGTGTCCTGAGCAACCAAGATAAGTTCGCGCACCCCTTCTCCGGCCAGTCGCGAGGCCTCTGCAAAAACCGAGTCAACCGGACGGCTCCTTAATTTTCCTCTGAGACGCGGGATCAGGCAGAAGCTGCAGCGATGGCCACATCCTTCAGCAATCTTCAGATAAGCAGTATAAAAAGGCGTGGTGCGTCTCCGCGGGGTATATTCATCCATAATAAAACAGGATCTGCGCGGTAAGGAGAGCGGCTGAACCAGGCCATCTTTGAGACTGCGCAGCACCTCTCCTATATTCTGGAAACCATCTGTACCGATAAAGACGTCAACTTCAGGAAGGAGTTTTATCAGTTCCTTGCCATAGCGCTGAGGGAAGCAGCCGGTTACGACCAGGTATCTTAAGCTGCCTCTCTTCTTGTTCTCAGCAAGGGCCAAAATAGTTCCGATGGATTCTTCCACGGCCGGCTGGATGAAGGCGCACGTATTTATAATTATGACCCCGGCCTCTTTCTCCCTGGAGGTAATCTCATAGCCGGCGGCTATCAGCACGCCCAGCATGACCTCGCTGTCCACCAGGTTTTTGGGACAGCCGAGACTGGTTATGAAAACTGACTCAGGCATCGGTATTAGTAAAATACAGGGGCAAAGGAGTGAACAGTCTTTTGATCAATGGTCTGGAACATAATGTAGGCATAGGAGACTATGATAGCCACGGCTGCCAGCACAAAATAAGGCGCTGTCTTCTCCTGTATTCCAATACTCCCCTCTTCCCACCCTTTATTCTCCCGTAATAAGGAGATGAAATTATATATGACATAACATTCTACTGCAAAAGGCGGGAACCCGAGATAGCCGGCAATGGGCATCTCAAACACTTTAAACTGTTCCACAAAGGGCACGGTATATACCCACTTGCTCCCGGCCCAGAAATTCCACAGCTCCCAGAATACGCCGCAGATGAATCCAGCCGTAAGCAGGAGAGAGAATTTGCGGAGAGAGCCTTGCTGCCAGTCGCGCATTAACGACCGGCCGCCAAAGTGATGATTTATCGGCTCCAGAAGAAAAACGAAACAGCCCCAGACCAACGGGAAAAAGTATTGCGGCCAGATGACCGGCAGGATGAAAAAGGCCAGGCCTAAAAGTATAAACGGGCCATACCAACTTTTGGTCGGAGAAAGTGGCCGAATGTGCCTCTTCTTGTAGAGACCGGCTGCCTCCAGAAACTCTGTGGTTTCAAAAAGGCCAGGCAGTACCGTACCATAGGCTACAAAATAACCCAGCCAGCGCAGCCAGCGGATATCTATTATCCTGACATAATACCAGTTTTTGATATAAATGTTAAAGGCCTCGAAGATGAGCCAGATAAAGACTGACCAGGGAACAAGTAAAAGAAACTCGCCAGTACGATCTACGAGAAGGGAATTCCCCTTATATCGATAAACCAGGCCATCGATCAGCAGGATGTACGGCCACCAGGCAAAGATGTAAAAAAGCGAATAGACTGGCTCAGTCCTGGAAATAAGCAACATAGAGGAAACAGCCAGAATTATCAATCCCAGGTAGGCGTGTGCAGGCAATTTAGCCGTAGCCATGATTTTCCCTTATGTTTTTATGTTTATCTCACCGACCGCAGACTGTCAACGTTTTTGACTAAAAGCGTCAAAGGCCATGTTGAATGTCTCTCGCTTTTACAGTATATTGCCATATCGTAACTACTCAGGTTCAAAGTTCCAAGGTTCACGGTTCAAAGTTAGAGAGCGAAGAATGCGGAGTTTATCCGGTTTTTGCAACCTGTCTGCCGACAGGCAGGTACGCCAAGCGGTCTTGCACGGAAGTCCAGAGCGAACTCTATGTCGCCTTGGATAAAGAGAATGGTTCACCGTGCACCGTTCTGTGTTTTGTTAACCCTGAACCCTGAACTTTGAACCTGACAACCTGAGTAGTTACGACATATCAAAATATTAGGCGTTCCTTACTGAAAGCCGAGGGCTGATCGCTGAATGCTTAACCCATATTATCCTCTTTGGGGGCTCACATAGATGAAGGTTATTCTGGCCAAGAAGGCGGGGTTTTGCATGGGCGTAAGAAGGGCCATGGATACTGTGCTGGCCGCGGTCAAAGAAAAATCCGCCGCAGGCGGACCTATATCCACTTTTGGCCCTCTTATTCACAACCAGCAGGTCCTGGATTTGCTGGCTGCTAAAGGCGTCTCCGTGGTCAGGAGCGTCGGTGAGATCAAAGGTGGCACGGTAGTCATTCGGGCCCATGGCATCCCTCCTCAGCAAAAAGAAGCTATCCTGCAGACCGGCGCACAGGTAATAGATGGCACCTGCCTGCGGGTTATAAAGGTTCAAACCATTATCCGCCGCTTTGCCCGCAGAGGATATCGAGTAATCATCGTTGGCGACCAAGGGCATCCGGAGGTATTGGGACTCCTTGGTTTTGCCGGAGGCCAGGGCCTCTTAATAAGCAGCAAGAGCGATATTGCCGGACTCCCCAAACTGGACAAATACATCGTTGTGGCCCAGACTACGCAGGATGAAAACCTTTTTAACGAGATCGCCTCGGAAATCACCTCAAAATATCCAGGGGGCCAGATATTTAATTCTATCTGTCATTCAACCCACGAACGGCAGGCCGAGGTTCTTGAACTCTGTAAAGAAGTTGAGGCCGTTGTTGTAGTGGGTGGCAAGGAAAGCGCAAATACAAAAAGACTGGCTCAAATTGCAGAAGAGGCCGGGTTAAAAGCCTACCATATCGAGACAGAAAACGATTTGGATTTAAAAAAGATGTCTGGTTTCAGCCGGGTGGCCGTTACGGCCGGGGCATCGACCCCCAACTGGATAATCAACCGGGTTGTAAGCAAACTGGAAAGCGTAAAGGGTAAACAGGAAAGCACCCTTAAGGCTACGGCATATACATTCTTTCGCTTTCTTCTGGAAAGTAACCTTTATATCAGCCTCGGGGCAGGATTCCTCGCTTATGCCTCTCTCAAGTTACAGGGAATAAAAGGAACCTTACCATATTTATTCATTGCGGCCGCTTATATCTATGCCGTCCATAATTTGAATCATTTTACAGACAAAGAAGCAGACGCCTTTTCCGAACCCGGACGGGCTGTATTCTTCGCTAAACATGAAAGACTTATCCTTTTATTATCTCTCCTGGCCGCTGCCTTTGCCCTTTCTCTATCTCACTCCCTGGGTCTATTTCCGTTTCTCTTCCTGTTTTTTATTTGCATCCTGGGGACATTGTACGGAGTTAAAATTATTCCCGATTTTTTAAGCCCTATTATTCCCCTCCGTCGATTGAAAGACATACCAGGATCCCGGACATTATTTATAGCCCTGGCCTGGGCGGCAGTTGCGGCTTTTTTGCCTGCCTGGAACTCAGGCCAGGGGTTCACGCCGGGCCTTATCGCGGCCTTCCTCTTTGTCCTTGCCTTTGTCTTCGTGCGTTCGGCGCTCCTGGAAGTATTTGATGTCCAGGCTGACCGTATGTTCGGACGAGAAACACTGCCTATTTTAATCGGAGAGAGGTCAACGCTTACCCTGCTGAAGGGACTTATAGCCTTTATGGTTATCCTCCTCGCGGCTTCTTCCTTCCTCGGATATGTTACCACGGTCGGCCTCTGGCTGACCTTACCGGTGTTATCTATGGCCGGATGCATTGTCCTTTTCGAAAAGAACTACTTGCGACGGGGAGTAAAATTAGAATTCCTGATTGAAAATAACTTTGTTCTGGCCGGCCTGGTAAGCTATCTATGGGCGCATTTCTGAACATGCATAGCGAGCGCTAACCCCGCTGCTTGCAGCGGGGTTAGCGAGCGAATACGATGTATTTTACCTTGCATACGGAGATTCCCCGTAGCTTGCTGCGGGGAGCTTCAATTGCTTACCGGATGCCTGACTTTTTACGAAGCCACCTTTAATGATACACTCCGGTTTCATTGTCGGATGACAGAAAATAATAGATCTGCAGCACATGTGTATAGCAGACCCGCTCTCTCCAATTAGCGCAGCGCTGCTTTATACTATCCCATTGGAAAAATACGCAATCGACACAGGGGGATTCGCCTTCGGCTGTCTTAATCATCCGTTGTCCCTTAGCTACATCCATCATGTCATATTCACCTGTTAAATGATATGCATCAAGGTATTCCGCAGTCTCTTATTTTTATTATCGGACAAGACGGTCCTCCCCTTGAAAATTTCAGTACAAGTTGACCAACTATTGCTTATATGAAGCAATTACTTTTATTTCTATAAAGAGTTCTTGCCTTGCCCTTTAAAAAATGATAGTTATTTTTTATTATTTATGTACGATTAAAATAATACCGATTTATTGAATTATATTTAATAACATAGGTAAAAAGGAGGAAGACAAATGGCAAAGAGAAATTTGTACTATAGTCTGTCTTTTTTATTGGCAATAATAGCGATTTTTCTTATGTCTTGCTGTGCCAAGAGAGTCAGCGTCTCTGAAGAAGAAGCGGCTAAAACACCAGAGACCGTTGCGCCCGCACCAAAACCAGTAGAGACCGTTGCACCTAAACCCATGGTTGAAGAAGCTATGCCCACCACCGAGGCGCTTAAAGAAGAAGTCCTCGCGATGGCAGAGGGCCGAACCTCGGCTGGTCTGTTACCGGTTTACTTTGATTTTGATAAGTATAATATGCGTAGTGACCAGACCTCAAGACTGGATCAGAATGCCAAATGGCTGAAGAAAAATCCTACGGCCAAAATACGCATCGAGGGTAATTGCGACGAAAGAGGCTCAAACGAATATAACCTGGCCCTGGGCGAGCGCAGGGCAAACAGCGTCCAAGAGTATTTAACAAACATGGGCATTGCTCCTGAGCGCATAGAAACCCTAAGCTACGGGGAAGAAAGACCGCTTTGTTTTGAGCACGACGAAGAATGCTGGGGTAAAAATAGACGTGCTGACCTTGTCACGATAAGAAAATAGCTGCATATTAAAAATAAGAAAGGATAAGAACAATAAATGAAAAAGGGACTACTAATAGGGATAATGATTGTCCTCATGTTTGCCGGGCAATCGTGGGCGGAGGAAAAAACTAAAATAGCTATTCTGAACATACAAAAAGTACTGGCGGAGTCTGAAGTAGGCAAAAAGACTAAAGATGACTTATCCTTAAGATTTAAGGCTCTGCAGGAAAAAATAAACAAAAAACAGGATGAGTTGGAAAAATTCAGGCAGGACTTAGAGAAAAAAAGCGCTGTCCTCAGCGCTGAAGCCAAAGACGAAAAAGAGAGAGAATACCAGAAACAATACCGGGAATTTAAACAGCTTTACGAGGATGCCCAATATGAGATGCAGCAAGCTGAACGCAAGGCAACTGAGCCTTTAATAAAGAGCCTGCAAACGATTCTGGAAAAATTTGGCAAAGAGCAGGGGTACACGCTGATATTAGACCCCGTAAGGAGTGGTGTTGTTTATGCTGCGGAAGAAATCGACATCACGGATAAGATCCTCGACCTCTTCAATAAGGGCACTAAGGTAAAAAAATAAATCGATTGAAAATCGCAAATCTAATAAAAAAGGGCGGGCGTCACCCGCCCTTTTTTATTTAAACAGGATAAATCGAGCCACCTGGAAATAGGTGAACACCCCCAGCACATCGACCATTGTTGTAATAAAAGGGGCGGACATGATGGCCGGATCAAGTTTTAAACGCGAGAAGACAAAAGGCAGCATACCTCCCGCAAGACTGGCCAAAGTCGAGATGACCACGAGACTCAAACCAACGGTGAGAGAAACAAGCCAATTACCTTGCAACCAGTGGGCCCAGACTGTCACTATTGTTCCTAACATAACGCCCAATAAACAGCCGATGCCCACTTCCCGCGACAGCAGGCCCCAATAATTCCTTGCCGATACCTCCCTTAGCGCCAGACCCCTGACCATGACCGTGGAAGACTGCGCACCTATGTTGCCTCCGCTCCCTATTAAAAGCGGTATAAAAGCCGCCAGCGCAACGACAGACTTTAAGGTATCCGCTTGGCCCATGATAATATTGCCGGTAAGTGTGTTGGTTATGAGTAGTATCAGAAGCCAGCCTACCCGCCGGCCTACAACAGAAAAAACCCGGGCCTTAAAATATCCCGTATCCGGGACTTCCACACCACCCATACGGTAAATATCTTCGGTAACCTCTTCTTCCATAACGTCCATGACGTCATCGACCGTTATTATCCCCACCAGCCTATCTTCTTTATCCACTACCGGCACAGCCAGGAGGTCGTACTTTTGCAGGTCACGCGCCACTTTTTCCTGGTCGTCCTCTGTCCTTACTGATATGGCGTCGGAGTCCATAATATCGCCGATGATGGCTGTAGGCGGCTTAATAACCAGGAGCTTGAGAGAAACAATACCCACCAGCCGTCTTTTTTCGTCAACCACATAACAGTAATAGACGGTTTCCTTTTCCAAACCTACGCGTCTGATCTTGTCCAGGGCCTCAGCTACGGTCATCTCCCTCTTTAGAGCGACGTATTCTGGCGTCATAATACGCCCGGCGGTGTCCTCCGGATAGCCAAGCAATGTACTGGTATTTTTACGTTCCTGCGGCGGCAGTAACTGCACCAACCGTTTGGCCACTACAGCCGGCACCTCGTCTAAAAGCCTGGCCAGGTCGTCCGGCGACATCTCTTCAAGAATATCCTTGACCTTACTGTCTTGAAAATTTTGCAAAAGGTGTTGCTGGTCCGGAGAGCTGAGATGTTCAAAGACATCAACGGCCAGCTCTTTGTCCAACAACCTGAAGAGAAGCACCTGTTCTTTCGGTGGCTGGTGGGTGATCAGCTCGGCAATATCCTGGGCATTGTTGGCTGAAAGTATCTGTTTAATGGCCGCAAACCGCCGTTCAGCCAATAATGGCTCTACTTCTTCCCGTAGATCTTTATAGAGCTCTTCCATGGCCAGCCTCCACTATGATTTTATCCGGGCATCCTGTCCGGCAAAACCGACTACAAATCAAAGTTGAAGGTTTTACCCCAAAACATCTGAATGTCAAACATATTTTAGAGCTATTTTTGAACTTTGACGCCTTCGTAAAAGGTCCGGAGGACTAAAGGCTTAAAGCCGGGCAGGGTTAACCGGCAGGTAGATATAACATATTGTCCCCTGATCCTCTTCCGGCGGACTTTTGAAATAAATCTTACCCCCGTAATACTCAACCAGGCGACAGATCACGGCCAAACCAAGCTCATCCGCACCACCTTCTATCATAGGAAACGGACTGAACGCACTATCTGTATGATCAGGAAACACTCCTGCACCGCCATATTTCACTAAAAGGCAAAGGAATTTCCCGTCTCCAACTGCAACGTTCCCATCTGCCTGCTTAACCAATCGTCCGTCTATCCTGATCTCTCCGCCTTCCGGTCCGGTCTCCAGTATTTTAATAAGCAGGTTTTCTATAATCCTGGAAAGGTGCTCAGGGGCTATCTTTATATAGACAGGCGATTTTAAATCAATCACTACCTGCATACCAATCCGGCCGGTCCGTTCACGAAGATCAGCGACTACCTCCCCCACTACTTGTCCGACCTCAATCTCCCTGGCCTCGCTGTCTTCAGGTCTGGCATAGAGCAAAAAATCGGATAATAATCTGTCCAGTCTTTCTGCATCCCGTAATATAATATTTATGAATTTTCCCGGGGTTCCGGATCCATCCCGGCCCAGCATCTGGGCACAGCCGCTTAGGGAGGCCAGGGGATTTCTTATCTCATGGGCCATAGCCGCGGTCAGTTTCCCGATGGAAGCCAAGACCTGCTGACGCTGAATCTCTGCCTCCATGGCCTTAATTTCTGTCATGTCCTGAAACAAGATGAGCTGGCCTATATTTTCGTGCTCCGCATTCTTCAGGGACGATATTAAAAAGGAAAGCCACAGCTCTCTGCCCTCTCTATTTTTATACTGAAAACTGGAAAGGTTATTGTTTTCAGAGATATTATCCCCTTCGGAAGGCAGGTTAAGATGTGGAAAAACCGTGGCTAAGGGTTGACCTGTAACCTCATTGTGGGAAAAAGCGGTAATGTCCTCCGCTGTGCGGTTAAACGAAGTTATCCGGCCATGCGTATCTAAAGTAAAAAGGCCGGTATTTATCGATTGTACGATGTTCCGGTTGAATGCCTCTAATTCCCATATATTCCTCTGTCTTCTGTCCAGTTCAATAGCATCTTTCCTGGCCTGTTCAGACCAATAGCTGCTTAAAAAAGCCATAAAATAAAAGGCTGTTATGTGAATACTAGCCTGGTAAATTACGTGGCCGACTGAAATACCGGCCAGGTCTATGGGGTCAAAGTTGAGGGGCGCTATGTAACCAAGATATTGAAAATCGAGAAGGGCCGCGTAGAGTATGCCGCTCAACGAGGCTGCTATTACCCCCCCCCGCCTGTAAAGCAACCGGCTGGCCACCATGATTACCAGCAGGTACAGAAAGGTGAAAGGACTGCTTATCCCGCCGGTCACATAAATTAAGGCCGTAACCAGGAGGGGATCCAGGATCATCTGCACAAAAATGACCCGGCCGGGATCTCTGATCACCCTGAGCAGAATACTATAGACAACGGTCAGAAGATATACAGAGGATATAAATACGTATAAAGGAAACAGGGTGCCCAATACACCGGCCGGGCGTGACTGATACTGGATGAGGACAGTAATGACCAGAAGGAGAGTGGCCACCACCACCCTCAAAGACATTAACCATAGCGCCCTGCTGAGATGTGAGTCACTCAATTAATTACCTACCGCCGCCGCCATCTTAAAGATAGGCAAATACATGGCAATGACTAAGCCGCCAATAGTCCCCCCGAGAAAGACCATCATAAAGGGTTCGATCATAGACGTTAAGGCATCTACGGCCGCATCTACCTCGTCATCATAAAAATCGGCAATCTTTCCCAGCATGGCATCCAGGGCGCCTGTCGTTTCACCCACGGTGATCATTTGAACCACCATGTTAGGGAACACCCCGGTCTCCATGAGCGGTTCGGCTATCGGGCGGCCCTCGCTTATGTTTACCCTGACCTTTAAGATAGCCTCTTCAATGATCTTATTTCCAGCCGTGCCGGCTACTATGTTTAAGGAATCCAGTATCGGGACACCGCTGCTTATCAGGGTTCCCAGGGTCCGGGTAAATTTAGCTACGGCTACCTTGCGGACCAGCGGTCCGAACACCGGGAGCCTGAGAACAAGGCTGTCCACCCATTTCCTGCCCTTAGCCGTAGAGTAAAATCTCCGAAAGGCAAATACAAACGCAATCAGCCCGGCAATCATAAAAATGATATTTTTCTTAAAGAAATCGCTCAGATTAATAACAAGTTGAGTAGGAGCCGGTAATGCCTGGCCGAAATCGGCAAACATTTTCTGGAACACCGGGATAACAAAGATGAGGATTACGGCCACGACTAAAACAGCAATGCAAAGGACTACTAAGGGATAAGTCAGTGCACCTTTGACTTTTTTCTTCAATTTCATAACCTTTTCCATGTACATAGCCAGACGATTGAGGATAACATCCAGTATGCCGCCCAAC
Source organism: Pseudomonadota bacterium (assembly GCA_011046395.1). Lineage (GTDB taxonomy): Bacteria > Desulfobacterota > QYQD01 > QYQD01 > QYQD01 > QYQD01. Next base: position 13,003 of record DSAQ01000053.1, read on the forward strand.
TCCCCCGCGGCTACCATCTTGGAAAAGAGGCTGTCAAAAATCTTATCATGCTTTGCCAGAGAATCGGCAAATGTTGAGCCGGTCTCTACGTTCGTCTTTATATCCGTAAGCACATCCCTGAAAGTCTTATTGATCTGCTGCTTGGCCAGGATATCCAGGCCCTGAATAAGAGGCAGGCCCGCATCTATCATGGTAGAAAGTTGTCGTGTAAAAATGACTATATCTTTCTGTGTCACCTTGGGCTTTAAAAATTTGATATTCCCCAGGAGATCCTTTGGTTTTTTCTTTATCTTCGTAGGTGTTAGCTGCAACCTCCTCAACTGAACCCGCACCGTGGTCTCATCCGGCGCTTCTAACTCACCGCTCCTCTTTTCCCCTTTGCCTGTCTTTGCTTCCCAGATATAAACAGCCATCTTTATCCCTCCTTAAGTCCTCTAAAACCCCGTAACTATCAATCTGCTACCGTTGTTCGGGCCACTTCTTCTATTGTGGTAACTCCTTCGAGTATCTTGGTTAACCCGCTCTGACGGAGCGTTTTCGTGCCCAAACGTATAGTCTCTTTCTTAATCTCCATGGCCGAGGCCCCCACCAGAACCATTTCTTTCAATTCTTCATACATAGGCATAACCTCATAGAGGGCAATCCGTCCCCGATAACCACTCTGATTGCAATTAAGGCAGCCCTTGCCCTTGTAGCAGATAATCTCTCCGTCAGACTCCTGTTGTAACCCCATATTTCGTAAGACCTCGCTAGGAATAGAGACTTCCTCCTTACAATCCGGACAAATCTTTCGTACTAAACGCTGAGCCAGGATAAGATTGACAGAAGATGACACCAAAAATGGCTCTACGCCCATATTGAGCAGACGGTTAATCGTAGAAGGAGCATCATTGGTATGAAGCGTAGAAAGGACCAGATGCCCGGTCAGGGCAGCCTTGACTCCAATCTCTGCCGTCTCAAAATCTCTAATCTCACCAACCATAATTATGTCTGGATCCTGCCTCAAGAATGACCGTAAGGCAGCCGCAAAGGTCAAACCTATATCATCATGGATTTGTACCTGGTTTATGCCCATTAGGTTGAATTCCACAGGGTCTTCCGCAGTCGAAATATTCTCGGTCACCTTATTTAACTCGGCCAGTGCCGAATAAAGGGTGGTGGTCTTCCCGCTCCCGGTCGGTCCGGTAACCAGGACCATACCATAGGGCTTGTGGATAGCCTCCATAAAATCATCCAGGGCCTTTTCCTCAAAACCCAGCCTGGTCATATCCAGTTGGAGATTAGACTTGTCGAGGAGCCGTAAGACTACTTTTTCACCGAATAGGGTGGGCAGCACCGATACCCGGAAATCCATCTCCTTACCCTTCCCTACGATTAGCTTTATACGCCCGTCCTGAGGCAGCCTCCTCTCCGCAATATCCAGTTTGGACATAATCTTAATTCGCGAGATTATCGCGTTCTTCAGTCGCAAAGGTGGGTTCATTATCTCATATAAGACGCCATCGATTCTGAACCTGACCCGAAAGACCTTTTCATACGGTTCTACATGGATATCGCTGGCCTGCTTTTTAATAGCGTCAGCCAGAATAAAGTTAACCAGCTTAACAACCGGCGCCTCCGTGGCTGCTGTAGCCAGGACTGAGGCATCGAGCTCTTCCTCATCACCGGCATAGTCCATCCCTTCGTCTTTAAATCCCTCCATCACATCGCTCAGGGAAGCAGACATATCATAAAAACGATCAATGGCCTTTTTGATCGCCAGGTCAGTGGCTAACTGAACTACCACGTTTGTACCGGTAAAAAACTTTATGTCATCTATGGCCGAAATGTTGGAGGGATCAGCTATGGCCACGGTCAAAACCGAGCCGACTTTCTTTAGCGGGATAACATATTTCTGGACAATACGGGGGGGGATAAGCCTGATAACCTCCTCGGGGATATCTATAGCGGAAGGATCCACCACGGAAACCCCAAATTGTCTGCTCAAAAAACTGAGCAGGGCATTTTCAGCAAGAATGCCCATTTTAACAAGATGATAACCAAGAGTCCCCCCGTGGAGCCTTTGTTCGTTCAAGACCCTTTTCAGTTGTTCCACGGTTATCAACTTTTCTCTAACTAATAATTCGCCGAGACGGGTTGACATACATATCCACCTAATTTATATCCTGATCGGCATCTCCGGGCAAACCCTTGAACACGCCCTGGCGCATCTACGACCGGCTTAGGTTGCCTTGTCACATTCGTTTGATAAAACACGCCTTTCAGCCGATAATATTGTTAGCAGTCAGCTTTGATGACTTCGTAAGAAGTAAGATGTTACCGCAGAGATCGCTGAGAACGCCGAGATAATATATTGAATAGTTTATATTTTTTCTCTGCGGGCTCTGCGTGCTCAGCGGTGAAAAGGCTTTTTTACGAAATCATCAGCCCTAAGCATGCGCAAAATCAGCGCAAAGCCGAAGGCTGAATGCACAGTATCCGTTCACCGTTCACCGTTCACCGAAAAAGACGTTTTCGTGTTTTTCACGGACAACGGTGGCCGAATAACGGAAATTTTGACCAAGGCAACCGTGTTGCCGTGACAACGGTGAACTGATAACGGTGAACGGATACAACGATTGTTTCCGGACGGAAACCAGGCGACATGGAAGAACTGGCCCCTAATAACATAGAAGTCTTTTATGCACTTCCCGGAGTGGATTTCCTGGCATTTCTCCCGGAAGAGGAACTCTTCCATTTAGCAAAACGGTTCAAAAGGCTCCAGGCCAGAAAAGGTGAGACAATCTGCCGGGAAGGAGATCCGGGAGATTCACTTTTCATAATCAAGTCCGGCATGGTTGGCGTTTACGTAAGGAAGGACGAGCAGGATAACCTTATTGCCCAATTACACCGGGGAGATTTCTTCGGTGAACGGGCCATTCTCACCGGGGAACCAAGGATGGCTACAGTCAAAGCAGCCCTTGACGTCGAACTTTTTGAACTTAAGAAAGCAGATTTTGAGGAACTACTGTACAAACATCCATCGGTTGCTCTGCACATCAGCCGCGTTATATCTTCCAGGTTCAGTAAGGTTGGAGGGCTTATTACTCCGCTGCTCACCCCTTGTTTTTATAGTGTCATCGGTTCTCATGCCGGCCTTGGTTGCTCCACTTTCACTGCTATGCTGGCGGTATCCGTCACCCGTGAAACAGGGGGAAAAGTCCTGGTTATAGACTTGGAAGCCTCCTGTGGACAGGTCTTACATATCTTGGGCGGGGAACAGATAGACTGCCCGGACAAACGATTAATTGAAGACTTTTCTCCGGAAACCAGGGCTAAGCTAAGGCAATCCTGGTACAAAAGTCCCAACGGTGTCACTATCTTCCAGTTGCCGCAAACGAGTGATCGACAATTTGTTGCGGAAATCAGGTCGCATCTATCCTCTATCATGGAAGTATTGAAAAATAATTTTGCATTTGTCTTTTTCGATCTCCACCCTGTGATCAATACGGTGAGTAAAAGGGTCTTGAGGCTCTCTGACTGCATTCTCTTTCTTAGCCCGACCCTTGCGGAAGATATGGCCGATGTCCGGAAAAAGCTCCGTCAGATTCAGAATATCACCGATTCTACGTCAGCGCGGGTCAAGATCGGCACAAGCCATACAAGAGGAGACACAGGTCTTCACCGCGCTGAAATAAAGGCCCGTCTGAACCTGGCCGAGGTTCCGGAGATATGGCAATATAAGGAGGAAGAAAAAAATAGAACTGCGCTGAGAAGACTGGCGCGCGAAATTTGCAAAAGACGAGTCGGGGTAGCGCTCGGGGCCGGAGGCGCACGGGGATGGACACATCTGGGCGTTCTGAAAGCGCTGGAAGAAAGGGGCATCCCCATAGATATGATGGCCGGATGCAGCATCGGGGCATTTGTAGCCGCATTATACGGGAAGACCGGTTCGGCAAAAGAGGCTATAAAACTGGCCTTGTCCTATTTCTCCACCACTCGCCAGGTAAGAAAAAATATATACGACTACACACTGCTGGGCGGTGGAGTTTTAAAGGGAAATCGCATCCTCTCCGTACTCGAAGAGATGTTAGAGGGTGCAGATTTTCTTGACCTATCGATCCCGGTGAGTATTATTGCCGTTGACATGGCCACCGGTCAGGAGGTTATTATGGAGCGGGGGTCGGTGAGCAAGGCCGTGAGGGCCAGTATATCCAGCCCGGGCATGTTCAATCCATTTAATATGAATGGACAGTGGCTTAGCGATGGGGCGCTTCTCAATCCGTTGCCCGTGGATGTACTTGTCAATAAAGGCGCCGACTTTGTATTAGCTTCGGTAGTAGAAAGGCGTACCCGCGAGCACTGGCCTGAAAATAGCGGGCCTTCTATCTTAGGCGTACTCGCCCGTTCCTTCTCCATAATGTTTTCCCATGCGGCACGGGAAAGCATTAATAAATCTGACATCGTTATTTATCCTGATGTCGAAGGCTACCGGTGGGGAGATTTCCATATGGGAAAGGAATTAATACGCAGGGGAGAAGAGGCCTGCCTTAAAAAGATCGAAGAGATTGAGAAATTAATAAGCGGAGAACTACCAGCAGTCGGCAGTCGATAGTCGGCAGTCAGGGACCGTCAGTTCGCCGCGGCGAACGAAAGGTACGAACGAATCGAACAACTCGAACGAATTGATAGCTGATAGCTGAAGGCTCATAGGATCACCGGACATGCAAGACACAATTAACCATTTACTTGAGCAGGCCATATCCAAATTCCCGGAAAGTGTTGCGCTGCAGGAAAGGCATCATACCGGGTGGACAACCCTGTCCTACAGCGCACTGGGAAAAACTATTGCCGAGTTAGGAACTGGCCTTATCTCCCTGGGTGTAAGACCGGGGGAAAACATAGGCCTTTTCATAAATAAAGGCTGCAACTGGCTCATCAGCGACTTTGCTATCCTGGGCAGCGGCGGGGTAGATGTCCCGCGCGGTAATGACCTGGCCCTGGACGAGCTCACCTATATAGCCAACCACGCAGAGGTCAAGATCGCTATCACGGATATGTCCCCGGACACAATCCCAATCCTGAAAAAGGAAGCCCCAACCATTGGATACATCATCTACTCAGGAGATAAAACGCCCCCCGAAGTAAAAGGTCTCATCACCTGGGAAGAGGTAAGGCTTAAGGGAAAAGAACTGTTATCCAACGGCGATAAGACATTTTTTGAGCGGGCTAACACGGCCAGAGAAAACGATCTGGCCACTATTGTCTATACCTCAGGCACGACCGGGCGGCCTAAAGGGGTTATGCTCACACATGGGAACATAGCTAAAAACGTTGGTTCCGTCCTCAAGTGCATACCGGTATATCCAGGCGAGCGCTTTTTGTCCCTCCTCCCGCCTTACCACATGTTTGAAAGGATAATCGAATATGTCGCCCTTTCAAACGGGGCCACGCTTATTTTCAGTGACCCCCACCACTTTCGTAAGGATCTGTCTGCGCAACAGCCAAATTTCATAGCCGGTGTGCCCAGGCTGTGGGAGATATTTTATCAGGGGGTAATGGACAGATTAAAAAAGGAAAAATATTATAAGCTGATCAGCTTATTACTTACGGCCAGCAAAAACTTCATAAAATCCAGGCGGTTCATGTACCTTCCACTCCACCTTCTGGCTGACCGGCTGATATATAAAACCGTGCGAAACAACCTGGGCGGCGAGTTAAGGATAGCGGTGAGCGGAGGAGGAAGCCTGCCGATCCATCTCGATGATTTTTTCGAAATGATAGGAGTAACCCTTCTCAATGGCTACGGGCTGACGGAAACCTCACCAGTCCTCACCATAAGACGGCCGGAAGCCAACATTAAGGGCAGCGCGGGAAGACCGATACCCGAAACAGAGATAAAAATACTGACCGAAACTGAGGAACCCGTCCCGCCCGGCAAGGCCGGGATTATCTGGGTAAAGGGGCCTCAGGTTATGCAGGGATACTTTAAGGACAAGGAGGCCACGGATAAGGTACTCAAAAATGGCTGGCTGAACACCGGCGATCTCGGCATGCTAACCCCGCAAGGGGATCTCATCATCACCGGCCGGGCCAAGGATACTATCGTCCTTTTGAGCGGTGAAAACGTGGAACCGGAACCCATAGAAACAAGCCTGGCCTTAAGCCCGTTCATATCCCAGGCCATGCTCGTCGGACAGGACCGAAAATACCCTGGAGCACTTATAGTGCCACATATACAAGTTATCAAGGATTATGCCCATGAACATAATATACCCTATAGTGATTCTAACCAATTGGTCCAGCATCCTGAAATTATCCAGCTTATCAAAAATGAGATGGATCGACTCCACAATAAAAAAGAAAGCGCCAAGCCATGGGCAAAGATTATCAGGTTTAGGCTAATCCCTGAAGAATGGACTACACAAAGCGGCCTTTTGACCTTTACCTTAAAAAAGAAAAGGACGGCCATCGCCGCAAATTTTCAAGAAGAGATAGAAGACCTCTACCGGTAAGGTAGCAAAATCACGACAGCGGAGGCTTTTTACTTACATGGGCAGACACAGACATGAATTTGTGAATACATTTGATGAAGGCCAGATAGCCTTTGGCTTAAGTCGGGAACTGGATGAAAAGTCCCTCATTGCGTACCTGCAAAAATTTACGGATGACGAGCTTATGCATCTTCTGGTGAAACGACTAACTGACGCAGAGATCGAGGATATAGTAAATTTTGTCACCAAAATACTCAGAAAGCACCTCGCTGAAGAAGAATATCATAAATATTTTCTGAAAGACGAAAGACATCACTAAAAAGGATTCGCGCCGGCTTGCACAATTTGCCGAACCAGACTTGGCCTCCTACCAATAAAGATGCCAATCCCGATGTTTTCTTCGGCCAAACCGTCTCAAAATTCTCCCTACCCATACCATTTCATCTTGCAATCGTACCCATTCCTGATATAGCATTGAATAATACATTTATACTGATACTGGGCCGATAAATTTCCAAATAACAGCTCAGCTTGCGCGGTTCAGTTCAATTGAATTTGAGGGGGCGGGAAAGGGAGGAAATAGAATGGAAGAGAAAAAAAGGAACTATTATCTGTATGCGATAGGGATTCTCATTTTACTGCTTGTCGCAGTGTATATATGGAAAACCGCCGCTGTCAGAAATACAGAAAAGAGGTTGACGGAACATTATCAAAAGGTCATCACGAGCAGGACAGAGGGGCTTCTCCGCATGACGGCTATTCCCTTTAGCTGGGCCGTCAGGAAAGAGATGATCAGGGAAAATTATGATCAGATAAACGAGTATCTGATTCGGTTTGTTAAAGAGCCGATGGTCAAACAGATACTCGTTGTAAAGTCTGACGGCATCGTTGCGGTCTCGACCGACAAGAAGCTGGAGGGGATGTCCTTTTCGTCCCTTTATCCAACTCAGACCCTAAACCAAGATGAGATTTCGGCAACTTTCGCAGAAGACGGCAATATAGTTGTGGTTGCCCCGATCATGGGGCTTAACGCAAGTCTCGGGTTTATCTATATGATTTATATGCCAAAAAAAATCTCCAGGGAGTAGATATTGCCGCAAAAAGGAGGGAGGTGGATGGGGGAGGATTTTCAGAGCAGATAAAATGTCATATAATATATAATTTTTAGGAGGATACGATGTTAAAAAGAAAGGATATCAACAGGATTTTGGTATTAATGGTAGTTTTATCCTTTGCACTTCTCAGTGGATGTGCAAAGCCACCGACGGAAGAGATTACGAAGGCTGAAACGGCTGTAGCAGAGGCTAAGCAGAAAGAAGCAGACCTTTATGTGCAGGATGTTTTTGCAAAAGCAGAAGAGTCTCTGAAAAAGGCCAAAGATCTTGTTACTGCAAAGAAGTATAAAGAGGCAAAAGAAATTGCCGAAGAGACAGCCAGGATTGCCCAGCAGTCCGTTTCAATGGTTGAAGCCAATAAAGCCAAGATGAAGGAAGAGGCGGAACAGATGGTTAAAGATATTCAGGGAGCGATAGCTGAATTAAAAACCTCCGTTGCAATGGCTATCAAGAAAAAGGCTCAGATCAATCGGGAAGAGATACAGGGCATGATAGGCAAGTGGGAGATAGATATGGTGAATATAAAAGACCAGATACAGACCGGCAAGATACGTCAGGCATATGACCCGTTATCATCAATAAAGGAACAGGTAAAATCGCAAGCAGAAGGCATTGCCGCTGCATTAGAACCAGAAACAGCAGACAAAAAATAACAGGCAGGAGGGGGGGATTAAAGAGGGCGCCTCAATGGTTGAGGAAGGGCTACTGTTGTAAAAGAGAAGGCAGAGGAACTTACTGAAGAAGGTTCATGAGCGGGTAGCAGAACTCGGTGGCCGGGTGTATGATTTGAGTTCGAAAGTCATAAATACTATGGATGACACATCCGACACCCGGCTTCGACAATGAAGCTCAAGCATTGTGGGATGATCCTGATTTAATTGAGATTCCTGTAAAAACCAGTGATGAACCAAGATTTTTGATAATCGGAAAGATTGCAGGAAAGCACTGGTCAGGAGTTACTTAAGAAATCGTAGTCAATCCCATTGAATTAAAGTCTCTATCAAAAGAGAGGGCCGGCAGGTTCTTTAGTTCGCCTGAAATGAGAATATATGAAAGGGCATCCACATACGAAATTTTCCTATCTTTTCCCAAAAGATTGAACAAGGCGATGGCCTGATGGCAATGGTTGGAGAGTGTGCATATGTCACCGAAGAAGACACAAACAGAGGGCGACAAGCAGGACCAGATCATTGCTGAAGCGCGCCGCGACCGAGAGCGTCGGCAGAAGACCTATCGGGAGCGAGCCCTCAAGATTTTCCCGTGGATTTGCGCGCGGTGCGGGCGTGAATTCATGGGCAAGAGACTTCGTGAGCTGACGGTCCATCATAAGGACCACAACCACGATAACAATCCGCCTGATGGCAGCAACTGGGAGCTACTGTGTCTCTATTGTCATGACAATGAGCACTCACGCTATTTGGATGCAGAATGGTATGACGGTCCAACGCCGGGAGGCGAGCCGGAACCACCTTCGACTTACAGGTCGTTCGCTAATCTCGCTGCCTTGCTGAAGGACAAGAACCTGAAGGACAAAAAGTAAAGGAGCACCGTGCATACAGCAGCTGAAAGATACAGACTTGGATTTAGTTGGTTAATTGGATTAATTTTCATCTCAATAATTCTATTTTCAAAATCAGGTCACGAAGGGTCACTTTCATATGAAATTCTAGAATTATCCGGATGTGCATTGATAGTTATTGCAACCCTTGGACGAATCTGGGCTACCGTTTACATCGGAGGAAGAAAAGATGAAGAATTATGCCAGGATGGGCCATATTCTATATGGCGAAATCCTCTGTATGTGTTCTCTTTTCTCGGTGCAGTTGGGATCATTCTTAGCTCGGGGAAATTAATACTTCTTTTTATAATCATGCCTTTTTTTATTTATAACTACTACTTTGTTATCAAAGGAGAAGAAGCAAGACTCTTTGAATTATTTGGGAATGAATACGCTGAATACTGCAAAAAAGTTAAACGAATTATCCCAAACTTCAATAACTATTGGTCAAAAAACAGTTTCGAAGTTTACCCGAAGGTTTTTTTCCGCTCAATGGTCCATGCCAGTCTTTTTATGTGGTTATTCATTTTATTAGAATTTCTTGAATATTTTAAAGAAAATACAAAATTGATACCGACCTTATTTTATTTACCATTTTAGAGAATAAAATCTAATCGGGTAACCGGGGGCTTTTCCCCTCCCAGTCCCCATACCACCCAGCATCCGCCTGCGGCGGGCGGCTCACAGGGCCTACCAGGTTCGCCCCAGGCGAAATCATGAACGTTCACCCACAGCTCTTTAAGTGAAACAACCCCCCTGATTTTTCAGTCATTGGTTGGTCATGCCGGTCTGGATGGCCAGAGTACAAACCTGACCGGCCTCCCTGCCAGCCATTTATGAAGCTTTTAAGCTATATTTCAGAGTACCTTCCGCCCGCTATTCAGGGCCTCCTCTTCCACAAACCTATCCATAACATAGAGCCTGATCTTATGACTCCTGGGAAACTCCTTCTTTAAGAGGGGCTTCAATATCTTCTCCAGCTTTTCCGGCTTCAGGCGAAATTTTTCCTGGAAATAGCCGTTCTCAATGACTAACAGGTCCTCTTCGCCCGTCTTGACAATAATGACCGATCGGTTGCGCTTATAGGTCCGGAGGTCCAGATAATGGCCTACCGGAAGCTTTTCCAGCCTTTCGCGGACGGTTTCAATTATCTTGGTCTTATCAATCATTGGAAACGGTTGGGTTAACGGGCTGGAAGTCTTTGCGGATATCCCCAATAAAGCGGTCAGCGTTCAGCTTAATGTTTTGTTTATGCTAGGTTTTTTTCGCCTCGGCGAATCTGCCTGTGGCACGACCGGAAACGGTAGTTTCCGGATGAGCACTAACTACTCGAAAAACTCCACGGCCTTCCGCAGGCGATCTACTACCCGCTTTTGTCCTACAGCAATCAGGACATCGAATATACCGGGACCGACTGACTGGCCGGTGACCACAGTCCGGGTACTGTTTATCAAGACCCCGGGCTTAATCTCCAGTTCTTCAACCATCCCGTGAAGCACCTTTTCAATCTCTTCAGCCGTAAATGACTCGATCGCCTCCAAGCGTTCCGCCAGGACGGGAAGCCATTTTTTGAGCGCCTCGTGCTTACGAACGTTTTTTTCGAGGGCCTTGGGATCGATTGGATACTCATCAGAAAAATAGGCACGGCCAAGGGTTGCAAAATCCGTGAGCAGATGATACCGGCTTCGAATCAGGTCGATGGTCTGAAGGAACCAGGTCCGTTTCTCGTCCTCAAAGGCTGAATCCCACATCCCTGCCTTTTTCAACTCCTCCCTTACGTAAGGCTCGATCTCTTCCACCGGAAGGGTCCTTACGTAATGGACGTTGATATTGATCGCCTTGGGATCGGTGAAAAATCTCGGATCATTCGGCAGGAGATTTAATATGGCGTTATGACGGCTGATCCCTTCCAATGAAAAGGCCTCGATCAATTCTTCCTTTGAGAAGATCTCTCTTGAGTCAGGCGTTGCCCAGCCAAGAAGCACCAGGAAATTTACCAGCGCCCAGGGAAGAAAACCGTGTTCCCGGTAAAAATGAACGGCAACCATCTCACCATGTTTCCGCTTGGAGATCTTGGCCTTCTGCGGATCGAGCGTAAGGGACATATGGGCAAACTTGGGGACCGGCACGCCGAGCGCATTGTACAGGAGGATCTGCTTGGGAGTGTTGGCCAGGCCGTCCTGACCGCGAATGATGTGCGTAATACGGTCACGGATGTCGTCTACGGCGTTCGAAAGGATATACAGGGGCTGGCCATTGGATCGCACAATGACAAAGTCCTCTATGTCTTCATACTTCTTTTCAATAATCCCGTAGACCATGTCCTGAAAAAAAACAGACCCCTCTCCACGCGGCACCTTGAAACGGATAACGTATGGGATACCGGCTCTTTCCTTTTCCTGGACCTCTTGTTGCGTCAAACCGAGGCAGACATCCCGCTCCTTCGAGGCAGTTTTACCTTTTTTCTCTTCTTCCCGTCTGCGCTCGAGTTCCTCTTTGGTACAGAAGCACTTATAGGCATGACCGGAATTAAGGAGCTTTTGCGCTGCGGCCAGGTGTTCCTTGATAAAGTGGGACTGGAAATAGGGCCCTTCATCCCAGTCAATCCCTAACCATTTTAAGCTCTCGATGATCCCCTGGAGCGATTCTTCTGTCGACCGTTCAACGTCGGTGTCCTCGATCCTCAGGATAAACTTTCCGCCCGTCTTTTTGGCAAAGAGCCAGTTAAATATGGCCGTCCGTGCCCCTCCGATATGGAGATAACCCGTCGGGCTGGGAGGAAAACGAACCCGTACCTCTTCACTCATATATGCTCACCTTTCTCATTCATCCACAAATGGTTTATTTTGTGCTGATACTGGGACATTTATCCCCGGCCATAGATGTAAGTAAGCTCTGAAAGGCTGGCTATCAAAGAAGGCGTTAATTGTTCCGGCAAAAGCCGCCAGCCCCAATTGCCGTCGGCCGTGGCCGGGACGTTCATCCGGGCCTCTTCCCCCAGGCCAAGGATGTCCTGCATGGGGATGATAACCAGATCGGCCACGGACATCATGGCCATCCTTATGAGTTCCTGGTGAACCGTCTCCTCTGAGACCTCCCGCCCCAGGTATTGAAAAAGCCTCTGCTTATCTTCAGGTCTGGCCTCTTTCCTGAACCATCCCTTAGCCGTGTTATTGTCATGCGTTCCTGTATATACCACAGAGTTTTTTACGTGATTGTGCGGCACGTAGGGATTGGCTGCCAGGTCGTCACCAAAGGCAAAAAGGAGCACCTTCATCCCTGGGAATCCGTACAGGTCAAGGAGTTCCCGTACATCCGGGGTTATAATCCCCAGGTCTTCGGCAATAATGGGAAGGGAGGGAAAACGCTTTAAAAGCTTGTCGAAAAAGTCCCGGGCCGGGACCTCTACCCATCTTCCATTTATAGCCGTCTCTTCACCTGCCGGGACCTCCCAATAGGCCACAAGCCCCCTGAAATGGTCGAGCCTGATTATATCAAAGAGTTTCAGATTGCGTTCTATAAGCCTCATCCACCATGCGTAGCCGGTTTTCTTAAGGGCTTCCCAGTTATAAACCGGATTACCCCACAACTGGCCTGTACTACTGAAATAATCCGGCGGAACTCCGGCCACAAACACAGGCTTTTTGTTTTCGTCCAGTTTAAATATCTCGGGATTGGCCCATACGTCTGCACAGTCGTAATTCACATAGATAGGCATATCACCTATTATCTGGATGTCTTTGCTATTACAGTAAGCCCTTAACGAATGCCTTTGTTTGTAAAATACATACTGAAGAAACTTTTCCATCTCGATTTTGTCTTTAAGCTTGCCTTTTAACTTTTTACTTACCTCCCCTTTTCTATCTCTTATATCCTCCGGCCATTCACTCCAGACGGCCCCGCTAAAATTTTCCTTTAGAGTCACAAACAAGACATAATCATCAAGCCAGTGCTGATTCTCTTTACAGAACTTTTCAAAGCCGCTGTCTTTCTGCTTTCTGTTTTTAAAATTATCATGAGCAAGGCGAAAAAGTCCTGTCTTATACTCGGTCACAGCCTTATAGACAACCTTCTCGCGCGGAAAGGAAGGGGGGCATTCAATATCCGATGGAGAGAGCAAACCGTCTTCCACCAGAAGCTGTGGACTGATGAGGAGTGTATTTCCGGCAAAAGCAGAGACGCTGCTATAGGGAGAATTACCATGTGCCTCATTTATTGGCGTTAAGGGGAGGATTTGCCAGAAGCTCTGTTTGGTTTCAGAAAGAAAATCTACAAACTGGTACGCCGATGGGCCTAAATCTCCTATACCGTAAAATGAAGGCAGGGATGTGATGTGCAGTAATATTCCACTTCCTCTTCTCTTCATGTTTTCTCCTCACTTAGGAGCAAGGCCACAGGAAAATGTCTTAAGACATCCCCTATGGGCAGGGTTCCTTCACTTTTGATTATCTCTGAAGTTATGACATCCCTCCATACAGAAGGGCCATAACCGGGAAGAATAATATAGGTGTCGTCCCATATCTCTCTACCTACCGGATATCGGTCTTCGCTTACGAGACTGGTTACAAACCTTGGAACTACGGTTATTGCCTGTAAGCCCTCACTTGATGACTTCGCCTTGTTACGCAGGGCATGTTTATGAGCCGTATACATCTGGATCTGCGGGGTATCCATCTTCCTCATATAGGCCACTATGTGATCCTTAAACCTTCCGCCCACCTCAAGCGGAGCATAAACGCCTTTTTGGAAGACCTCGCTATTCTCTCTTCTCGCCGCGAGCGCCCTGTTTGTCAAAAAAAGCTTAATCCTGCCATCTTCTTTCGTCAAAAAGAGTTCTTTTATTAAAGCCAACACGTCTTTACTTGCCTTATCCTTTATCTCCTGTAAAAATCTTTTTCTCTTTTCAAAATCTACAGGACGACGGTTATCTGGGTCTACGAGATTAAGATCCCACAACTCTGTCCCCTGATAGAAATCCGGAAGTCCAGGCGAAGTGATCTTGATAAGAGCCTGCGAAAGAGAATTGAATATCCCATAAGAGGCCACCCGTTTCTGAAAGGGCAAAAATTCTTTTAAAAATTCATTCCCTCCCGCGGGTGTCAGAATCTCTTCGATGAAGGAGACAAACGCCTCCTCATACTCTGTATCGGGTTTCAGCCACGCCGTATGGACCTTGGCCTCCCGCACGGCCTTGACCATATAGTCCTTTACCCTTTCTATAAAGCTGGGGCGCTCGGTTTCATCGAAAGGAAAGGCCCCGATAAGTGTCTGATAGAGAAAATATTCATCATTCCGGTCTGGGACGCTGGTGCCATTTACAAGCTTCTTTTTTCTTTTGTTGATCCGGCTCCATTTCTTGATGCTATCTTCCCATTCTTTCGGAACTTCAGACAAAATGTTAATTCTTGCCCGCACGTCTTCGCCTCTTTTCGTGTCATGGGTGGAGGTGGCATTCACGGAGTGCGGCCAGGAATGTGCCCTTTTCTGGTTGAAGCCATGGAACTCCTTCATCGCTATACCGAATTTATCCGGACTTCCACCCACTTCATTAAGTGAAAGGAGTCGGTTATATATGTAGAAAATCGTATCCTCAAACCCTTTAGCCATCAGCGGTCCGGTGAACTGCTGAAATTTCATGACAAAATGAAACCACTCCTCCCTTTCTTCTTCCTTAAGGTATTCCTCGAATTCGAGGAGGAGAAATTTTTCAATAAAGTCCAGTTCGTACAGCAGCCCGGGATTCCTCTGTTTGGCCTTTTTTACCGCCTCTGTTATGTACAGTTGATCTGTTTTACTAAAAGACTCCTTGCTTATATAGGTTCGATAAACTGGAAAGAGCGCCAGAACATCCACTAAGGCCCTTTTGAGACCGTAGAGCGTAATATCACTGCTATGTCTATACCTGCCGGAGATCCTCTTCATAAGATGGGCAAGGTTGTCAACATCTCCGGCCATCTCCTTTCCTATTATGAGCCTCTTTTTATCACACACCAGATCCTCATAAGAGGTCTTTAAACGGGTAAACTCGGTGTATATTTTGCTGAATGCCCTGGCGTTTCTCGTCTTGCAAAAAATCCCATTTACATAATTCATAAAGTCATAGCCGGTTGTCCCCTGCACAGGCCAGGTGGCCGGTAACTCCTCTTCGAGGTCAAGAATTTTCTCAACCACCAGGTATACCTCCCCGGCCCTTTCTCTTAATCTTCCCAGATAACCGTTTGGATCATAGAGGCCATCTATGTGATCTACTCTCAGTCCAGTAAATTTCCCATCCTTTGCCAGGCTTATGATGAGCCCATGGGTTTGCTCTAAGACGTTTTCGTCTTCCATCCGCAAGGAGATGAGGCCGTTGATATTGAAAAACCGCCGGTAATTTATCTCCTCGGTGGCCACCTTCCAAAAAGATAATCTAAAGAACTGTTCGGAAAGGAGGCTATCGAGCCTGTTAAAGCTCTCCGCCACCCCCTTTGTACCATTAAAGATTTCTATATTTTCATCAGTGAATCTCTTTATATCAGGATTTTCTCTGTAAAGCTCCCAAAGCATCCTCTTTATAAACCGTATCTGCTGGTAGCGTTCACTGACGTCTTCTCTGGATACAGGCATATTCTTTATGGAATAGAGGATGCCCAGCAACTTTATAAAATCCGGATGGTCTTCACCCAGCTTTTTCCGCAATGTGTTTAATCTGTGGGTGATAACACTGGCATATGATTCCGGTCTTAGCGGCAGTTTCAAATCATAGTAGCGGACACTAAAACCATCCCGGTCATATTGTAATTTAATTTCTTCCTCTTCTAAGGACTCCCCATAAAGCCGTCCCAGGAAAGGAACGAGGAGTCTTCCCTGAATGCTTTCATACGGATGGCTCCATTCTATGTCAAAGAAATCAAAATACTCCGAACTCTGACCATTTTCCAGGACGTCCATAAGCATGGCATTTTCGCCATCAAAGGCCATGTGGTTCGGGACTATATCCTGAATCCAGCCCATTCCCCGGGCCTTTGATGCCCTTATCAGTTCTTCGAAGTCCTCAGCGCTCCCCAGCTCAGGGTTTAGCTGATTGGTATCTACCACATCGTATCCATGCAGACTTCCCTTCTTCGCTTTAAATATGGGGGAGGCATAAACATCGGAGACCCCGAGGTCAAAAAGAAACTGCACTATCTCCTTGGCCTTTTTAAACCCAAAGGTAGGATTAAACTGAAGTCTATAAGTAGCTGACGGGATCCTCATTCTTGAACCTTCATTAAAACCGCTCCACTAAGCAATTCCTTTCTTTATATACATGACAAGGCCCTGTGCCCGCAGGGTTATCTTGTCCCCAGAAGCGATCGCTTGCGGGAGAAGGGTGCCCGGCCCATGCCACACACGGTCAGAAGAGTCCAGCACCTTTTGCCATTTTCCTGCCGGCAAAGAAACTGTGATTGCAATATCCGCTTTATTGAAATTAAAGATGCAGAAAACGTGGCTCTTTTCTGCATCTTTCCACCTTCTCATAAATAAAACCTCCTGCTCCTCAAGCCCCCATGCATCAAGGTTATCTTTATCCAGAGCGGAAAGCGCTGGAATCTCTCGCCTCAGCCTTATGAGATCCTGATAAAATTTGAGTAAAACATTGTGATTTCCTTCATCCCTACTCCCCCAGTTTATCTTCGCCTTTAGAAATGTCTCTCCACTCTGAGGATCAGGAGGCTCTCCCTTCCAGCTAAAGGCATTGAACTCCTCCTTCCTTCCTTCCCTCACGGCTTCGATCAAATCCGCATCAGAATGGCTGACAAAATAAAGGAATGGAGCCTCCTCACCGTATTCCTCACCCATAAAGAGAAGCGGTATATAGGGAGAAAGCAAAATAACACCAGATGCCAGTTTAAGCGCTTCAAACGAGACCAGGCTTGATAACCTATCCCCAAGCATTCTGTTTCCAACCTGGTCATGATTCTGTGCAAATACAACAAATTGGTTCGCTGGCCTCTCCTTGGCAGAATTTCCGTGACTTCGTCTTCTATAACAGGAATACTGCCCGGAATATATAAATCCTTCTCTTATAGACTTTATAAGGTGATCTATCTGGCCAAAGTCAACGTAGTACCCCTGATCCTCTCCGGTAAGAAGGACATGGAGGGCGTGGTGGAAATCATCGCACCACTGGGCATTAATGCCATATCCACCAACTTCCCTGGGTCGTATCACTCTGGAGTCATTCAAATCGCTCTCCGCTATCAGATAAACCTTTCTCCTTTCCTGATTCGAAAATTCTTCAACCCTTTCTGCAAGCTCTTGAAGAAATGGTCTGGCGCTCATGTCAAATATGCCGTGGATAGCGTCAAGACGAAGGGCATCAATATGATAAACCTGAAACCAATATAGAGCATTCTCTATAAAATAGTTCTTTACCTCGTCACTATAAGCTCCGTCAAAATTTATAGCCTGTCCCCAGGGGGTTTTATATCTATCAGTAAAGTACGGTCCATAGTCCCACAGATAGTTTCCCTCCGGGCCGAGGTGATTATAGACGACATCCAGTATCACGGCCATCCCCTTTTTGTGGCAGGCATTGACCAGTTTTTTGAGTCCATCCGGCCCGCCATAAGAGTCTTGTACGGCAAAAGGATACACGCCGTCATAACCCCAATTTCTCTCCCCCGGGAATTGGGCCACAGGCATTATCTCTATGGCGTTGACCCCGAGATCCTTAAGCTCATCAAGCCTGGGGATTACCGCCTCAAAAGTGCCTTCAGGCGTAAACGCCCCCACATGGAGTTCATAGATTATCATCTCAGATAGGTCTAATCCCCTCCAGATATCGTCGCCCCAATGAAAAGAATGGTGATCGACTACTTGAGAAGGCCCATGTACGCCTTCAGACTGAAAATAGGATGCGGGATCAGGTCTGTCCCGTTCGCCTTCAAGCCGGTAAAAGTAGCGTGTTCCGGGAAGCACATCTTCTACCCGTGTCTTCCAGTAGCCTCTTTCATCCCTGCTCAATGAAACGAGCCGTTCCCGTGGAGAGACTATCTTTAATTTTACCTCTTTGAGGAGTGGAGCCCAGGCAGTAAATTCGCAACGCCCATTTCCCAGATAATGGGCCCCAATTCTCATCTGAAAATCCCCCACACCCCCCTTTTCCAAAGGGGGGTGTGGGGGGATTCGGGGGATTATTCTCATTGTCCCTTGTCCGTCGCAGACAGATGTGTATTTCAGGTATCCGTTCACCGTTATCAGTTCACCGTTGTCCGTAAGAACCTGAAAAGCTTTTTTCGGTGAACAGTGAACGGTTACTATTTCATTTTCCTTCGCTCTTAAAAAAGACAACGCTGAGCGGTGGTAAGATTAGAGATAAAGAATGGTATTGCCCATGCGCCGGAACCGGGGCTGCTTCAACGCCCCCGGAATTTCCCCAATTGCCTCCCCAGTATATCCGGGCATCGCTGTTTAAAACCTCTCTCCAGAAGCCTCCCCGTGGAACCCCGACCCTGTAATTCTGTCTGGGAACCGGGGTGAGGTTACAGACTACGAGGATAATATCGTCTGTACTTTTACCTCTTCGCGTATAACTTATGACGCTCCCTTCCCAATCAGAGCTGTCTATCCAGGCAAAGCCTTGATTGTTAAAATCCAGTTCGTACAGGGCCGGCTCAGCCCTATAAAAGTGGTTCAGGTCTTTGACCCACCTTTGTAACCCGTGATGGGAGGGATATTCGAGAACATGCCATTCCAGACTCTCCTCGTGATTCCACTCTTTCCACTGACCAAATTCGTCTCCCATAAACAATAGCTTCTTTCCGGGGTGGCCGTACATGTATCCGAATAATAGTCTGAGGTTTGCATACCTCTGCCACTCATCCCCGGGCATCTTTCCGGACAGCGCGCCTTTTCCATGAACTACCTCGTCGTGGGAAAGAGGAAGGACGAAGTTCTCGGAAAAGGCATACCAGATGCTAAAGGTAAGCTGGTTGTGATGATACTTTCTAAAGACAGGATCGTTAGAAAAATAATCCAGCGTATCGTGCATCCAGCCCATGTTCCACTTCATGCCAAATCCCAGCCCGCCCACATATGCCGGCCTGGAGACCATAGGCCAGGCCGTGGACTCTTCCGCTATGGTCTGAACGTCGGGATAATTTTCGTAAACCGCCTCATTAAACCTCCTTATGAACCTTACGGCCTCTATATTTTCGTTCCCTCCATACTCGTTTGGTATCCAATCTCCGCCCGTTCTCGCATAGTCCAGGTAAAGCATAGAGGCCACGGCATCCACCCTCAACCCATCAATATGGTATTTGCCAAGCCAGAAGAGGGCGCTGCTGATAAGAAAATTTTTCACCTCGTTTCGCCCATAGTTAAAGATGGCGCTTTTCCAATCAGGGTGAAATCCTTTTCTAGGGTCTTCGTGTTCATAAACGTGCGTGCCATCAAAATAGACGAGTCCGTGCTCGTCATTTGGAAAATGGGAAGGTACCCAATCAAGGATAATGGCTATCCCGTTTTGATGGAGGTGATCAACAAAGTACATGAAATCCTGAGGCGTTCCGAACCGGCTGGATGGCGCAAAGTAGCCTGTGGTCTGGTACCCCCAGGAGCCGTAGAACGGGTGTTCCATTATTGGTAATAGTTCGATATGGGTGAAACCCATCTCCTTCATATAATCCGCCAGGTAATGGGCCATCTCCCGGTAGGTAAGGAACCGGTTACCCTCTTCGGGGACCCGCCGCCAGGATCCGAGGTGTAATTCGTAGATAGCAAAGGGGGAGTCAAGCCCGTTACGTTTATACCGATTCTGCATCCATTCGGCATCGTTCCATTCATAGCCTAGCTCCCATACCACAGTAGCGGTTTTGGGTGAAAGCTCCCACAGATAGGCATAGGGATCGCCCTTGTCCACTTTATAATCGTTATAATTTGAGACGATGTGATACTTATAAAGCGCGCCCTGGCTGACCCCGGAAACAAAACCCTCCCAGATGCCGGAGGCGTCCTCTCTTGACTTTAAGGGATGGGTTTCCGGAACCCATGCGTTGAACTCACCGACCACGGATACCCTGTTGGCATTGGGCGCCCAGACGGCAAAGTAAGTCCCTCGGGTGTCACCCACAGACATTACGTGTGCCCCCAGTTTGTCATACAGTTGAAAGTGATTCCCCTCTTTGAAGAGATAAATATCATGCTCTGTGAATAGGCTAACATCGTATCGTACGCTTCCCATTTTACCTCCCTGTCTTTTTCAATCAAAAATACCCTTATACCTAAATTGAGCGATTTAAAAACCACAGAGTGCACAGAGAAAGAGGGTCTTTTCTTTTATTTATCATGTTCTTCTCTGTGTTCTCTGTGGTGAATCGCCTTTTTTAGGTTATATACCACTTTTTAAGATACACTGTACGCCCCTGACGGGAATAATAATCCAATCAGGACGATTATTCAGTTCATAACCAAGTTCATAAATCGCTTTGTCCAAAAGGAAGGCATGGAGGAGGGTTTCGAGCTCTCCTTTTTCATGCGGGATGAAAGGAGCTTCTCCACAGGTCTCCAGATAGGAATGGAGGAATATCCCGCTCACATAGTGATACCACAGGTCAGCCCATGGCTCCAGCAGAGGCTTATCTTTGGCTCGCAGCGATGCATCCAGAAAAAGGGCATTATAGGCCGCATAATGAAAGGAGCGAATCATGCCCGCCACATCCCGAAGAGGCGAACGCTTCAATCTCCTTTCACTGAGTGTCCGTGCTGGTTCACCCTCGAAGTCTATAATCACGAAATCCTTTCCGGTAAAAAGAACCTGGCCCAGGTGATAATCTCCGTGAATACGAATCTTCATCGCGGAGATCTTTTCCGGCAAAATTTTCTGGAAGCGGGCCAGAATCTCTTGCTCAGAAGCCAGAATTGCAGATGCGTCCTTTTGCACACCTTCGCGCAGTCTTTTGAGGTTTTTCCCCAGAGATTGTAGCACCCGCCGCGCTAAGCTCCGCATAGACTGATATACAGATCTTTGATAAAGCGTTGAGAAGGGTTCAGGGGCAAAATCTGCATCCCCGGATACGGATGATAAGGCGAGATGCAATTCTGCGGTTCGCTTTCCCAGGAGGCGAGCCGTTTCGAAATAAACGCCGCCTATTAATTCCTGCACCAGCGGTGGAATGGCGGAAAATTCGATGCCCAGCAGGGAGGTAGGTATTTCCGGCACATGCCGAATCTCTCGTCTCCTGGACAGAATGCGCTCGAAATATTCGCGCACTGCGTCCAGTGTGTACGTCCAGGCATCGCCTTGATTGGGGACAAAACCCTGCAAGAGGCCGATTAATATCGGCTCCGAGCCCTGATGCCGGTACTCAATGGCACCGGCAAAAGGGGGAACCTGGGAAAAGTCCGTCTTTTCCGTGAGGAATCTCAAGATTTCAAGGTCAGGATTTACTCCTTCTTCGAGCCGCCGGCAGAGCTTTAAGAAAAACTTATCCTCATAAAGGACGGAGGTATTGCTTTGTTCGGCCTTGAGTACTTGAGAGGTCAATAGCAGCGCCTTATCAGACAGCAGGCTGCGGAATTCCCTACCCGGGAAAGCGACAAGCTCTCCCCTCTTGCCCTTTATCCGTTTTCTTTGCGCAATCATGGCCAGAAGACTCTCACGGACCTTCTGGTCATAAATGCCGTCGCAGAGAATCCCCTCTTCATCCCCGATATGCAAGCATGCGATTACGGCCTGCGGAAATTCTTGTGTAATCTGCTTGGCCTTAGCCCCTTGGATGTATGAGACAGCAAGTGAATATATCTCCATCGTACCCTCTGTATAACCCACCTCCAACAAGACTAATTGAGTCACATCGGCATTTTTAGAAATCGGTATACTTTCCAGGATCTTAACCTGCCGGATCGTCCGTGCCTTTCCGGCAAACCAACGACAACCTCTTAGGTAACCCGGAAGGATTTTTTTCTCCAGTATTTCCCGGGCATCATCCTCCAGAACCGTCTCCCAGTTCCCCTCTACGCGCAGCCCCGGAATGGCTATTTTTTCACAGACGCTGACAGGCTCTCGTCTCTCTTTTAGTAAAAGCCAATAGTGATCGTAGGGCCCGAATGTGAGTACATAAGGTGACTTTTTTATGATCGGGAATTTATTTTGACTGAAGACCTCTTCCGGCACAAATCCGGCATATTGTGAAAGGTCGAGTCCGCCCACTTGAGAAAACCTGGACAGGTTTATAACCACGAGTATATTTTCATCCTCATACCGGCGGATAAATGCCAGTACCTTCGGGTTATTGGGCGAAAGGAATTCTATGGTTCCCCGACCAAAGGCCTTAAAGCGTTTCCGCATACCTATGACGCGTTTCATCCACCAGAGGAGTGAAGATAAGTTCCGTTCGTGGTTCTCCACGTTTACTGACTCGTAGTGATACTCAGGGTCGATAATCACCGGCAGATACAGCTTCTGGGGATTCACCTTAGAAAAGCCGGCATTCCTGTCCGGACTCCACTGCATTGGTGTTCTAACGCCATTCCGGTCACCGAGATAATAGTTGTCACCCATGCCAATCTCGTCGCCATAGTAAATAATGGGTGTACCCGGAAGAGAAAAGAGGAGGATATTCATAAGTTCTATCTTCCTTCGATTATTACCGACCAGTGGCGCCAGACGCCGGCGAATACCCAGGTTGATTCTGGCGCGCGGGTCTCTGGCATAGACCCGGTACATATAGTCACGCTCTTCATCTGTAACCATCTCCAGGGTTAATTCATCGTGATTACGAAGGAATAGCGCCCACTGAGCGGATTCAGGTACAGCGGGAGTTTGTTCGAGGATGTCTATAATCGGATAATGATCCTCCATCCAAAGCGACATAAACATCCTGGGCATAAGGGGGAAATGAAAGGCCATGTGGCATTCATCACCGTCACCAAAATAGGCCGTGGCATCTTCCGGCCACTGGTTGGCCTCTGCCAGAAGCATTCGGTTTTTAAACTTACCATCTATATAAGCCCTTAATTTCTTTAGGAAGGCGTACGTCTCGGGCAGGTTTTCGCAGTTGGTTCCCTCCCGTTCATATAAATAGGGGATAGCGTCCAATCGCAGACCGTCTACCCCCATGTCAAACCAGAAATCAATCACCCGGAACAGCGCCTTTTGTACCTGGGGATTGTCAAAATTCAGGTCCGGTTGATGGGAATAAAAACGGTGCCAGTAATACGCCTTGGTCATGGGATCCCAGGCCCAGTTTGAAGGTTCAAAGTCTTTAAAGATGATCCGGGCGTCCTTGTATTTTTCCGGGGTATCACTCCAGACGTAAAAGTTTCGCCATGTCGAACCCGGCTTCGCCTGTCTGGCTCGTTGAAACCACAAATGCTGATCAGAGGTGTGGTTTAAAACAAGCTCCGTAATAACCCGCATGCCGCGTCGATGGGCCTGCCTCAGAAGCTCCCGAAAATCTCGCAGACTGCCATAATCTTGATGAACATTGTAATAGTCCGCAATGTCATACCCATCATCCCTGAGGGGAGACGGATAAAAAGGCAAAAGCCATAGAGCTGTCACCCCCAGATGTTCGAGGTAATCGAGTTTCTCTATAAGCCCTCGAAAGTCACCTATGCCATCTCCGTTGCTGTCGTAAAACGTCTTTATGTGGAGTTCATAGATGATGGCATCCTTGTACCATAAAGGATCGTCATCGAGATATACCTCTTTCTTAGGCATTAACCTATCTCCTCACATAAAATAGTCGAAGTCCGTCTCTCTTTTCAGCCTTTTCCTGACTCTCAAAATATTCGCCGGAAGCACGTGAGGATTAAGCTCTACATAATTCCGTTCGCCCTGCCAGATATACTTATCATCGCTCAAAAGGTCGTGCACCAGATATGGTTGGTCAGGATCTATGCCTAACTCATGAATAGGAACTTTCAGCCACCCGGACTGGGTATGATACGGATCAAGATTTACCACCACAAGTATAATGTTGGAGAAGTCCTCGGTCGCCTTGGCGTAAAAGAGGAGATAATCATTATCCACTTCGTAAAACTTCAGGATCCACGGAATCTGAAGGGCAGGATTTTCCCTCCTTATCCTGTTCACTCTCGCGATGAAGTCTCTGAGGTTCCCAGGCGCATCCCAATCCCAGTGTTTCAGTTCATATTTTTCTGAATGGAGATATTCCTCCTTTCCAGGTACCGCGTCGTTAACGCACAGTTCAAAAGCCGGCCCATAGATGCCGTAACTGGATGAAAGGGTTGCCGCCAGGGCCAGCCTTATGGTAAAGGCTGAGCGCCCTCCATATTGCAGTTGCTCCGGGAGGATATCCGGCGTATTAGGCCAGAAGTTGGGCCGGAAGTATTCTCTCACCTCGGTTTTCATAAGCTCCGTAAGGTATTCCATGAATTCTCTTTTTGTATTCCGCCAGGTAAAGTAGGTATATGACTGGGTAAATCCCAGTTTGGCCAGGTAGTACATGACCTTCGGCCTGGTAAACGCCTCGGCGAGGAAAATCACCTCCGGATAATCCCTTTTGATCTCCTTTATCAGCCATTCCCAGAACGGAAACGCCTTGGTATGCGGGTTATCGACCCGGAATATCCGTACCCCTTTACCAATCCAGCAAAGAACCACACTCTTCAGTTCCTCCCACAGTTCCGGCCAGTGTTCGGTTTCAAAGTTAAGCGGAAAAATGTCTTCATACTTTTTGGGAGGGTTTTCCGCATACTGGACTGTCCCATCCGGACGCCACCGAAACCATTCCGGGTGTTTTTTGACATAGGGATGATCCGGAGAGCACTGAAAGGCCAGGTCGACGGCAACTTCTATCCCATGCTCGCCAGCTTTGGCTACCAGCCTCTCAAAATCCTCGATGGTTCCAAGTTCGGGATGAACAGCCTTGTGCCCGCCTTCATCCGAGCCAATGGCCCAGGGACTCCCCACATCGGCCGGGTCAGCCTGGGGAAGGTTATTCTTCCCTTTACGCTTGGTCTTCCCTATAGGATGAATGGGCGGGAGATAGAGCACATCAAAGCCCATTCTCGCTATCTCAGGGATGATCGTCTCACAATCCCTGAATGTTCCATGTTCACCAGACCTTGAAGGACATGACCTCGGAAACAATTCATACCACGTGCTGAAAACTGCCTTATCCCGGTCCACGACCACAACCAGTTCCTTTTCATAACGTGTAGCCATCCCCTTATCCGGATATCTATCCATGAGTTTACCAATTTCTTTACCCAGGATAAATGTCACGGTCTTTTCTATGTCCGTTTCTTTTCTTAAGATGTTAATATATTCCAATAGCTTCTTTCGGTCGTTTTTCGAAGTCTTCTTCACGGACTTTTCAAGGTGTTCAATCCCTACAAGTACATCCACCCGTATATCCTGACCGGCCTCAAATTTCTTCTTGAGATCCTTCTGCCAGGTCCTGAACTGATCAACCCAGCCCTCGATAGCGTAAAGGTAAGGTCCCAGTTCCTCAACGATGAACTGTCCCATCCAACGGTCGTTCTCAATAAACTTCATGGGAACGTCCTGCCATCCTTTATCGCCTTGCCGTTTATAGAGAAGTCTGGCTGAAATAGAATCATGCCCATCACCAAAGATATCGGCCGTCACTATAACCTTTTCTCCGACAACCCTCTTAATAGGGAAAAAACCACCGTTTATCTCAGGCCTCACATTCTCTATCACTACTCTCTTTCTTCCCCTATCCGCCATCATAGATGACCCATCCATTTTGATCCCCTTTAAGTGGTAATTATCATAAGAAAAGAACCTTTACCTAAGGCATTTGAACATGCATAGCGAGCGCATTCCCCGCTGCTTGCAGCGGGGTTAGCGAGCGAATACGATGCATTTTACCTTGCATACGGAGATTCCCCCACAGCTTGCTGCGGGGAGCTTCAATTTGTGGCAGAGTAAAGCCCGAAAAGATCAAAAAACGGGTTCTTAAAAACCTGTAACCTGTATGGTTTAAAATAGCGTAAAATAGGCACAAAAGTCAAGTTAGGGCAGGATGCGATAAAGCAACCAACGATAAAAAGTACTTGAACTTCTCTCTTGAACGTGCCAAATACTCACCCATGAAAATTGCCTTCTTAACCAATGAATATCCTCCTCATATATACGGAGGAGCAGGAGTTCATGTTGAGTATCTGTCCCGCGAACTGGCAGATATTGAAAACAAAAGACATGCCATAAAGATTCTCTGTTTCGGCGAACAAGAGGAATATTCGGAAAATAAGACCGTGAAAGGGATTAACCCGGATTTTACTTTCCCTTCCCATGATCCCCGACATCAAAAGTTTTTGCATACCCTCCTGAGAAACCTGGTCATGGTCGGTTCTATGAGAGATGTGGACATCGTTCATTGCCACACCTGGTACACCCACCTTGCCGGTTGTCTGCTTAAGCATCTCTTAGGCGTACCCCTCGTCCTCACCACCCATTCCCTGGAGCCTCAACGCCCCTGGAAAGAGGAACAACTCGGCTCTGCCTATCAGGGTAGCACATGGGTAGAGAAAACGGCCTATGAAAATGCTGATGGAGTCATCGCCGTATCTCAATCCATGAAAAAGGCTGTCCACGATCTTTATGGTATTCCGTTAGAAAAGGTTCGCGTTATCTATAACGGCATTGATACCAACCAGTATAAGCCCACGCCCAATCCCGCAATTCTTGCCTCTTACCAGATCAGGCCTGATCAGCCCTTCATTCTCTTTGTAGGCCGGATCACCCGGCAGAAGGGTGTCTTCCATCTCCTCGAAGCAGTAAAATATCTGCGGCCGGGCGTGCAGATTGTGGTCTGTGCTGCATCCCCGGATACGGAAGAGATCGCCAAAGAGATGGTGGAAAAGACGGAAGCAGCACAAACCAAGACACAAAATGAGGTCATCTGGATATCACAGATGGTTCCCAGAGAAGACCTTATCAGTCTGTATACCCACGCCTCCATCTTTGTCTGCCCTTCTATCTATGAACCTTTCGGGATTATCAATGTAGAAGCCATGGCCTGCCAGACGCCCGTGGTCGCCTCATCTGTAGGTGGTATCAAGGAAGCGGTGGTGCATGGAGAAACCGGTCTTCTCGTCTCCTTTGAACCCTTAAGCGCCCGTGACCCTGCGCCCAAACATCCGGAGCAGTTCGCACAGGGTCTGGCTTCGGCTATAAACAGTCTTCTTTCTGCACCAGAAAAGATTCAGGAGATGGGTCTCAAAGCCAGGCAGCGGGTCGAAAAGTACTTCAGTTGGACCAGTATAGCCCAGCAGACCCTGGAATTTTATCGGGAGATGATAAGGGCCGAGCATTACAAACGGCTAGACTGATGACCTTCCAACCTATAATATTGTTGGCAAAACTGATCATAAACATCAGTTTGCACGGGCTTGTCAAGAAACATTTAATCCCCATAGCTTAACTTGCAAACGATTTGCATTTTTGTTATTATGGCGGCTATGGATATAGCGAACCATTTGCGCAGGCACAAAAAGTCTCTCACCCGGGCACGGGCGGAAATATGGCACATATTGACCCAAAGCGAAAAACCCTTAAGTCCGGATGAGATCCACAGGCGACTTACAGGCCATAAGGTCGATCTGGCCACTGTCTATCGCAACCTGCGCGCCTTGAAGGACATTGGCCTGGTGAGGGAAATCGATTTAAGAGAGGCTTTCAAACGCTACGAAGCTATATTACCCGGCCAGCATGTGCACCATATCATGTGCCAGGTCTGCGGCCGGATAGAAAAAGTGCGCCATTGTGTGGTGCAGAATATGGCTAATGCTATTCAAAAAGAATCAGGTTTCACCTTAAAAGACCACTCCCTGGAATGTTTTGGTATTTGTCCAAGCTGTCAACCTCACAAAACTAAAGCACAGGGGACTTAGTTTATGCGTAAACTAATTTCGCTCGCTGTTTGCTTCATTATCTCGTTAGTCCTGTTTATATGTCCGATGCCTGCCCATGCCAGCTCATCGCAAGCGAAAAATGACCTCCACATCCTCGCATCTTTCCTGCCCATCTATGTCTTTACAAGTAATGTAATCCAAGGAGTTCCGGGAGTATCTGTCGAACTCATGCTCCCTCCGGGTACGGGTTGTCCGCATGACTATACCTTGACACCAGGCGACTTGAAAAAGATCGCTGCCTCCTCCGTTCTGGTCATCAACGGTCTCGGTATAGAAGAATTTGCCGGCCGCCCTGTTCAGGCAGCAAACCCTGATATTAAAATCATAGATGCTTCAAGAGGGATTACACCTCTGGAAGCGAAAGAAGGCCACAGTCACCATGGCCATGAACATCATCCCGGCCGGATCAATGCCCACGTATGGACCAGCCCGGCCCTGGCCGCGGTTCAGGTTAGAAATATTGCCGCGTCTCTTTCCGCCATAGACCCGAAACATTCTGTACTCTACCGCAAAAACGCCGCAAAATTTACGGCGCGCCTGGAAAAACTCATCTCCGGGGTCAAAGACACCGCCGGCAAACTTAAAAAACGAAAGGTCGTTGCCTTCCATAACATTTTTGATTACCTGGCCCGCGACCTTGGCCTTACGGTAGTCGCTTATATCGAAGAAGATCCCGGCCAGCCGCCATCCGCCGGGAAATTGAACAAATTGGTCCAGACCATACAAAAAGAGAAGGTCGCCGCTATTTTTGCCGAACCGCAGTATCCGCCCCGCCTGGCCCAGGTCTTGAGCCGTGAAACCGGGGTCCCATTTTATGTCTTAGACCCGGTAAACGCTGCCCGGGGGAGCGTCGGGCTTGACTACTATGAAAAGGTCATGCATGCAAACCTTGCTATCATACAAAAGGCCCTGGCAGGAGAATTAACTGATGGCCGAAACAGCTATTGAACTTGCAAATGTAAGCGTAACTGTAAATCGTGTATCTCTTCTGAAGAATGTCAGCGCCGGCATCCCTAAGGGCAAAATTACGGCCCTGATCGGCCCCAATGGTGCGGGAAAAACAACTTTGGTTTTGGCCATCCTTGGTGTCATCCCATATGAAGGTGAAATATTTTTTATACGCAAAGGGCGACGGGAAACAACCAGGCCCCGCATCGGGTACGTCCCGCAGCGCCTGGATTTTGATCGTGGGCTGCCGCTCACCGTCCTAGATTTTCTCACCCTTTCTTCCCAGCGCCGCCCCCTCTGGCTGGGCTACCAGCAGGCCAAAAGAGACAAGGCCCTGGAAGCCCTCCGGGAGATCGGTGTGGAACACTTGCGCGAGCGTCAGATCGGACGGCTATCCGGCGGAGAACTGCAGCGGGTTATGCTGGCCATGGCTATCTCGCGGGATCCGGAAATCCTGCTTCTGGACGAACCGGCCGCGGGGGTCGATGTATCCGGAGAAGTCCTGTTCTGTGAATTTATGACCCGGGTGCAGAGAGAAGGCCACTTAACCATGATGATTGTCTCTCATGATCTCTCCATAGTGACCGGCCATGCCGAACACGTCATCTGTCTTAACCGAACCGTCCAGTGCCAGGGTGGAGCGCCGGAAGTTTTGACACCGGAAAATATCATGGCCGTCTATGGCCCCCACGCCGGCCTGTACCGGCACGGCAAAGATACACGCCCCGGCGCATCTGCGACCTGTATCCATCCCTTGCACCATAAATAACCTATGACTATGGAATCTCTCTTCGCCACAATCTACAGCCTTATGGACACCGCCCTCCCCTTCGCCTGGGCCGCTTCCCTCTTTATGAAAAGGGCCTTTCTGGAAATCATGCTCATAACCCCGCTCTGCGCCATCGTCGGCATACAGGTGGTGAATTACCGCATGGCCTTTTTCAGTGATGCCATCTCTCATTCGGCCTTTGCCGGTATCGCCCTCGGCCTGCTTTTAAACATAAATCCGCTCCTGACCATGGTCGTATTCGGGGTCCTGGTAGCCCTGGGCATCGCCAAGTTTAAAACCCGGTCCGATCTCCCTATGGACACCATAATCGGCGTCTTTTTTGCCGCCACCATCGCCCTGGGTATCGCCATAATCAGCGCCCGCAAAGGTCTTTCCCAGACTCTTTCCCCTTTCCTCTTTGGTGACGTCCTCACCATAGCAGAAATGGAGATAGCCATCACTTTCGCCCTGTTCGCGGTCGTTCTTATCTTCATAGCCCTTAGCTATAACCGCCTCCTACTCACCGGGATCAACGAACCATTGGCGCGCTCACAAGACATCCCGGTCAAGATCTATAACTACATTTTTGCCATAATCCTGGCCGTGGTGGTAACCGTGGGGATAAGAACTATAGGCATGCTGCTTATCACCGCGCTCCTCATTGTCCCCCCGGCCAGCGCCCGAAATGTCAGCCGGAACGTCCGCCAGATGTTCTGGTATTCTCTGGTTTTTGCCTGGGTATCCGGTATCGCCGGGCTGGTAATCTCCTTCTACACCGATATAGCCACCGGCGCCTCAATCATCCTCACGGCATCGCTCTGCTTTTTACTCACCTTTATAATCAGCTTGGTAAGAAGATAAATTACCACAGGCCTGCCCGGGACATCTTCCTGAACTTCATTGACTTTTTAACAGATTTATGGAATCTTACCGCAGGTTGCTGTAACATATTGCGTATTGCGCCTTTTCGAAGGCATTGTATCGGTTTGACCGAACAAAAAGGGGCGTACATGATAGACTATTACCACACCTTTCACATCCCGGTCATGGGTACCGGGCACTCTGTTGACACGCCCATCCGTGTGGCTCCGCTGGGTATCTCTTCCGTTATTTCACTGGTAGATGACATTTTGCTCGAACAAATCCGTAGATACTACAGCGAAAAATACAATTTACCATACGTCGAAATCCCAAGGCACGAAGAGAATGGCAGGGCAAAAAGGATCACTGCTTACCTCGAAGTCGTCAGGGAAATCGTTCAGCTTAGAATGGAGGACATCCGGCAACAACCCTTCTTCGCAGACAACGACAAGAGGAAGTATTTTGAGCTGTTACCGGATGAAAGCCCCCTGAAGAAGGATTACAGCAGACTTTTCGATATGCAGGCCGGGCCGGGAAGAGATGCGCTGGAAGGGGATCTGACCCGTAGAATGCGCGCCGGCTCTATCGACGTCAATATTATGGTCAAACTGGACAACACCTTTGACAGAAACGGCCACCCCCGCGATGATGAATTCAGCGACGCCAAGACAGCCCTTAAAGGCTATGCCGATAGCAGCCTCAAGTCCGGCATCGTATTTTCCGCCGGAATTAACCAGAGCCTTTACACCTACATGACCCGGTTCCGGGATTTTTACCGGGATGAACGGGGTGAGGTCAAAAAGAAAATAATCCTCAAGGTGAGCGACTTCCGCTCCGCACTCATCCAGGGGAAGTTTCTGGCGAAAAAGGGATTGGAGGTGCATGAATTCCGCATTGAATCAGGACTTAATTGCGGAGGGCATGCCTTTCCCACCAACGGAATTTTACTCCCCGGCATTCTCCAGGAATTCAAAGAAAAACGCGGGCAACTGGCCGCAGAATTTAAACCGCTGATACTCAGGCACTACCGGGATATGGGCTGGACCTATCCGGAACCGGGCCTGGAAACCGGCCCCCTCATCACCGTTCAGGGGGGCATCGGCAACCACGGAGAGGTGCGCAGGCTGCAGGAAGACTTCGGTATGGACCTGACCGGATGGGGTACCCCGTTTCTCCTGGTCCCTGAAGCCACCTGCGTGGATGCCCCTACCCGTGAGTTATTAAGGCAGGCCGGGGAAAGTGATCTCTACATTAGCGGCGCCTCCCCTCTCGGAATTCCTTTCAACAATGTGCGCAACACCGGGTCAGAACTGTGGCTGCGCAAGATGGCGGCAGGGGGCAGGCCGGGCTCTCCCTGCGCCAAGGGTTACTTGATATCCAACACCGAATTTACTAAAAGGCCTATATGTCTTGCCTCCAGACAATTCCAGAAAAATAAGCTGGAAGAGATAAATCAGATGAGGCTTCCGGAAGTCGAGAAAAAGAGGCTGCGTGAGGAGATCATGGAAAAGGCCTGTATCTGCGATCATCTGGGAAATGGAGCCCTTATCGCCCTGGGAATCGCCGAGGCCAAAGATGCGCCCCAGTGTATATGCCCCGGCCCTAACCTTGCCTGGTTTAACAAAATTTACACCTTGCAAGAGATGGTGGATCATATCTACGGGAGGGGCCCGTCCCTGGTTTCATCCCAGCGGCCGCATATGTTCGCCAACGAAATCGTGCTGTACGTGGATTACTTCGAAAAACAGGTGGCTCGCAGTCAACACACGCCCAAGGAAATCAAAAACCTGCGGGAATTTAAGGACAATCTCGAAAAAAGTATGGATTTTTGCCTTGATATTGGGCGAAGGCAGCCCTATCCGGGAGAAAACCTGGCATCCATCCCGTCGGTCGTGGAGCAGCAGAAAGCCCGTATGAAATCTCTATACGCCGGCTTTGAAAAAAAATGTGCGATTAGAGAGAGGGGGCACGATGAGGCGTGCCCACCGCAGGTCGGAATTTTACAGTAGGCCGCCATGCTGTTTTGAATTTGCATGGCCGCTACCATTTGTTAAACCGCTAATAACAGTTCAAGCAGCTTAAACCGCTCAAACGGTTGAAACCGTCTCTTCTCGGTGTGCTCTGTGGTTAATCTTTTGACAGTACTATTACCATCAAAGGGATATGATTATGTTTCTGTTTAAAAAAATAATCTCTCAACTTTGATGACCTCGTAAAAAGTCATGCAGCTGTTTTAAGATCAAACTGAGAGCCAAGTGCAAATGAGGTCAGAATATTTTTAAATTGGCCCCAGGTAGTTTCAGTTTGCTCTTTGAAA
>DSAQ01000031.1 GCA_011046395.1 Pseudomonadota bacterium
GATTTTCTCAAGCTGACAATGAACTTCGTACCCAAAGACACGATTAAGGACACCAAGGTCCCGGGAAATCACCCCGGACCTGAGGCGTAACATGAGCTTACTCGACTTGAAATTACAAAAGCACTGCATCATCCAGGACAGGTTCGACCAGGCCGCATACAGGGAAGTCCTGGATCAGGCCGATAACCTCAGATCCCTGGTCGAAAACGGAGAGCAGCAGCTCGCCACCTTTTTCGACCTGGGCATGGACATCTTCGCGGCCCTCTACAAGGTGTCCCCGGAGCTCCGGGACGCGCGTGACGTTCACCGCTCGCACATCTACCACCACGGCCTTATCGAACGCATGATGGGCCTTAAGGAGTATGAAGAACTAAGAAGCTACACCAGGATGGATGAAGTCGGGTCAGCCCTTGGATGCTGCTGTCTCGGACAAACCATACTCCAGGAAATCGACCAGGAGACCAGGGACGCCGTGAACCAGGCACATAACGCCCTGGAGCAATCTGAAAAACTCCAGGAACAGGCCGCGTCCCTGGAAGAGCTGCAAAAACTGGCCGAAAACCAGGGACAGAATGACCTTGCCGGCGATCTTTCAAGGCAGCTTCGAGAGGCGCACAAAGACCTTCAAAAAGCCCGGCAACGGGCCCGGATTTCCCTCCAGGCTATCGAAGACAAACTCCAGTCCCAGGGAAACCAGATGCGGCAGTCCATACGCCGGGGCATGAAAAAGGCACTCGACGAAGCCCGGGAAACCGCAGGCTGTCTCTCCGGCTGGGGGGTCGAACCCGGCCAGGTGCAAAAAATGGATTTCAGGGAACGACTCTGGCTGGCCCAGAAAATCAAGGAAAGCCCCAAGCTGAAAAGACTTGCCGAACTTGCCGGACGATTCAAGCGCCTGGCTGTCACCAGACAAAAGACAAAGTTCAGGCCGTCAAGAGATGAGATATACGACGTTGAACTAAGCAGCGACCTGAACCGGATCCTTCCTTCCGAGCTGGCCCTTCTATGCAGAGCAAACACCAGGAAAATATTTTACCGTAACTTCCTGGAAGGAAAACTCCTGTCCTACAAGCTGAGAGGCAAAGAAAAGCTCGGCAGAGGCCCCATCATCGTGTGCGAGGATCAGAGCGGAACCATGAAGGGAGAAAGGGAGATCTGGGCCAAGGCCCTTTCCCTGGGACTGCTGGACATCGCCCACCTGCAAAAAAGGCACTTCGCGCACATCGCCTTCAGCTCCGAATCGGAATGCATAACCACCGTATGCCCGAAAGGGCAGGCCCACCCGGGCACGGTCATAGCCCTGGCCGAGCACTTCTTCAGCGGCGGGACGGACTTCGAGACGCCCCTGGCCGAGGCCATGAGGATCCTGCAGCAGGACGAATTCAAGAACGGCGACGTCATCTTCGTCACAGACGGCCAGTGCTCCGTAAGCGAAGACTTCCTGGAAAACTTCCTGGAAGTGAAAAAGAGAAAAGAAACCTCCATCTACGGCATCCTCATAGGCTCGGCAGAGGATGCCGCCCTCAGAGAGTTCTCCGACCAGGTGACCACCATCACCGACCTCTTACAGCAAGGCTATAACACAGCGGAAAACATCTTCAGCACCGTCTGACCTCGTTCAATTCCAAAAACACACCAACATGAAAGGAGATGCCATGCCCTTGATCTCAACAACGAGAATACGCCCCTGCAGCGGCCTAACGAAAGCGCAACGATCCAGCATGCGAAGGGAAATCGGCAAGCGGCTGCTATACGGAGCCGTAGCATTCGCGATGGCCTCAGCATTCACGGCAGGAATCATATACGCCATTCTAAATACAAACTAAGGAATGTACCTATGGGAATCCAAATCGACGACGCGGGCTGGGGCTGCCTGATCGGCCCGGTGTTCCTGGGAATCTACCGGGAAGAAACCCGGGAATACAGCTTCAAGGAAATCCCGGTGCAGGTTTTCCAGGGAGGGAGCATGGCACGCAAGGAGTACCTCCAGGCAGCTTACGGGGTTACCGGGCAACTCCTCGAAAAACTGAAAGTAGGCAAAGAAGAGCATATCACCGTATGTACCGGGGAAGTGCTCCAGGGGGTACGCCAGCACCTTGCCGACTACAGGTTCAAGTGGACGGCAGGAAAGATCACCGGACCGCTTCAGGTACTCGTGGAGACGACTCTTCTACAGAAACTGAACGGTCTCGGCCTGAAGGTGGACTATAAGACGCTCACCGAACAGCAGGGACTCCTTTTCTGGCACTGCGTCCGCTGGCTAAAAGGCGGGAACCTGAAAGGCAAAGCCCTGCCCGGACGCGAAAGGCTTTGCAAGACGGGGTGGAAGACGTTCCGCGTCTGGGCGGACCTGCCCTACGAAGAGGCCAAGGCCGCCTCAAAAAGACTCAAAGCCGAACAAAGAAAAGAACGTCTTCTGCAGTTGAAATACGGGTATTAGGACAACATACCAAGGGAGGCTACCAGACCATGACCGAAAAAGAATACATCCTTAAACAGAAAGCCGCCGCCGAAAGCAGCGAGGCCGTCATCGGCGCCCTGTGCTGGTGGACGATCAGAAACCAGGTGATCGAGCACACCACGCTTGAAGAAATAGTCAGGGAGGAGGGCCTTGAAGAATACCTTCCAAACCCCATCAGGCCCTCGGGAGCCTTCCGGCGGGCCACCAGGATGCTGCAAAAAGATACGCAGCCGACCGGCGACGCTGACAGCGTGAAGAACGAGGAATGCGTGCTCGTGCGGGAAGTGGACTGCACGAATTCCCATATCTACCGCAAGCTCGTTAAAGAGATCCGCGACAGGGACAACAAGGAACTCTGCTACGAGCAGGATACAAACGTCATCTTCGACAAGGCAAGGCAGGCTATTGAAATTACAGGGGCGGACCAGCAAAGGAAGGAGCTTATACTCAATAACTATACACTCCTGAACGGCCGGTACAACGGGGAAAGACTCCGGGTCCTGGTAAAAAAACGTGATCGACTCGACTCACCCTACCCTTATCCGCCCGTCCGGGTCCGTTTATTTCATTCCATCAGCCCATCAGCACAAGATGGAAAAACTGGAACGGGTCATCCGGCAGATAAACGAAAAAGGACTGCTGCCCGGCCGGGACTCGACATTTGAGTACATCTACGTAGTCGACTCGGAAAGACACCGGCAGATGGTCTGGGAACGCTTCGAACATCAGACCATAGGCTAGGTAAACGCCTTCATGCAGGAGGCGGCCGAAGCGCTGAAAAAGAGCGCCATCAAGGCCAGCACCGCCGCGTCCTACATGCAAAGGATTAACCACGTGAAAGAAGCGATAAAAGAATACGAGCAGTTCCTGGAAAGAGACCTCGTTCTCTGCAAGGAAAAACTGCGCCTGGCGGAAAGGCAGGCGGTAGAAATACTGACAAGAGTCCACGAATCCGGGCCGTATGCCGCAAAGTGCGCCTGAACCGCCGGGAAAAAGGATCTTGAGGGTGAAAAGTTGCACGGCCTTCAAGGATAGCCGGGAGATAGAAAGGGCGTTCAGGATATACGGATACCGCTATGGACGGAAGCTGGAAATACTGCTCAATCCTGATGGGCTGAGGTCTGAGAAAATTATTCTTGATTTCGGATGGTGGATTCCGAAGGAAGGATACACCGAAGCCGCTAGGAAGATTCTCGAAAGCCTCGATAAGAAACAACCTGTTTCTTCCAGTACTACCCTATAACTTCCTCCACCTCCTCAACTCCTCCTCACCCCTGTAAAGGTCTGTCAGACGGGTGCTTGCAGGCTGAACTGAAACCTGTGCTGATGCAGTCGTTAAGGGGCTGCTACAGAACAGCGGGGAACTCGCCCGCGTGAAATATCGGGTACAACCCGACGGATGCCCCTGACCGGGTGCAATTCCCGGCACCGCCTGACATGGCCTGCCAACCAGGCCGCCTTTCCTCCCCCCGGGAAGGGCGGCCTCCTTCCCTTCCAAGACACGAAGAAAAGATAACGATCATGGGAGATCGACATGCAGCCGGAACACATAAAGCATATCAGCGAAAAATTTGGACGGGATATAACTCCGCTTGGACCACAGGACAGATTTCCATTCGACCACTCAGCGTGCCTGGACTGCTCAAGCGCATGCTGTTATAGCACAGACGTGCTTCTTTCCATGCACGACATCC
The DNA here is from genome assembly GCA_011046395.1 of Pseudomonadota bacterium. Taxonomy (GTDB): domain Bacteria; phylum Desulfobacterota; class QYQD01; order QYQD01; family QYQD01; genus QYQD01. The sequence goes on from DSAQ01000031.1 coordinate 4,156, forward strand.
ACCGCATGAAGGAGGCGCCGGCCCTGACGCAAACGGGAACTACCATTGCAAGGCTTTTCGCGCTCGGTATCCTTAGATGTTATGTGGGACCGGAAAGCAACGCCCCGCTGTGTATCATCGAGACCGGAAAAACGAACGGTCGCTGCTCGTTTATCGCCGCCGTATGCGATCCGTGCACGAACGAGGTGCAAAGAACACCGGACGGAAAACCGAAAACCCTCTGTGCCCTGGGAGAGCATAAGCCACTTCGCTGCAAACTATACCCGCTCGGCAGAGTGACCTCCCTCGGAAAGGCAGACAAAACGCCGGAACAGCAGATGGTGCTGCAAAACATAATGTGCCGGGCAACAGAGACCGCAAAGACCGTAACCCTGGAAGAATTTTACAAGAGCAACCATATCAGCCAGGAAATACTGCAAGCAAACCTCGAGTGCATGGAAGCGCTGACGGCATTCCATGGCAAAGCCATAGCCAGAAGCCGGTTCTACTTCTACATGGGCCTGATGTACGACCCTGACTTTATAACAAACGTCCTGGGCATGGAAGCAGGCTTTTCAATCGCACTGGCGCTTACAAAAAAATTCCTGAGCAAAGAACCATTCGAATCCACGGTGCACTGATGGATCACCTCGAATACCTTGACAACGGCCAGATAGCAGCGGTCAGGGGCGGTGACGGGATCGTCAAAGTCATAGCCGGGCCCGGTTCGGGCAAGACCCGGATAATCACGCACAGGATCGCCTACCTGCTTACCGAGAAAAAAGCCGCCCCCGGCGCGGTGCTGGCCATGACCTACACACGCAAGGCAACCCAGACCATGCAGGCCAGGCTCAACAAACTCTCAGGCGCCGCCGCCAGCGAAGTGGGGGTCAAAACCATCCATTCCCTGTGCCTGAAAATCGCCCGGGAAGAAGGCCTCGTACCTGGCTACAGGGTCCTCTCCGACTACGAAGCAAACTCCATCCTTAAGGATATCCTGAAAGAGCAAAAACCGGGTATCGATCTCGAGAACGCCCGGCAGAGCATCCGGGGCATGAAAAACTGCCTCATCACGGCGGAGGAAGCCCGGGTACTGAATCCCGAAGTGGCCAGGATTTATACCGCCTACGAAAGAAAGAAAAGACAGGCGAACGGCATAGACTATGAAGACATGCTGCTTACTGTCTTCAACCTGTTCAGCACAAGGCACACGGCCAGAGAAAAATACGCCGAACGCTACCAATACATCCTCATTGACGAGGCCCAGGACATATCCAAGGCGCAGTTCGAGATTATAAAGCTCCTTATCGCACCGCATTATAACCTCTTTGTGGTATGCGACCCCAACCAGGCCATATACGGCTGGAGGGGAGCAAACGGCAGCATCGCACGGCTGCAAAACGATTACCCGGAAATGAAGGAGTTCGCGCTGACAACAAACTACCGGCATGGAGAAAACATAATAAGGGCTTCGAATAACCTTATCCGGCACAACTACGATGCCCTATCCATCCAACCCGTGCCGGCACCGGGCACAGTTCCCGGAGAAGTCCTGGTTATCGAGGCCAAGACCCCGGAACAGGAAGCATACACGACGGCCAAACAAATCATGCGCCTTAAACGTAAGGGAGCAAGGCTCAAAGACTGCGCCATCCTCGTTCGCGCCAACCGGCAAATCCCGATCTATGCCAGGGCCTGCGCTGAAGTCGGCATACCATGCGATTGCAGGGCAAACCAGAAGCCAGCCTCAAGCTTCCAGGAAAAATCCCTGCTCAAGACCATCATGGACGGCATATACAGGATGTTTAAACCAAGAGAATCCTCTCTATCCTGGGAAAACAGCCCCAGGCCGTCCGCAAGGGACAGGCTCAATATCCTTACCATGCACAAGGCCAAGGGACTCGAGTTCGACCACGTATTCGTCGGAGGTCTGACGGAGGGAACCTTCCCGGACACCAGGAAAGACCCGGATATCGAAGAAGAAAGACGCATCTGCTATGTGGCCATGACCAGGGCCAAAAAAAGCCTTTACCTCGGCACGGCTACGCCAAGCTCAAGATTTGCCTACGAAGCCTTTTCAGCCTGAACAAAGCGAACGTTCGGCGCGCCGAAACTCGGCCTAACACGCATATTACATTGTATTCAGAAGGGAGAAACTTATGTCCATAATTCAAGTTCCCAGACAAAACCTCATACGCTGTCTCACCGCAGCCAACACATTGAAAAGCACGTACGACGCGGTTCTCCTCAAAGTATCGAACAATAAACTGGCAATAGCAACGCCTGCCCTGAACTCCTGGTTGTGGCAGGAAATAGACCTTGCCATAAAAAACCCGGGTCTCCTTCCGGATACCAAGGAAATCACCCGGACAGCCCCTCTTAAATCGCTCCTTTCAATAGCCAAAACAGGTCAAACAGACTTGCTGCAAATGGACTTCTCCAGCCCAAATGCGACCAGAATAACGGCCGGAGCCAAATACAGCCTTTCAGCACGGGGATACAGCGCTGAACACTTTCCTCAAAAAGAAACCAAGGCCGAAACACTCTGCTCAATAGAAACCAGAAAACTCGCCCAGGCAATATCCAAGATACACTTTACCCCTGATAATCAGCGAGCCTTCAGCACGCTGTGGCGCCTGAAAATCGACCCGGAAGAAAGCAAAATAACCATCACGTATACCAATGGCTACCTGATGTTTCACATACAGGAAACCGCAGAAATACATACGGACGCCCCGGTGGAAATCATACTGGACACGGACTGCGCCCCGGCCATAAGGCATACCCTTCAGCAATGCCAGTTGGAGCAAAGCCCCAAAATACACATCAGTGTCGCACCGGACAAAGAGACAAAACAGGCCATCGTATTCCGGTCGGACAGTAAACTGCTTTATTCGGTCACCGCAAATACCGCTTTTCCAGACCTCGATCACTATATTGACAGATACAGCGCAGACGCCGAGATACAAACCCGCCTGACAATGGACAAAGCAGACCTCGAAGCCATAATAAAACGCGTCCTCGTAACCGAGGCGCCGCACATGTCCATAAAGCTCGATCCTCCAGATACCCTTATCATCACAGCAAAAAACCGGGACATTGGCGACCTTACCCTCCAGGACTACAGCGCATTTGTCAAAGGGAAACCGCTCACAATCGGCCTAAACCCACACTTTCTTCTGTACGGAGCAAGACAAATCGACGCCGCAAAAGTCACAATCGACTTCATCAACCAAAATAGCCCCTTCAGAATAAAAGACGCAAATGTCCTCTTCGTAGCCATGCCCATGGCAGTGACATACGAAGCTCAAGAAAAAGCCAATCCAGAACAAGAGGAAAACACCGGCTATGCAAGCGAACACTGTGAAGTGCCCAAAGAATACTGTGAAGCAGTCTGACAACACACCTGAGATGGTCTGTCTCAAAAGCAAACACCGGCGTCCAACGACCCTGGCAATATGCAACGTCTGTATGCGCAACTGCGATCTTGCAGGAAAACGCCAGAGACACAAAAAACATCCAAGCACTACCTATTAAGAACACCATATCAACGTCTTGCGCCAACTTTCGGCGTGCCGAAGTCTGTGCAGAAGGGGGCCAAAATGCCAAAATATACGGTAATATTAATGACGCCGTACTGTATATGGGAAGATGTCGAAGCCAACACTCCAGAAGAAGCGGAAGCACAATGCGGCTTCCCGCCCGAGTTTGATCTCAATCAAGCATATAAGTGGGCGGTCATAGAACAGGACGAGGACTTAAACGGAGAAGAAACAAGGTGAAAGTTCACATCCGATTCTTGATACCAGGTCTCATAGAAGCACAAGCCCCGGACAACTTTGCCGAAATGTCGCCGCAGGAGAAACTGGACTGGGCCCAGGAAGCCCTTAACCGGAAAACCGACCGGGAACTACTCAACGCCGTAGCCCAATACGAAGAGACTGAAACATACGGCTGGTTTGACGAAGCCCCAGCCGTTTCCGCCATAGAAGCAGCCGGGGGAAACATCGGAGAAATCATAGTCGAGACCGACGAGTGGCGTTTATTCGCAAGTGGAGAAGGACTGAAGACGGCGGATATGTGAAATTCCAATAGTGGAGACAGCCCATGCGCACCCGAAGAACAAACCCCAAAGAGCTCGTTGATACCCATGTCCTACCAGAGCGGGACCTGAAAAAAGCAAACGAGCTCCGGGAAAAGCTCAACAAAAACCACGCTTGGTTTCCAGGTCTCCAAACCTTCAAGCTAAAGAGGAAAGACGAATATCTGCTGGTGGACCTCTCATCCGGAAACGGCTACGCGCAGGCACTCGGGAGGATCTTATTCGACTGCTGCTCGGCGGTGGGTCTGCACAGCACGAAAAAAGGCCCTCAATGGGGCCTCGCATACAGCGCCTGTTCGTTAACCTTCCTGGAAGGCTGCTACCCGGTTTCCTGGAAAAAAGTGCCGCCGGGATGGCAGATGGCTTTTCTGGAACGACTTACACCGATTACCAAAGAGTGAGCTAAGGAGTTTCTATATGGCGTTCAGCAACTCTGCTATTAAAACATTGACTAGTAACGATTTGTGGCAAAGGGTCCCCGGGAACGAACACGTTAAACGGGCCCTGGAGGTAGCCCTGGCCGGTTCGCATTCGGTGATGATTCTTGGTTATCCTGAAACCCAAAGACCCATGGTGAATCTGGTTCAGGCGTTGTACGAGCGGTCGCCGGAGAAAGTCGCCATCAAGTTGGCTATCGTTTGTCCTTGCGGGTACTTCCAACACCCGCACAAAAGCTGTAGCTGCACTCCCAGGGAAATAAGGCACCATTACAAGCGACTGAAGCTCCACAGGTATCAAATAATAATTGAATCGAGCATTCCCAGGTTGACCGACTTCCTGAAACCAGGGGAACCGTTCCCCGATGTCGAGCCGAGAATAATCCGGGCCGCCCAATTCAAGAAAGACAGTACGGAATTATGTGCGACTTCCGAGGCCTTATCGCTGATCGAGGCTGCCTGTTCAAAGTTAGCTATCAATCTGGAAAATGCGCTACAGATAGCTGGTACTATAGCGGCTTTAGATCAAAAAACTATTATCGACCCTATACACTTGGCCGAAGCAATTCAATATAGCCGTATCAAGGTTTAGCCCTGTTAAATTCCCAAAGGGAACCCTATTAAACAGGGTAAACCCATATTCTTCCTGGCAGGAGGCTGTAACCACACTGGATAACCACATGACCCAACTTCAGTTTTTCAGGCACCTCTTCCCTGCAATCCCGGGAAAAATAGAAGTCCGCAGGATTTCCCCGGATAAAACCCTCGCCAAACGTGGTTATTTCAGCGACATTTCGCTGGATCTACTGCGATTTTCCCGGAAAGACCCGGCCGTGAACATCTACTTCGGGCCGGCCCTGCGTGACGGAAGGGGCGGGAAAAAAGAAAACATCATTGGCACAGGATGCCTCTGGGTGGATATAGACAAGCCGTGCCTGGACCTCCCCAAAGACCTGCCAGGTCCATCCATAATTGTCTCTTCAGGCCATGGCTTTCACGTGTACTGGCTCCTGACAAAGTTCTACAGGACCGACACCAGAACTTCCCGGCATCTGATCGAGGGACTTCTCAGGGGCCTCGCGGAAAAATGCAGCGCAGACGCAAGCAGCACGGACATCAGCCGTCTGCTCAGGGCGCCGGAAACCCTTAATCTGAAAGGGGATGTCCCCGTGGAATCAAAGGTTCTGTCCTGGAATGGCACAAGGTATCCCCTGGATGCGTTCCTGCCGTTCAAAGCAAGAGTCACCATGCCGGTACGAACAGAACTTGATCCGCAGACAAGCCACGGCCTCGAAACCCTGATCCGGGAGTGCGGCTTTCTACAGCACTGCCGGGACAACGCAGAGACGCTTTCCGAACCTCTCTGGTACGCCATGATCTCAAACATGGCTGTGTTCGAAGGAGGCCGGGAAGCCATACACCGGTTCAGCATGGGACACCCAAAATACTCCGGGCGGGAAACCGAGTACAAAATACGGCGTGCCCTGAACAATACCAGGCCGCACACTTGCGATTACGTAAAGCGCATGGGATTTTTCTGCCGGAACTGCCCCTGGCAGGGCGTAATAAAATCACCGGCGGGGATACCTTACAAAATCAAGAAGGGAGACGCTGCATGGAGTACTTCAAAGATCAAGACCTAGTTGTAATGGATTTAGTTGACCTGGACCACTGCGGGTTTGACCACGAGGACTTCGATTTCGAGCTGCGGCTTCAAGGAATCACCGACCCGATGGCCAAATGCCCGGTCGCACTGGTAGTCAATTTTGCAGGAGGCCATATCCTGACCCCCGACTCCAAACCGGAAACCATTGCCAAAAGGAAGCAGGCCGAGGGCGCCTTCCATAAGCTTCTGGCAAAACTCACCGATGAGCCGCTGGTCGAAGTCGAAGTTAGGGGAGGCATGGCTGAGATCGTCACAAAGTCGCCGGGGGTTAAAGTCGTGCTCCGGGATTACGATGTGTACGCGTCTGAGGAAGAGCCTGTCGAGTTGGAATTTGAAAGTCATGGCGTGATCCCAGAAGGCAAAACCCAACCCTGATGTTGTCCTGCCCGGGGTAACGGCGCAGTCCGTTTAAAAGACGTGCCACAGAAGTATTGGACAAGGAGAGTTAAAAAGGATATAAGGGAAATGTAAATGTATAGCCAAGCCTGAAAGAAAAAAATGTATCCTAGGGAAAAACAGACACTAAAGAAGATCGCCGCCAGACTCAAGAAACACCTGCCTGACCGAATCGTTTCTGTACATGCTTTCGGCTCAAGAGTAAGAGGAAACCACAATGCCTGGTCCGACTTCGACGTGCTTGTTGTAGTACACAACAAAAATCCCGAGATTGAAGCAAGGATCATCGAAATATTTGTCGAGGAAGAAACAAAAAGCGATCTGTCTTTCACCCCGGTAATAAAAGACGCCAAGGCGTTTGAACTTGAAAGAAGGTTCCATACGCCGTTCTTTGACAACATCGTGAGAGAGGGAATAGCCCTATGAGCCTGGAAGCCCAAGACAAAAAAGCGCTAAGCGACATTAGGATGTCCAGGGCGTACGAATTTCTAGACGACAGCAAAGCCAACTATAAAGACAAGAGATACAAAACGTCCGTAAACAGAAGTTATTATGCGGTCCTTAACGCGGCAAGAGCAATCCTTATCCTGCAAGGCGCAAACCCCGAAACCCACGAAGGCGCCATAACAATGCTTAACTTGAGATTTGTAAGGCCCGGGTTGCTTCCGCTTGAAATAATCAAGAAATTCAAGACCCTTCTTTCAAGAAGAACAGATGTGGACTACGGCGACTTCGAGACCATCGACGCGACTGAGGCCAGAGACTCCCTTCGCCTCGCGGAGGAAGCAATAAAGGCTATTGATGCCGCCCGGCAAAAGATGATAAAAACCACGCTTGTCCAGGAAATAGTAAAAGCAACTTCAAAGAAAAGCAAAAAACGCCAATAAGAATAATACACAAGCCTCAAGGCACGACCAGATACTTTGCCCCTCCAAAAGTATCAGTAAAAACATTACCTTTCTATTCAGTAAAAACGGGCGTTTTTCTCCTACAAAATTAACCAGCTAAAGCCCCCATTTTTTATTGACAACATCTGTTCAATCTAATACCTAAAAAGCGGTTTTTTTCGACACCACCTAAAAGAGGATATCAATGGCCACTATCGCATACCTTAGAGTCAGTACTGACCAACAAGACCTGGAAAGTCAACGCTATCACGTTTTGAAATACGGTCACGAACATAAAATCAGGATCGACGAATTTATCGAGGTGGAAATGTCCAGCCGCAAAGATGCTTCCAAGCGGCGTATCAACGAACTGCTAAGTCGTCTCGCCCGCGGGGACTGCTTAATAATAAGCGAACTGTCAAGGCTTGGCAGGAGTACCGCCGAAGTCATCAATACTGTAAACGTGGTCATCGCCCGGGGAGCACGATTTATCTCCGTCAAACAGAACCTCGATATCGTGGGTAAGAACAGCATCACCTCCAAGGTAATGATCACGATGTTCAGCCTCTTTGCGGAGCTGGAACGGGACCTGATAAGCGAGCGGACAAAACAGGCGCTGGCGGCCAAGAAGCAATCAGGTGTGAAGCTGGGCAGGCCGAAAGGCAGTCTCGGGAAAAGCAAGCTCGATGACAAAAAAGACCAGATCGCCGAGCTGCTCAAGTACAAAGTATCAAAAAGCGCCATCGCCAGAATATGCGGGGCATCGAGGGGAACGCTGTACAGCTTCCTTAAGACCCGCGACATGAGAAAAGCGGTGGCAGCCAGAGTGCGGGAAGATCGCAAGAACCTCCGGGAAATAAAGAGAAAAGAGGGCATGGAAATGTTGGGCGCCACGGCATACCGCAACGTCTTCGAGTCAACAGAAGGAGACGATTTTGAAGGCCGGTGATATCTACTGGGTGAATCTTGATCCCACAGTCGGAAGTGAAATTAAAACGAAGCGGCCATGATTTCCATAAAACTTGCCTTCTTCCCCAAGATACTCAAAAACGCCTTGCATTTTACTCAGGATATTGAGTAATATTACTCAACATATTGAGTAATAGCGGGGTGCCTAATTATGTACAAACGGCCTGCTTTTAATGTTCTTTCCAATAGAATCGCCGAGCGAAGACAGTTCATTCAGGTTCTTGCCGGCCCGCGACAAACCGGAAAAACCACCCTGGCCCGGCAGATTCTGGAAGCGATAGTCATTCCCGGCCATTATGCCTCGGCCGATGAACCCATGTTAAAAGACCGGATATGGATCGAACAGCAGTGGGAGGCTGCACGTTTCCGGGCCAGATCCGCAGGTGAAGCAAAAAAGGCCATGTTGGTTTTAGATGAAATCCAAAAGATCCCCGGCTGGTCAGAAACCGTGAAGCGCTTGTGGGATGAGGACACCGCCGCCGGCGTCAACCTTCACGTGATAGTTCTGGGTTCCTCGCCGCTGCTTGTCCAGCGCGGACTCACCGAGAGCCTTGCTGGCCGGTTTGAAGTCGTGCATATAACCCATTGGTCGTTCGAAGAGTTGCATCAGGCATTCGGCTGGGACCTGGATAAGTATCTATTTTATGGCGGCTACCCGGGGGCAGCCGGTTTGATCGACGATCAGGAGCGATGGTCTCGCTATATTATAGACTCTCTTATCGAAACTACACTGTCCCGTGATATCCTGCTGATGACGCGGGTAGACAAGCCCTCCCTTCTACGCCGCTTGTTTGAACTGGGCTGTAGCTATTCCGGTCAGGTTCTTTCCTATCAGAAAATGCTTGGTCAACTTCAGGATGCCGGCAACACCACGACGCTTGCTCATTATCTTGACCTGCTGAGTGGGGCTGGATTGTTAACGGGGTTGTCGAAATATGCTGGCCAGCGGGTCCGTCAAAGAGCTTCCAGCCCCAAGCTGGTCGTGTTGAATACGGCTCTCATGACTGCGCAGTGTCAGCTCAGCTTGACCCAAGCGAAGCAAGATACCCAGTTATGGGGGCGTCTAGTGGAGTCGGCTGTTGGTGCCACGCTGGCTAATGCAATCAAAGGGAAAAACATGGAATTGTATTACTGGGCAAGTCGTAACGTGGAAGTGGACTATGTACTATGTCGGGGCAAGGAGTTGATTGCTATAGAGGTGAAAAGCACACGGGAAAAAACCGGTCTGCCCGGCCTTGAGGCCTTTTCCAGAGAGTTCACCGTCAAAAAAAAGCTATTGGTTGGAGGCACAGGGATCCCACTCAAAGACTTCCTGTTGACGCCTCCGGAGGTTTGGTACAAGTCGTAGCCTGCCCCGCCTGGAAAGCCAAGCCAAGAACAAGGCGTCTTGTCCCCCCTGAAGGCATTGCCAAAAAAGGAAAAATTTTCTATTTTCTCCACATAACAACTCAAATCAAAAGGAACCCAAATGTTCGAAACAATAATCAAGAGAAACGGGACCGTTGTCCCCTTCGACCCCCAGAAGATCGCTAACGCCATCCTGAAAGCAGGCCAGGCCACAGGCGGGTTCGACGAAGGAACAGCCCGAAGACTTTGCCGGATAGTCGTGGCCAAGGCCGTAAAAAGCCTCGATCAGGCCAGCGTGGAAGCCATTCAGGACATCGTCGAAGTTACTCTAATGGAAAACGGCTACCACAAGACGGCCAAGGCGTACATCCTCTACCGGGAGCAGCACGCCAAGATAAGAAAAGTAAACGAACTCCTGGGCCTGAACCTGGTGAACGACTACCTGGGCAAGAGCGACTGGAGGGTAAAAGAAAACAGCAACATGGACTATTCTCTCCAGGGTCTCAACAACTACCTGGCCGGCCACATCGTCTCCACGTACTGGTTGAACCAGATATACCCGCCTGAAGTACGGGAGGCGCATACGAGCGGCGACATACATATCCACGACCTCAACTCCCTCAGTCCATACTGCGTGGGATGGGACCTCGCAGACCTCCTGACCAAGGGTTTCCGTGGAGTTTCCCAGAAGGTAGAGTCGGGACCGCCAAAACATTTCCGGTCTGTCCTGGGACAAATCTACAATTTCCTATACACGCTCCAGGGGGAGGCAGCCGGGGCAATGGCCCTGTCCCACTTCGACACCCTTCTGGCTCCGTTCGTCAGGTTTGACAACCTTGCCTACAAGCAAGTCAAACAGGGCATCCAGGAGTTCATCTTCAACCTTAACACACCGACCCGGGTAGGGTTTCAAACCCCTTTTTCGAATCTGACCCTGGACCTCCGGCCGCCGGAATTCATGAGCAAGGAAAAAGTAGTTCACGGAGGCGGGTACCTGGATACGACTTACGGCGAGTTCGCCGAAGAGATGCTCATGATCAACCGGGCCTTTGCCGAAGTCATGGCCGAAGGCGATGCCGCCGGTAAGATCTTCACATTTCCCATACCTACATACCAAGTCACCGAAGACTTCCCCTGGGACGACCCCGATTTTCAGGGAATATGGGATATCACGGCAAAGTTCGGCCTCCCGTACTTCGCGAATTACCTCAATTCCGACATGAAGCCGGAAGACGCCCGGAGCATGTGCTGCCGGCTGAACCTGAACCTGAAAGAACTGCAAAAGAGAAACGGCGGCCTTTTCAGTTCAAGCCCGCTCACGGGATCCATCGGCGTGGTTACAATCAATCTGCCCCGCCTGGCCCTGCTTTCTAGCAACTCCAAAGGCTTTTTAAACCAGCTTTGCGAGAAAATCAGAATAGCCGTCACCTCCCTTGAAACCAAACGCAAGGTGCTCGAACGCTTCACCGAGGAGGGTCTCTACCCCTACTCAAGGTTCTACCTGACCGAAGTGAAAAAACGATTCGGAAGATACTGGGCCAACCACTTCAGCACCATCGGTATCATCGGGATGCACGAGGCCCTCAGGTACCTGGGACTGGACGGAATCCACACGGACAAAGGCAAAGACTTTGCCCTGGAAACGCTGAGGTTCATCAAAGGAGAAATCGCTGAATACCAGGAAGAGACCGGAAACCTTTACAACCTCGAGGCAACGCCCGCCGAGGGAGCAAGCTACAGGCTGGCACAAAGAGACCGGAAGCTGTTCAACACCGAGGCAGACATATACACCAACTCGACCAATCTTCCCGTGGACTTTACCGATGATCTGGCCTTCAGCCTTGACCACCAGGAGCCCTTGCAAAAAGAGTACACCGGGGGGCACGGTATTCCACGTTTATTTAGGGGAGAAGCTTCAGGCGGAGCATGCAAAGACCCTCGTCAAAAAGGTGATCACTACGTACAGCCTGCCCTATGTCACCCTTACGCCCACCTTCAGCATCTGCCCCAGGGACGGATATCTACCCGGTGAAGAGCCTGTTTGCCCGAAGTGCGGAGGCGAAGCCGACGTCTACTCCCGCATTGTAGGATACTACCGTCCGGTAAACCAGTGGAACGAAGGGAAACAGCAGGAATTTGCCAGAAGAAAAGCCTATGCCGCCTGAAAGTCCGAACATCCCGATCGCCGGAATGCATCCGGTAACGGCCATTAACTACCCAGGCAAAATCGCCGCCTGCATTTTTACGCAGGGATGCAACCTCCGCTGCCCGTACTGTCATAACCAGGAGCTACTCCCGATAAAACCGGGAAAGGTTTCGTTGGAAGAAACCATGGCCTTCCTTCGCCGCAGCAAAAAACTCATTGAAGGGGTGGTAATCACCGGGGGAGAGCCGACGATTCACCCGGACCTGCCTCAAGTTATAGCCGGGATAAAAAAAGAAGGGTTAATGGTCAAGCTTGATACCAACGGAACCAACCCGGACATGCTTCAGTGTCTTATTGAGGAAAAACTTATTGATGCGGTAAGTATGGATATTAAAACGACCCCGGATAAGTACGGGATGCTTGGAGTGGATATGGCCACGATTCTACGTAGTATATCCCTGATCGGGCACTCGGGAGTTGAGTACGAGTTCCGTACAACGGTTGACGGTCAGATATGTACGGACGAAGATGTGGCTGAGATCGAGAAACTCACATACCAAAGGCCAGAAAATACAGGGTTCAGAAAGCCATTTGAAAACAAAAACATATTTGCCATCGTTGGCATATTGGCTTCGTTGGTCTGGTTCCTGGTTTCCAAGCGTAAATTATACTGGCAAACATATTGGGAACAACGACTGTTTGATTTCGAAAGAGAACACCTGCCCGGCCTTGATTTCTTCGGCGCCAGCCAGCAGCGGATTCAAAACGATGTTGAGAAAAACTTGATCCTCCATAAGGAGATGGGGTGGTTACAAGCGATCGTGTACAAGCTGGTTCTTAAAAGGCCTAGCATCAACAACTCAATGCTCTGTGTTCCAGCCCTTTTTGTGCTGGGCTGGGTTGGACTCCTTTTCAGTAGTGTAAAACCTTTGATGTGAATTCTGGAATCGGGTCCGCCTCAGACATGATAATTTATCTTACCTCCACGCCGACATTTCCCCTTAACTAAGAAAATCCTTTTGTTCTTGTAAGATTTCCTCTAATCCAGGACAAAGGAGGTTTCCTGCCTTGAAAATCATCCACATGGCAGACATCCACATCGACCAGCGAAAAACGGTAAATGGAAGAATTATAGAAGACCCGGCAACCAGTCTGAACATCCGCATGAAAGACTTGGCTGACTGCATGGACAAGGTCGCCTCTTTTGCAGCTCAAAACGGATGCGATCTTTTTCTCATCGCGGGGGACATCTTCGAACGACCCATACCGCTGCCCATTGAATACCTCTGGGCCATGCGGCTTCTGACAAAGCTGACCGGCACGGCCCCCGTCGTAGCCGTAGCGGGAAACCACGACGGCGAAAAGGCAGCAAGGATACTTTCGTTCCTCAGAAACGTGACCGTGCTCGATCCCTTCGAGGAGTTCACGATGGGCGACCTGAGAGTCATAGGTATCCCTTACCCTGACCCCAAGGTATATCAATCCTTTTTCCCGGGTCCGAATACGAAGTCCATGGAAGAATGTCTGCGGGAAAGGCTCAAGACCGTTTCCAGGGACGGACGCTTTACCATCGCCCTCGGCCATACCAACATAGCCACCGCCCGGACACCGAGCGGCAGGGAAGTCGTGGGCGAAACTACTTTAACGCCGAAGGACCTGTCAGGATTCGACTACGCTGCCTGGGGCCACATACACAGAGCCCAGGTGATAGGCAAAGTTCACTACCCGGGCAGCCTGGACATCCAGAACTACGACGAAAAAGACGAGAAAAAGGGATTCTTCTACCTGGATACGGCTACAGGCAAAGCGGACTTTATCGAAATACACACCCGGCCGGTAAAGACCTTCCACTTCACATACCCCAATCTTCCCACAGTATCCAGACCGGATGTCAGAGACGCCATCTGCAAGGTGACGGTCGAAATCAGCGAAAGCGACTTCCCGGCACTGAACCAGGAAGACCTCACAAAATACTTCCCGGATGCCCTGGATGTAGATGTATGCCCCCAGGTAGTCCACCACCAGCGGATCAGGGCGGAAAGCGCCAAAGGAGCCACGGGCATAATGGACTACCTCAATGTATATCTCGAAGCCCACCCCGAAGAAGACTTGGACATAGATAGAATCAAAAAGCGCATCCGTGAGCTCTGCACGGAAGCCGGCATCGCCTGCACCGAATCCCGGGACATAGATATTCCAGGAGACGAACACCCGGAAAAAGAACCCAAGGCCGCATAGGAGGGAAAATGCTACTCAAATCCATACATATAGAAGGCTTCGGCCCATACCATGAAGCACAAACAGTACAGTTCGGAGCCGAGCAGATTATCGGCATATACGGACCAAACGGCAGCGGAAAAACCTTTCTTCTGGAGGCAGCGCTGGCCTGCCTCTATGAATCCTTTCCCAGCCGGAAAGGAACCATATACAGCCACTTGGGCAGCCCGAAAGGAACCATTGAAGTCTCCTTCGAGTTGGACGGACAGGGATATAGAGCGATGCGAACCGTACAGAGCAAACCGCAAAAGCAGGAAGCACATCTGTACTGCGATAATCAGCTTATCGCCGGTCCGAAGACGACCGAGTTCGCAGCCGAAATCGAAAAACTGCTTGGTCCGGCCGGGTCCGCCCTGGCCTGCATCTTTTCGGCCCAGGATAGCGCCGGGGATATGATCAACCTTTCCCCATCGGAGCGAAAGGAACTCCTGGCCAGCTGGCTGGGCCTCGAGGCGTGCAGCCGCCTCGCGCAAGGCGCCGCGGACAAGTCCAAACACCACAACATGCGCCTGGAGGATATCGACGCCCACATAAAGGCCATGGAGAAAGAAGAACTGCGCATGCCCGAATACGTGGCGGCATTGAAGGAAAAAGAAGAGCAGCTCAAGGAAAATGCACAAACAACCTGCGAGACTAATAAACAGCTTCAAGCCCTTTACCAGGAAAAAGCCGGTATTGAGGAAGCAGTAAGGCGAATTAAAGAATTACGCAGCCGGCTTGAAGCGCTTTCGCGGGAACGCGAAGAACTCAAAAACAGCTATACCAGGACTTCCAACCGTCTCGAGGAGCTGGAAAAGATCATCCGGCAAAAGGCGGAAATAGAAAGCAAAGCCCGAAAGCACACGGAGATCGTCCAGGAAATAACGGCGACATCGGACGTGATGCAAAAACTTCAAAAGGAATACCAGGCATACCAAGGCACAAAAAGCAGGCTGGAAGAGAAAATCCATGCAACGACCAAAAACATCGCAGTCCTGAAAAGCCGCCTCGACTCATGCCGGAAGCAGGCATCCACTATCCAGGAAGTGCATTGCTCGCGGCGGGACTGCAAGTTCCTCACTGAGGCCTGGAAGGCCAAAGACGCCATCACCATAATCTCACAGAAACTGACCGAGGAAGAACAGCGCCTGGCACACGAAACCTTGCAACTCAAAAACCTCGGCCAACCGCCTGCCATCGAGCCGGTTCTCTCAAAGATGAAACAAATGCAGACGGCCGCGAAAGAGCTTGAAGCCTATGTCAGGCTGGCCGCCCAGCTGGAGGCTGCCGAAAAAAACAAGCAGCATCTGGCAGAAGAACTTGACCGGTTCATCATAAAGGGCAGAGAAAAGGCGGCAGAAATCGAAAAGATCAGCGCCTCCCTTAAAGAACACGCGAAAGTCACCGAGACGTCCGCACTCATCGAAAAACAGGTATCGCTCTTAGAAGAACGCAGCCGCAAACTCTCAGCCGCCTCCCTTGCCATGAGCCAGGAGCTGGGGGAGATAAAAGCCAGGATCCAGGCCACCCTGAAAATCCAGCAGGAAATCGCAATGCAGAAGGAGCGCCGGGGAAAAATCACGACGGAAATATCGGAATACGAGGCCATAGCCCGCATCTACGGCAAAAACGGCGTACAACCGCTCATCATAGACGCTGCCACCCCGGAGCTCGAAGCCCTGACAAGGCAGTTCCTGACCTCCATCTGTCAGAAGAATTTCGATGTCTCTTTCATGACCCAGAGGGAGACAAACAAGGGCAAGGCCTTGAGGGAGACCCTGGACATAATCATCACCGACCTTGCCACCGGGCAGAAAAGGGACATCGCCAACTTCTCGGGCGGAGAAAAGGTGCTCCTCAGTCAGGCCATCCGCATGGCCATGAGCGTCTTTCAGGCCCAGAAAAGCAGGAAACCCTGGCAGACCTTCTTTCTCGATGAAAGCCTGGGCGAACTGGACGAGGTAAACGCGGAAAACTTCCTGAGAGCCGTCGCCGACCTGACGACGTGGTTCCGGCGGATCCTTTATATATCGCACACGCCGAACCTCACCTTGCAGGCGCAAAAACAAGTCAAGGTCGAAAACGGGACCCTGAGTCATACGGCTGCCCTGAATTAAATGGGACATCAATGACGACTATGGCCCACACTGCATATTTAAAGGCAAACGAACAACGTGTAGGATTCGGCAGATTATCCAAAAAAAGGATATCAAAATATGCCATTGACCATCCCCCGCCTGAAAATCCACGGAATCCCCATAATCATCCACTACAGCTGGCTCCCGGCCTGCGCAGCCATAACGTACATCATCAGCCAGGGGTATTACATGCTGCTTCCCGGGAATACCCTGGTTTCCTCGTGGGGCAAAGGCCTCTTTACTTGTATGGCCCTCTTCGCCTCGGTAGTTATCCATGAGGTCGCTCACTGCATCATGGCCAGGCGCCAGAAAATACCCATCGCCTCCATCACCCTGCACGTCTTCGGGGGGATAGCGGACATCCAGAAAGAGCCGGAAAGCCCCTCAAATGAGATCAAGATGGCCTTGGCCGGACCAGCGGCAAGCCTGGCGCTGGCCCTCATCTTCTTTGGACTGAACATGGCCCTCCTGGCCGTCTACCGCCGCAGTCCGCTTCACGAAATACCGGTAGGATTCACCAGCTACCTCATGGGGAGTAACCTTATGCTGGCAGGTTTCAACCTTGTGCCCGCCCTCCCCCTTGACGGCGGCAGAATCCTGCGGGCCGTTATCTGGAAGGTGAGCGGCGACCACCTGAAGGCCACGAAAATCGCCGTCGGCCTGAGCCAGGCTATGGCGGCGGCTCTGGTGGCCACAGGCGGGTTCAAACTCATAACAGAATGCAGCCTGACCGCGGCATACCTTACCACCGGCGGCCTCATCCTTGCCATGGCCTCGCGGATCAACTTAGAGCACATCCAGTTCCTGCATAGCCTGGGCAGGACCAAGGTCCGGGACATCATGATCCCGAATCCGGTCAGCGTGGAAGCAAGTACACCCGTATCCGGACTGGTAGGCGATTACTTCCTCAAGTATTTCTACGGCGGGTTTCCCGTGGTTAAAGAAGGAAAAGCCATCGGCATTGTAACGGTCGGCTCGCTCGCAAAGATACCGGAGGAGAAAAGACCTGAAACCACTACGGGAGAAATTGCCGCCACCGTTCAAAACAACGTGACCATACCAGAATCCGAAAACGCATCCACGGCGCTCACGCAAATGCTTAAAAACCAGACCAGCCGCCTGCTGGTCACCGACGAGGACGGAAACCTGACCGGCCTTATTACCAAGAACAGCCTGCTTAATTACATTGAGGTCAAACTCCAGGTCAAACCCGGAAAATCCTTGATGCTTCGTGAATTGAAAAGGAGGCAATAAAAAATGCCCGACAGCCAAAAAGTCGAGCTGTTTCCCGTCCGGCTTCTGGGATACCGGGTGGCAGCCTCAAACATCTCCCTTCACATAAAAAGCCCTACTACGAGACCGGAAGCCGTAGAACTTCTCAACCAGATACAGCACGTCGAGAACCGCAGCAAGGGCCTCAAGGCCCATGTCGTGACAAAGATCGAAGACGCCGACACCAACACCATGACCAGGTTCGCGGCCGAACTGGCCTCCCTCTCATCCAAGAGAAGCAATGTCAATCTCCTGCTCCATATCCCAAAAAGCAGGCATGTAGCCAAGGTCCTTTTCGACCTTGTCGGAGGAAAAGACCTTTTTCTCACTATATTCCCGACTTGGAAAACAGACAACCCGGACAACCATGACAGGGAGAAAAACGTCCAGGAAGTCGATAACATGCTGACCATACTCAGTGACCTCACGCATAGATATAAAGAAGAAATACTCTACGAACTCACCACGTTCAAAAACGAAGCAGGCGCTACCGTGGAAGGAAAACGAACCCTCAGCGAAGTCTCCGACCGGCAGCTCGAAGTGGTCCTCGCCAAACTGAGAAAATCCCTTTCTGCAGTTGAAACCAATCAAATTCTCGAAAAGACGGAGGACATTCTATGAACCCGCTAAAGCTTTATCGCTCCTCGGCAGGAGTGAGACTCTCTCCGAACGCGGAGAGAAAGGTCGTCTTCGTGGAAGGCGCGCCGGTAGTGCCCGGCATGGAAAAGACCATGCCCGAAAAGGGGCAGAACAAGTACCAATGGAAGGAAGGAAAAATCAGCATAGCCCTGAAACCGGAAGAGCTGATGAACCTGGCCGCCAAATGCGAAGAAATACGCCTGGGAAACGGGGAGGTTAAAGAACTGAGCATGGTCCACGATCCCAGCAAGGGCGGCTTCCAGGGGGATAAAAAAGCCCTGACGCTACGACGGACAAACGGGTCAACCTTTCTGACGGTTGGAGAGTTCAAAGACAAAAACAACGTCAAAAAGGTAAACGTACCATTGTCACGGGAGGATCTCTATCGCCTGGAAAAATTCGCAGCCCAGACGGCGATGGTGCTTGACGGCTGGGCTATCGGCGGAAGCCCAACGACAAACAGCAACCGCCCCGGCGATTCCGGCGATAGTACGAACGGCACCCCCGGAGAACGCTTTCCGTTCTAACACACGCCCATAGTTTCACGGCGTCAAACATACCGATACATATAGGGAGGGAAAGAGATGCTTTACACAAAACCAATGTTGACCATCCTAGCATTGGGTATCCTGTTTGCCATACTCGGCTGCGGGGTAAAAACCATCAAGCATGGAACGGAAATCACCCAAGAACAGATGGCAAGAATCAAAGACGGGGCAACCACGAAGGACGATGTAATCCTCATGTTCGGGGCGCCGACCAAGACTCTGAACAATGAAAAGACGTACGTCTACAGCTGGGTGCGCGGCACCAAAGCTCAAGTTCTCGGGCTCGGAACCGGCACCGCCTACGGACATGCCCTGGTTATCCTTTTCGACGCTAATGATGTGGTAAAAGCCCACAAGGTTATACGGGACGCCGTAGACCAGAGAATTTACGACTGATACAAAGGTATACTCAGTAATACCCAAATGTTCACGTTCACCATCAACAATGTATATACCTCAGTCCTTTTCTCCCAGGGATGGGAACATAACATTATTCTGAACGCGCTGACATTTGAAAGGCCAGCCTCAACATTCGGAACACGTCCAGGCACATGGCACGGAAGCCATTGCTTTCTTAAGAGAAATCCCAAAGGCCGTTATTTCTTTCCGACCGGCCTCCTGGCCCTGGTGGTAGAAAAACTTCCCACCGGGCTGGAAACGAAGTTCACAGACAACCGTAAGAGACCTGCCACTGTGCGAAAAATTAACCCCTCGAAGCAGCCGTCCACGGATCCACAAAAAGGCCGCATCGAGGCAGCCATCGCCAGGGAACGGGGCATTATCCAGGTCCTGCCCGGGAAAGAAAGGCTCGAGGTCGCAGCGGGCATCGTAAAAACGCTGGGTATTCCCAAAACGCTCTATATTGCCAAAAATGTCGCCCTTCTCCGTCAGGCGGCCACGTTCTTTAAGGACGAGTTAGATCTATGCCCGGGCATAATCGCTGACGGCGAGCAACAACCGGGCCGCCTGACCGTCGCATCCATTCTGGCTCTTGTCAAGCGAAGGGATGAGCCGGGTATTAAGGCCTTTCTGGACTCGGTCCATGTCCTTTTTATTGACTGCCAAAACAGGCCGGAAACATGGTATAGGGTGGGCCTGAGTTGCCCGGCTTACTATCGCTTTGCGTTCACCGGCATAGAATCAAATCCCGGCACCGCGTCCGACGTTCGTCTCACCGCCATAACGGGCAAACCAATATACCCCGTTCAATAGAACCCGAACGCTGTCGATAGCGTTTTTGGTGTCAATAACTGCAATCTTGTCACCATGAGTGCTGTTGCAAGGATTTACATTATTTGCTACAAGATGTCACGATTCTATATGAAGTAACACGTTCACAGTATATGGACGCCGAAGAACTCAGCAAACTGAAACTGCATCCCTGTTTCGAGTATCTGGAAAAGAAGAGCAGGGATGGATTCCCGCCGATTCCCGGGCTCAGGGAAAGAATAAAACCGGGCCCCTGTCCCGTGACAGTGGCTACGGATAACGTTGTAGTCGCCGGCGTCGGCCTCTTCAATCTTACAAGACGGAGAAACCAAAAGAGAGTTCCCGTAAGAAGGGTTTCTTTCAGTTCAGAAGCCCCCGATGCCCTCATCGTATGCCTGCGGGAGATAGCCGCAAACGCCCCGCTCTTGGTCAAAGAGGCAGAACGCATAATCCATAACTACAAAAAGATAGGAGCGGAGACCAGAGAAGCTCCTGAGCCCCTGACCGTCCAAGGACTTGTCGACGAACTCTTCGAGCTTTACCGGACAGGCAATCCAAACGGGAAAATACCTCACTTCCAGGCCCTGGAATTGAGCCGAAACATCCCATACGAAATCCAGGAAAGAATCATAGAGGACGCCAGGGCAACTCCCTTGAAGGCCCTGGATTACGCAAGGCTGGTGAAAAAGAAAGAACAACAGTCCGAAAAAGACATGGATAGAAATATACTGGTAGAAAATGTCCTCAAAGATCCCGCAACAAGAAAGCTCCTTTTTGACAAACTGGCCTCGATAACCAGTGACCCGCTGGAGTCCCTCGAACTGAGAGAACTCCTGTCCAATGTGTGGAACCATCATACTGAGAGAGAGAAAGGAGAAATTGATAGTGAAAAAGCTGGCGAACCTTCCATTCGGTCCCGAACGCACCACCCTGATCCTGAACCAGGCAAACAAATACCTGCCCGCCACAGTCGACGAAATCAAACAGCACCTCAACGGCCAAGGTAACATCATGGGCGAGGTCAAGGCCCTCTTCTGGATCGCCAAGGCAAAGGAACGAAGCCCTGTGGAGACGGCCACGTTGCTGGCGCAACTTCATGTTGCCCTGGTTGTCCAGGCATACGCCATGGATTTGGCGGGAAGCGTCCTGCTGAAATTAGAAGAAAAACGGGCTTGCGACAAAACCGCGGAAGAGGTGATCGCGGAGCTTGCGGACCTCTCCAGCAGCCAAACGCTTGCCCGCCTTGTGGAGTTTCACAAAGATTTCCCGAAATACAACGATAACCTGGAAGATCTCTGGGGTCTGCTCAGTAGCTATGTATCCTGACAAGTTCACATTCAGCAAAGCTTGAAAAGGTAGACTTATGCGAGACAAGAGATCATATAGAAAAAACCTGACGTCTTTTATTCTCGTTGCGTGCTACAAACGATACGGCGTTCTTTCCCTGCCCCGATTACTTTCCGAAATGCAAGACGCTTACCCCGATCATCAGTATATATACCGTGTAACGTTACAAGCCCTCAAGTCCCTGTTCCGTCAGGGTCTGATCGACTTCTCGTTCTTATACAACAACGTTCAAGGTGAACGGCGGGCAACATCGCGGTCACTCATGGCCGAGCTACAGGAACTGGTGGACGATCCTGAAAAGTTCACAAAATACCGAAGACAGGCAGTATCGACAGCAATCATGGCTTTCCATGCACAAATAAATACGATGAACGAGCTCAAAGAACTCCGCAGGCTGCGAAACAGAGTTCTAAAGTCCCGACTGACGACCAAGGATGCGTTCAGGTCCGCCAAGGAGGAAGAACTCGACCGGCTAAAAAACACAGGACTTCCCCATAAGTATACAAGAATACAAACGATAACACTGACCGACGAGGGAATTGCAGCAGCTCGTAAGATAATACCAATAAAGGAGACGGAATCATGTCAGACGGCCTCTACATGCGCGATACACAAGTCATTCTGAAGGCCTTGCGCTCCGGGCAGGAAGTTCCCCTACCCGCAGACCGCCAGATAGCTGTTATTTCAAAAGTACTCGAAAATTCAAAAGAATACACCGCAACTAATACCCTCCAGCAAGGCTGCAACATCCTGAAGCGACAGCTAAAAAAACTCCAGGAGAAACTCCAACAACAAGAACCCACGGACAGCACTGCTCCCGCAGGCCAAATACAAATTATTATGGTAGATCCGCGGGAAATCAAGGACAAAAACCTTAACGAAGGTATTTTCAAAGACCTCCCGGAGGACGAACTGCAAGAACTGGCATCAAACATAAAAAACCCAGCAATCGGCCTAATCAATGCGGTAATCATAACGCCCAGAAAAGAACTAATCGCTGGAAAGCAAAGGCTCAGGGCTGCCTTGTTGGCGGATCTGGACAAAATACCGGCCATAGTGCGGGATGCCGACGAAGACCTACAGCTCGAGATATGCTTAAGCGAGAATCTGTTCCGAAGGGATCTTACCCCGAAAGAAGCATATACGGGGCGTAGTACACTGGAAGCCCTCAAGAAACCCAAATCACAAAAGCTGCTTCCACAGAATGCCGTAGACGACCCGGAGCTGCAAAATGTCCTTGAAAATCTTCCTCCAGACATACAGAACAAACTCGGCCATGCCCTCGGAACCAAAATAGCCCAGCTTCAAAATGCCATGACCAAAGATGACGCGCTCCACATCGTCAAGGTAAAACAGCAACTGGCGGCTGAACACAAGGAAAAAGAAAAGCTCACGGAACAAATAGGCCATTTAGTCGAGGAACTGAAAACCAGGGAAGAGGAAAAAGACGAAATTGAACGTG
Source organism: Pseudomonadota bacterium (assembly GCA_011046395.1). Classification (GTDB taxonomy): domain Bacteria; phylum Desulfobacterota; class QYQD01; order QYQD01; family QYQD01; genus QYQD01. The sequence continues at coordinate 26,956 of DSAQ01000031.1, forward strand.
AACTTGCGCAGGTGAAGGGACAAAGCACAAAAGAGGTAAGCGACCTCACCTGGGAAATCAATAACCTCAGAGCGACTTTAAAAAGGCTTCAGGAAGAAAACGAACACGCCACCGACAAAATTGTCCAACTTCGGGCCAAGTATGAAAGCGTCACGCTCACAAAAATTGAAAAAGAAGTCAAAGTCCTGGTCCAAACGCCGGAGGACTACGAGGGACTGAAGCGGGATCTGCAGGAAATGAAGCAAAGATCCAGGGTCCGGGAGACCTTTATGGCGCACAAAATAGCTTCCATGAACATTCTGAAGGATCTGAAAGAGCTGCTGGCTCAAAAGACGGTCACCAAATACTGGCAAGAAGTCTCGGAAGATGCCGGGCAGCTTTCCGGGCTGCTCATCGAAGTGAACACAATATTGGCCGATATTACGCAGAAACACACGCTGGCTTACAGCCCGGCAAACGAGCGCAAGGTAATCTCTCTCACTGGCTCCGAGACCCCAAGCCAGGTAAAGACATAGTTTTTTGACCTGGAGGCTATAAGCCATGATGCGCAAAATTTCCGAGGAAACCAAAAACATGGTGGAGTCCCTGGCGAAGTTGAATTTGACCTCACGCGACATCGCCTTTTTTACGGGGATATCCGAACGAACCATAAAGAGACATTATAAGAGGAAAAATACGGGAGACCTTAAGACCAAGAGCATCCGACTGAACGACCACCAGAAGGCTCTGATAGTTGGTTTGCACCATGCAGGCAAGGATTTCCTGGCAATCAGCCTGGCGACCAAGCTGTCTCCCAAGGGGGTCTTGAACTTTCTTAAGAATATGTTCGAAGAGGGGTGGACGGTAAAACGCTGCCCGGTCTGTGGCCGATATACTCCAATGAAACAAAACCGGCTCAGTATATGCCAGGAGTGTAAGGGACGATCAAATCCTTAATTGTACCAATATCACTTTTGTCAGTTTTTCAAAAAGTGATATTTGAAAATATCACTTTCGAAGAATTTCTCAAAAGTGATATTAAAGCTGTCTATTGGTAAATCGGATACAGCGTATATCACATATCTATAAAAGGAGAAGCACATGATGACAAACGCAGTAGTAATCAACAACCGGGAAGTGCAGATGATTATGTACAAAAATCAACCAGTTGTGACCCTTGAGATGGTGGATAAGTTACATGAAAGACCGGAGGGGACGGCAAGAAGAAACTTCAATGAAAATAGATCGCGTTTCATACAAGCAGAAGATTATTTCAACTTGCCGTATCGGGAATGGCAATCTATGGTCGTACGAAATTCGTACGACGGTCACGATAAGCGTGGACACTATGGCAAACGGGTCTTCCTCGCCGAGTCCGGCTACCTGATGCTCGTCAAATCCTTCAACGACGACCTGGCCTGGAAGGTCCAGAGAGAGCTGGTCAACCGCTATTTCCGGTCTAAAGTAATAGGCAATATCCAGGAACACCTCCAAGAATACGTCGATGTCTGCGTAAAAGCCTCCGTCGAGGCCTCGCTCAAAGTCTGCCAGGCCATGTTTGCCGGGGTCAGCCCGCAAATGCCCGGGGTCTTTTCTCAACCTGAAGGCAAAGACACCAGCCCAAGAAATTCTGTTTCTAACTGCTACGGGCTGAAAGACTTTGAATTTCTCCCCGGCATAGACAGCTACAAACACCCGGCCGCCGACAGCATAGTCCTTCACACGAGTCTTCCCATCGGCGTCTTCGTGGGAAAGAGATTCTTTGTCCCTGAGAAAGTAGAATACACGCCGTCAACCCTCACCAAAATTCTCAAAGCGTTGATACGCACCAACGACCCCTCTCTCGCCGACTTCGTTTTCAACCGGCTCCATATCTATAAAGAGGAAGAAGACTTCCATACCTGGGCGCTCACGTATTTGTTGTCAACGCATATATATGACTCAGTGCCCAGGATGCCCGGTCTTCGTGAGTTTGCCGACGCATACGCGCGGCTTGAAAACAAAAGCCAGCCGCCGGCCAGAAAAGCCAAGGAAGTGCCCCTGGAACAGATCCTTCCGCCAAGGCTTGTGGCTACGCAAATGCTGTTTCCGGCCGAGGATCACCCGGAAATCGCCCGGTGTCTCCTCGCCGAAGAAGACCCCAAACAAGCAGCGGTAAATTTCCTGGCAAAGACCGGAACAGACCCAAAAGACTTGTATATCTGGATTGCAGGTAATTTCGCAGCATGAACATCAACGAAGTCCAGGCGGAAATACTCGGCCTCATCCTGACCAACCCGGACCTGCTCATCCAGGCCCAGGACCAGCTCACCCTTGACAGCTTCGCCGGCGATTACGCGGATGTCTGGAAGGCGATCCTAACCGTAAGCAAAAGCGGCCGGCCCGTGGACATCCTCACCGTGCATGAACAGCTTAAGGATAAAATTCCATTGAGCCATCTGGCGTCACTGACCGACTATGGGTTCAGCCCGACGAGGCTGCCGGTCATGGTAGGCTTCCTCAAAGAAAATACATTGAAACGCCGGGTCACCAACATTCTCCACGGGGCGATAAAAGACATCCAGCAGGATGCAGACATTGAAAAGAGAATAAACGACCTAACCCTTTCCTTGATGAAAGCCACGGCATCACCACAGGCCAGAGACAAGGCTGGCGGGAATGACCTTATTGCCCTAGTCGAAAGACATATCGGTCGCGGCTCCCAGCTCGTCGGCCTTCCCACCGGCATTCCGTCCCTGGACAGGGTGACCTCGGGCCTCATCCCCAGTATGCTCTGGATACTGGGCGGTCCGGAAAGCTCGGGGAAATCCACACTCGCCGCCCAGGTCGAGGTCAAAGCGCTCCTCGATGGGGCCGGAGTCATCCATTTCTCGACGGAGGACGCCACTCATCTGGTCACGATGCGCATGGTCGCCAGTCTCACCGGAATAACCATCATGAAAATGCTCCGCGGAAATCTCAGCCCGGAAGAACGCATGGCAGTGGATGACGCCATGGACACGCTGGCCCATGCCCGGCTGCAGGTATATGATTCGGTGTATGGACTCTCCCATCTGCGTATCAAAGCGAAGCGTATGGCCATGGAGCAGGGTCTGGATCTCATAGTATTGGATTATCTTCAGAACGTGAGAGGACACGGCACCATTTATGAACGGATGAGCGAGGCCGCCATATTTCTGCAGGACCTCCCAAAGGAACTCGACTGCACGGTTTTCGTCCTGTCCCAGCTTTCCAACGAAGCCATACGCAGCCAGGACGCCATAGCCGGATATAAAGGAGCCGGGGAACTGGCCGCGGCCTGCCACGTAGGGCTCAAGATAATCCCCAACAAGGAGCAGAGAGACTGTTTCACGCTGCAAATCCGCAAGAACAAGTACGGCCCGGTAGGGTCTATCGAGATGGAGTTCACGGACGAGTTTACCAGGGTAGCGGAAACAAAAAACATACCGCCGTTTGTATAGTTAGTTTTTCTGCCTTCCGGACAAAAGATATGGCCGACGATCAAGTCTTGACAGAGATGTTTCTGAAAGCCGCAAGAGCCCTCGAGCTTCAGCCGGGTGTTCTGGAAGCCGCCAGGAAACATAGCCCTTCTTTAGCAAACGAGTTGGAGATGACGGTTGACGCCCTGGATAGCGTGTGGCGGAAGGCCATTGCGGGACAAGCGACCGAAGAAGACTTCCGGCCGGTTTTAACCGATTGGTATCGCATACACAAGAAAGCCGTTGCTCTGGGAGCCAGCCTTGAAAAGTAGGCTTGCCAGAAGCCAGAAACGCTACTATAAGGAGAAAAACGCCATCGAAGCAGCGGAAACAATGGACCTCGAAAAAGAAAAGGAGCGTCTTCTCAGCGAAAATGCAGTATATTGCCACGCCCTGCGCGGTCGCTGGCCTGTCAACGTATGCCTGCAACGCCTGGAAAGGGCGAAGGAAGACCCGGATTCGGATTACAGCATGTGTCTCAACTGCTTGACAATCCGGCGCATAGTACGAGACCATAAACATAAGATACAGGAAAGGGGGTGACAACGTGACTAAAACCGAACTCATCGAAAAAATGGCCGAGGCTGCCGAGATTTCCAAGGCAGCAGCGGGAAGAGCCCTGGACGCGCTTATGGAGAACGTCATCGCGGCCGCCAGGAGCAACGACAAGGTGACCATGGTCGGTTTCGGAACCTTCTCCGCGGCAAAGAGGGAGGCCCGAACGGGCAGAAACCCTCAGACCGGCGAAGAGATCAAGATACCGGCAAAGAAGGTGCTGAAGTTCAAGGCAAGTTCGACGGTAAATATCTAGGGTATTCACAAAGACCATGCTCCCTCCCGCGCAGGTCGGCGGGAGGGAGACCTCGCCCCTCCGGGCAAAAATAACCGTCCGGTAAATTAACCGGCGTCTTTTAACTTCTTGTCTTTTTCACTAGATTCTCGTATGATCCTTAGGAAAGAAGATCGAATGTGTCACTTTCTGTCTCCAGAAAAGGAGGCCCAGATGGAATGGTCCGAAATACGCAGGCTCTATCCTGACCAATGGCTTGTCGTTGAAGCCTTGGAGGCACGCACAACACCTGACAATAGACGTCAACTTGACCAAATGGCCGTCATTGAGCGTTGTCCGAACGGTATTGCCGCAATGCAGACGTATCGTCGCCTTCATCAACAACACCCTGCCCGCGAGTTTTATTTTGTACACACCAGCCGTAAAGAGCTGGATATCCGCGAACAGCACTGGTTAGGTATCCGGTACAATGCGGCTATCGCTAAAGCATAATCTGCCTTTCGTCACCATAACCGTTGCCTACAAGGGGTCGGCGATTGATATCCCGAATGTTCTTGTTGATACAGGATCCGGTACTACGATAGTTTCCTCTGACGTTCTGGCTTCCATCAAAATTATGCCCGCACCTGAAGACACACTCTACACAATACGTGGTGTAGGTGGAAGCGAAGCGGTTTTTGCACGGCTAATCGACTATGTAAGGATTGGTGAGCGCAGTATAGCCGACTTTGAAATTCAGGTTGGTGGCATGGATTATGGCTTCGAGATTAATGGCATACTGGGCATGGATTTTCTCACCCGTGCCGGAGCCATTATCAACTTGCAGCAGATGATAATCGAGTTTGCCAACTGATAGAAAACATACCGGCGCAAAGTCCCCGTTTTTAAATGGAGTAACGTATCAGGACCGAGTACCCCGGTCTCTTGAGTTTTCACAAATCACGTTGCTGGAGGGAGGCGCCTCCAGAGATGAAACAAAATGGGCTTGGGCTGGAAAAAACTTGCAGTAACAGGCGCGAAAAAGTATAGATACATGAGAGTGATGCACATTCATCCGGGAGGTCTAAAATGATACCTTTGACCAGAATCACCTTCGATCCTGGCATCATGGGAGGGAAGCCCTGCATTCGTGGCATGCGTGTAACTGTAGGAATGATCGTAGGGCTTGTCGCATCGGGCCACACCAAAGAGGACATTTTGAAATTGTATCCCTACCTGGAAGCGGAAGACATTGACGAGGCACTCGCTTACGCCGCATGGCGTGTTGAAGAAATCGAGGTTCCCATCGCTTCGGGATCGGCATGAAAGTGTTGATAGATATGAATCTTTCTCCCCAGTGGGTGCCCGTATTGGAGGAGGCAGGCTGGGAAGCGGTTCATTGGTCGCGCACCGGCAGGCCAGACGCTCCAGACCATGAGGTTCTGGACTATGCCAGATCTAACGGATATGTCATTTTCACGCATGATCTGGACTTTGGAACCGTACTTGCCGCCACAAAAGCGGATTTCCCAAGTGTAATTCAAATTCGCACGCAAGACGTAACTCCCGCACACCTCGGCCAGCTCGTAATTTCAGCGCTTCGTCAGTTCAAGCAGCACCTCGGAGCCGGCGCCCTGATCACTGTTGACGAAAAAAAGTTGCGAGCCCGTATTCTTCCTCTCCAATCGTGATCAAGACTTCCATGCTGCACCTGAAACAAAATGTATCATTTTGTTTCACACCAGCAGGAGAAAGGCAGGAAGTCACCCCTCTTCAATTATCCCCCTGGAAAGCCAAAAATGAAACACTTTTCAAAATCTGTTTCACGCCTGAGAAAGAGGTAACCGAGTGCTTCCTACCATCTTCAGACGCCAGAATATCCAAAAGCTTAACCTTGCTCTCCCAGACCACTTTAACATCGACGAGGCCTGGAAGATAATCTCGGCGGCCGGATCCATCCGGGACAGGATTTTCCTCATGTTCCTCCTGGGGACCGGTGCCAGGATATCCGAGGCCATTTCGGTTCGGGTAAGGGACTTCACACCGATGGACTCCAGCGTACGTATTCCCAACCTCAAACGCAACTGCGGACCGAAAAAGAGAAGGCCTGGACCCAGGCCAAAGCAGAAACCCGAACCGGAATACAGGACGTTGCCGGTGAAACCAGGACTGGCCGGGGCGCTGTCGCAGTTCATACGGGATAACAGCCTCGCTCTCGATGATCTGATCTTTCCTTTCTCCCGGATCACCGGCTGGCGCATCGTGCAGAAAGCCGCAAAGACTGCCGGTATCAACGACAGCCGGTGCCACCCGCACACTTTCAGGCATACTTTTGCTATCCAGGCGGTACGTTCGGGGATCTCGCCGATAGTCATCCAGCAATGGCTGGGCCAGAGCAACCTCTTCAATACGCTTATCTATGCGAAGGCAACAGCACTCGATACCAGACCCTTCATGGGAGAGATGAAGCTGTTCCCGGAGGACTTCAGGGAAGGAGCGGGTGGATAAACACGAATGCGTATAACCGACAGCTCAAGAAGCGAATAGTTTTTATGAGCAGCCCGAAGGTCCCATACAGAAAAAATATACCTCTCTGCACCAGGAAAAGAGTTGCACTTGTGCTCACTGAGCCGGCGACGTGGCTTTTATCAAAAAGTAATTGAGATTTTGATATTCTTACGATATCGTAACTTTCTAAAGAGTTAAGGTATTGGCAAGAAACCGAGAATTATGAATACAGAAGGTTATGTCAAGATATCCCCTTTTTGGAAAATACAGCTTTATTTTGCTGGCTCCATTCTTATTGCTCTCTGTACGTTCCTTTATTACTTAATTAACTGGGTATCGTTGTCTTGTTCAGTCATTAGAATACGTTACGATTGGCTTGAGGAGCTTAATTGGTCATTGAATTATTTCAAGGCTCCACAAGTTCCTTGGCACGATGAAATTTATCTTGCGATACATTATCAATTAATTCCCTTTGTGATTTGTTTGACCGTCTTCCTCTCATTTTTATTTTTTTTACATATAGTAGCACGAACCCTCTCATTCTACTTTATCCATGCTGCGCAGGAAGATGGTAGAGAGGTGGTGTATGTGAGTGGATTTACAGAAAAATGGAGCTCAGAAACATTTAGGCTAGCAAGTACCGTTACCGCTTATTCCATAGTAGCTTTGGCATTAGCCTGTATATATACCTTAGTCCCGTATAATGGCCTTTCTTTAGCGATCTTAAAGTTCTTTATAGAACTTCTGTGGAAGTCCTTACAGCTACTGCCTGACACCTTTAGAAACGTCTTTACGCGCGATTTTGCCAAGTATGTGATCGGCGGTGTCTTAGGGTTTCTATCCTATTTTATAGTCTTTTTCCCTTATCAGGTTTCACTATATGGGATGTCCAGATTAATAAGAGCCAAATTTCCAGGTCTTTCAAATATCTTTAGACACTTACCGCATAAGCACGTTAACAAGAACAGAGGGGAATTCCTCTCACGGATATATTTCTATTTCAAAGACTTCGTCCTGCGTTTTTCTATCATGCATATATTATACGTTTTCCTGATAGCCAGTTGCTTATTGTTATTGAGTGACGTGTTTACCATCCATTCCGTAAAGTTGAACCTCGATAAACCTATTTATGTGACGTCAGCCCCTTCCGAAGTCAGTTCAAAAGGCCATTTTGATGACATGGGTGTTTTAACTATTTATCTGGCCGGACTTGTCAATGGCGACGTACGTGTAAAAATAATTCCAGAATATCGATACAGTCATTACCAACCTATATATCCCGATACCTACATAAAGCTAAACAAAACTCATTCCTTCTTCGGTAGTAATATATTCGGTTATAGATTTTGCTTTCCGCTGAGGAACCTATTGTTAAAATACAATGATAGTAATTACATAATCGATATTCTCGTTGGGAGAGGAATAATTAAACGAAATTATTTGCGTTTTCAGGAATCCTTCACGCTTATCGATCATAAATTGGCGTTCAATCTTGGTGAAAAAGACGCAGCTGCAGAGGCCGTTGAAAGGGGCTTTGACAAACTTGACTATCTCATTAACAGATCCGACAGCGAAAAGGTCCAAGATTTAATAGAGGAATTTAAGAGTAGCCCCCCTAACTGATTCTTGGTTCAATTCAGGCTCGTCTTCTTATAAACGTTTCCGAATCGCTATGTACCTAGTGTAGTGTCTCATAAGTAAGTGTAGTTATATTAATTTATCACCGATTTTCGCAGAAGCAAATTGACATAAGAAAAACCACTTCGGCGGAAGGGCAAATCGCCTAATGATGCGGCTTTCCATACAGCTTTCCCGATCAAATCCTTATGCGATATGACGGTTATAAACTACAATGAACGAGATCAAAAAATCCCTTTGCTCCAAGTGTGGAATCCTAAGCCTCATTTAGCCCTGTTATTTCAGTCTATTGTGAGACAGACTGTACTTATTCCGCCATGCTTGCAAATGTTTTAATCACCTTCTTGTTGGATCTCAACCGTCATTATCTAAATTGGCAACAAGAGCGAGCATGCAGTTTGCTCCAAGCGAATTATGACGAATAATGCTGTTGTGCCCTGTCTTTCGTGCTTCCTTTTCCATCGTAAACAAGGAAACCGCATCAGACAGAACCTTATATTCATGTGACGGTTAACAGTCCGCGAAAATCGGTGTTTATGATAAACTATTTACACGAGAAGCCATGCAAGTTACATTGAGTAAAACAGATCGTCAAGAGTTAGAGGGGATCAGCAACAGGAGTGAATAAATTCATAATATTGTTACTGCCGACATTAAACTTGATTATTCCCTCTAGTAAGCTGCAGGATGGTTCATTATTATATCGACTCTACTTTTTGGGTGTGCAACTCCATATTGTAAAATTATATAGGAATCCGCTGCAAAGCACAACCAGCTAAGATTTTATTAAATATTAGGCAGATAAGGCCGGTTAATATAAGAAATAGCAGTCCTGCTTTTGTTTAAAATATGAATATCATCCAGAGTCGCTATGACTGTGATAACTTGTCATTCGGGTTTCTTCCTGAAACCTCGAATTTGGCGACAGTTGAGATGTCTGCTATAAGCCTTTTAAATTGCAATCCTCAAAAACCTATGATATCCATTCCATATCTGTAATGGACTTGTCTAACTGGCAGAGCTAGGCACTGGCAAGCTATGGTGAATCTCCGCTAACCAGAACAATATTTTGGATAACGTTTGAGCGTGCTTGCTTTCTCTGCGAAAAAGTTTGATGACGATTGATGCCCTCTTTTTCGATCAGAATGAGCAAGCAACAGATCCTCACCACCTAGAAAGGAATTTACAAGGGACCAAGATCATCGAAAAGGCGAGTTCCCTACATTAACTGCCCGAGCGATCCATCCAACCCTACGGAGTTCTTTCGGTGGTCAGTCATCGGCAAGGGTTGTGTGAGGGAGGAGCAAATGACAAATTCAAAAAATACGAGGCCAGAATCATCTGAGGGAAAAAAAGAAAATACCATTGGAAGGGGACTCAGTACATTATCCGATGAAGAGAAATTGAGTATTATAGAAAAAGTTCGTTTCGAAAATGAAATCAGGCAGGAATTGAGTGGACAGTCTAAATCTAACAGGCCTTCTTTGTGGCGTAATCCGCTGATCATTTCTCTGATATGTCTGATTATGGGTTCATTATTAACGGCATTGGGTGCAATAGTTACTGGCTACATAACACCGCTAAGTCAATATAAGTGGAAAACGGAAGAATGGAAACGACAGAATCAGTTAGATACTACAACTTTTCGTCTAAAGATGAGCAGGGATTGTCTGAAAGAATTTAATCAACTATCTTCATACACATTAGAAGCGTACGGACTAGCAAAAATCTTTATAGATGATACTGTATTCGGAAAGGAAAAAGACCAACTAACATCTGGTTACCAGGTATTATTTATTGATTTTCAAAAGAGACGTTCCCAGCAAATCGCCTTGGTAAAATCATTGATGACTCACTTTTCTGACCAAGTTGAGATCAATCAGTCCGTGAAGGACTATTTAAGAAATGCTGATAATTATATACGGGATACCCAGCAGATACTAGAGATAAAAGCATGTCTTTTAGATCCAACCGATCCCGATTTGAGGAATACTATCTACCGAGTGCTATCGAAAAAAGAAATAGATAGATTATATTCCCCGGGCACATCAAAAAGTGAAGCGCTTGATTTCCTAAGAAATAAAATGAATAAATTGAAAAATAAGATAGAACATCCTACACAACTAAATCAGTCCTATGATCGAGCTGTGGACAAAATAAAGAAAGACATACAGAAACTTGAAAGTGATCTGGAAAAGAGAATCGCGGGTCAGTGACTGCATAGCAACTTATAATTGCCAAAAAAATTAACCATGGATGCTAAACCGAGCCCACAGTCTATGCAAATGGTGATCTATGTATTATTCTTTTTCCTAATTCTGACCGGTTTTACCTTTCCTTTGCGCATCGAAAATTTGGGTTCTTATAAAATTATTCACAGTAAAACCGGAAAATATTTAATACCATCCAATGAAACTGGCGAAATGGATACCATAATCCTTCCTCTTCGATATAAAAGCAAATCAGATAATGGAGAAGTCGAAGAATTCAGTGAATTTATATTGCTAATCAGAATGGGTGACAAATATATCTGGGCATATAAGTGGAAAGAACTGTCCACACCCATTTGGAAGGAACATGAGTCAATCGAATTAAAATAGTCAGATGGTAGTTTCGAATTCATATTGATACGGCGGCGATCAAGATATCTGCTATGTATCTGAGATTCCGCCCGCCCCAAAATCTTTTGATATGCATTTGATACCTCCAAAATAGGGGCTGAGCAGAAACCGATAAAACATGGCAACTGGAATATTTTTCACTTCTTGATCTAACTTCTTGCCCTTGACTGCTGGCCGGCATCTGGATAGCTTAGCCCACTAATCGCTGTCATTTCTCGTCGAAAACTCCGCCCATATTAAGCGGTGGTCGCTCACGTCTTCCGGCACGTCCGTGCGGATTCCCCACCTTCCCGTGAAGTCCTCCCTAGTGGGCTCCGTGAATATGAACCTATCATAGGCACAGTCCGTAGCGCCCACGGTGGTGTCGGCACCGTCATCCACGACCCAGATATACTCCCGGCCTTTCAAGCTCATAACGTCGGCTTCTCTTAGATAATCGCAGTCCGCGTTCAGGTCGCCGAGGATTATGACGTCGGGCTCGCTTTCTCTTTGCGCTTCCCTGTAGAAGTACTCCAGCCCTTCAAGCTCCTTCAGGTTTACCGACGGGCTTGTGTGGACGGTGAGCAGGACAAAGTCGAACTTCCCGGCTCTGAACTTTGCCTTGAACGGTTGCCTGACCATCTTGCCTGTGTTTTTGGGCCTGGCGGTCCATACCGGCTCAGTGTCCTCCGGATCCTCCACAAGGCTTGCGCCCTCAAAGCTCACCTTATCCGGGTCGTAAATTAGCAAATACCTCTCATCCTTTATTTGCGGGCTGAACACGAACCTGTAATTCTGGCCGTATGCCTGGTTAAGATAGCGCTCGAGCGCGTTCTTTATCAGGCTGTAATCCCTGTGGCCGGGACCGGCGTCAGCGTTCCTCGGGCAGCCCGGGTCGCTCATCTCCCTGAGGTTGCTTACCTCCTGGATGGCTATGATGTCGTAATCCCTGAGTACGCGCGCTATGGCCTCCATCCTGTGCGGGTCCGTGGCCTTAGTCCTCCCGAAGTTCTCTATATTCCACGAGGCAATGAGAAGAGTGCCGGCCTTGTCAGGCGGAGCGGCGCAGCCTAAGAGAACGAAGACCAAAAGCACAACCGACAATATCCTGTATTTCATGATCCTTTTACCCCGTGAGTATGTACTGTTCTGTCCCCTTCTCGCGAGGTTATAGCAGAACTGGCCGCGAAAGGGAAGTGCTCGCAGTTATACATTATTTTTGTCGTCAATCTCTTTAGCCCGAGAAATTCATCTGCAATAAAGGCAACCCTGTTGTGGTCGCCGACGATGATAATATTTTCTGCCAGGTCTTCCGGCCTCTAGTCCAAGTGATAAGTCCTGCCATCTACTATTGGCAGGTCCGAAGATTTGAATTGACTCTTCGCCATAACATCTCCCGCCATCCTGGATTCACGTCCTGCAAAAAAGGATAATCACCTATCGAGAGAAGCGCCCTGCATTACGCATGGGCGTTCTGATACACATCCTAATCTCTCTGCCAGCCTCGAATACCGCTTCTGCACTTTATCGTTCTTGACGGCAATGGCCATGGCCTTTGGCGTGCCGATCAGGACGACCAGTTTTTTGGCCCGGGTCACGGCGGTATAAACAAGGTTCCTCTGAAGAAGCATATAGTGTTGCGTCATGACCGGGATGATCACGGCCGGATATTCGCTCCCCTGTGACTTGTGCACGGAGACGGCATAGGCCAGGACCATTTCATCCAGCTCCGGGAAATCATAGGGGACTTCCCGGCCGTCGAAGTTGACCACCATTTCCTGCTCTTCCAGGTCTATAGAGACGATCCTTCCTATGTCGCCGTTAAAGACCTCCTTGTCATAATTGTTCCGAATCTGCATCACCTTGTCATGCAGCTTGAAGACCCGGCCTCCCCTGACCACTTCCTTCTGGCTGTGGTTAAGTTCCTTCTGTAGCTCTTGGTTCAGATTCGTGGCCCCTATTATGCCCTTGTACATGGGGGTAAGCACCTGCACGTCAGATACGGGGTCAAAACCGAAACGCCGAGGTATCCGCGTTCTTACAAGTTCCAGGATGTGGGCCAGGACCTTTTCAGGATCCTCTTCCCGGATAAAGTAGAAATCGGCCCGGGTCTTCTCCGCCACCTCCGCCGATACGGGCATCTCTCCCCTGTTTATGCGGTGGGCGTTTACTATGATCAGGCTTTCTTTGGCCTGCCTGAATATCTCATTGAGTTCCACCACCTTGAAGGCGGCGGAGGCGATGATATCCTTAAGCACATTGCCCGGCCCAACCGAGGGGAGCTGGTGCACATCTCCGACCAGGATCAAGGTCGCAGACGGGGGAATGGCCTTCAGCAGATGGTACATCAGCGCCGTATCGATCATGGATGCCTCGTCCACTATGACCACGTCCGCTTCCAGGGGATCATCCTCGTTTTTCTTGAACGAGCCATATTGGGGCTGAAATTCGAGAAGCCTGTGTATGGTCCTGGCCTCATGCCCGGTCATCTCGGAAAGGCGCTTAGCCGCCCGGCCGGTGGGAGCAGCCAGCAGTACCCTGCCGCCGATCCGCTCATATATCCTGATGATGGCCCGGGTAATGGTGGTCTTTCCGGTGCCCGGCCCTCCGGTTAAGACCATCACCTTTTCTTCGATGGCTGCCTTGACCGCCTCAACCTGTCCTTTCGCCAGCGTGAGATTCAACTCTTTCTGTACCCAGGCGGTGGCCTTCCCCGTGTCGATGGCCCTAAGGACCCGCCCGGTCCGGGCCAAGAGCTGCATGCGCCTGGCAATGCCTGTTTCACATACGTGGAATTGCATGAGATACACGGCCTTGTGGTTTTCCCGGAAATCCTCGATGTCTCTGTTCAGGTCTTCCATAACTATTTTTTTCTCGGATGCAAGCCCGGCCATGGCCTGGGTGACAATATCCCGTTCTATACCGAGCACTTCCTGGCATCTTCCGATCAGCGGTTCATAGCGAAAATAGACGTGCCCTTCGTCCGCAAGTTCGTTCAGGATGTACAGGATACCAGCCTCGGCACGCCGGGGTGAGTCCTTGGGTATGCCCATCTTTTCCGCTATGCGGTCGGCGGTGAGGAACCCTATGCCGAAGATATCATGCGCCAGGCGGTAGGGATTATCCTTGACCACTTCTATGGACTCCTTGCCGTACCGCTTGAATATCTTTGTGGCATAGGTGGCGCTTACTCCGTGGTCTTGCAGGAAGATCATCACCTCCCGTATCTCCCTTTGATCCTGCCAGGCCTTGCCGATCATATCGATGCGGCCGGGACCAATCCCGGGGACGTCGTGAAGTCTTCCGATATCCGTCTCGATGATGTTAAGCGTCTCCACCCCGAACTTTTCCACCATACGCTTGGCCATAACCGGGCCTATACCCTTGATCAGCCCGGAGCCCAGGTACTTCTCGATGCCCCGGGCCGTGGCCGGAGTGACCGTCTCGTATCTGACCACCTTGAACTGCTCTCCGAATTTCGGGTGATTCGTCCATTCGCCGAGGAGCTTCAGCACTTCGCCTGGATTTAACGAGGGGAAGTTTCCGAGCACGGTCACGAGGTCGCGCCTGCCGGCCACCTGGAGTCTGGCCACGGTGTAATTGTTCTCTTCGTGGACGTAGGTGATGCGCTCGACCTGACCCTGAATCTCGACAAGTGCCATGATCTTTCCTAACCCGTTCGCCTCGGCGAATCTGCCTGTGGCACGACCAGTAACCCTTTCATCATCCCAGCATTTGTTACGGCATAGTCCTGGTAACAGTTATTGAAGATAACAAAGACTATGTTGGCCGGTTCAGATACCGCTTTTATCCGGCCTGCCCAGGCTTTGAGTTCCTTCTGTGTGTAAGCATATCTGTATTTTTCTTCGGTCGGTATGCCCTTCTTAAACCAGCTTTCCCGGTTGCGACCGTGGAAGCGCATGTATGCGATGTCGGTGGTAAGGTCAAGGGGACCTTCCCAGTTATTTATCCACGGGGCATCCACGGCAACCGAGGACATTCCGTTGGCCTTCAGGAAGTCCGCCGCCTTTTTTCTTTCGCTCGTTACGAGCCACTTTCGATTCCGGAATTCTACAGCCACGCACGTGGAAGGAAATTTTTCCCTTACAAGTTCAAGCCACTTATACCCTTCCGGTGAGGGTAAGAACCAGGGCGGAAACTGGAAGAGGACACAGCCCAGTTTTGTTGCGTCCTTGAGAGGACTCAACGCCGAGTGGAACATATCAAAGGCCGATTCCACGATTTCCTTGGGAAAATCGGTAGACTTAGGTTGTTCCGCGTATTTATGCGGGAGGCTGCCTCGAAGCACTTTGGGGATACTTTTTATGAGGGTCGGGTGTTTGGTCAGCATGGAGTATGCCTTGATGTTGAAAAGGAATCCGGGAGGGGTACGCTCGGCCCAGAGCACGGCGTTGCGTTCGGCGGGCGGCGAGTAGTAGGTTGAGTCTACTTCAACAGTGTCAAAGTGTTCGGCATAGAACTTTAGCCGGGCTTCGGCGGTGGCCACATCCTTGGGATAGAAGAGGCCGCTTTCAACCAAGGTGCGTTCTGTCCAGGAAGCGGTGCCTATGCGGATTTCGGGCATAGGCTACTCCCTCAGAAGCGTTGGCCGGTTCGTCCGTTTTCTTGCTTCCGGCCAGTCCTTCCATGTCTCCAAAAGGGACCTCCGGACTCCCCCCTTCTCCACGAGTGCGTGCAGAAGCAGACGGTAAGCCTCCCGGTCTTTTCCATTCGCACCGGTAGGCATCTTCTGGTATTTAAGGCCGTAGTTTAGAAAAAAGAAAAGACGATTTACCCTATCCTTTTCTGCCCGCAATTCCTGGCGTTCTTCCAGGCTCAGCCCTGTGCCCGGGAAAAGCCTGCGGTAGATGAGC
>DSAQ01000171.1 GCA_011046395.1 Pseudomonadota bacterium
CCAATCTTCGCCATTCTTCTGCACAGCATCGTTCCCTGCGGATACATTCTACACCCTATGACCTAAATAAAAAGGGCTGCCCGGTGGGACAGCCCTTTTTTCAATGACGCCTCTTGCCTTAAGTGAAAGTTCTCAACAACGTTACTACGCCTACGGAGTTATAACCCCTTCAAAAGTACAAGAATAAGTGGTATCGCCACTGGCGTGGACGCTTGTCATGGGACCACCACCGATAGCTGTGAGGCCGGCGGGATTTACGGTTACATCAACTGTTGGGTTGTAACCATAGTTTTGAAGCAGGGCAAGGGTTGCAACGCCAGTAGGGTTGTCTGAAAAATATGCCTGGGCGGCCGTATAGGCATTCCTGAGATCAGACTTAGCAGCCGCATTATAGCCTCTTATTCTATACGCGCTAAACTGCGGGATGGCGATGGCGGCCAGGATGCCGATGATGGCCACGACAATCATGAGTTCGATAAGCGTAAAACCTTTTTGATTTCTCTTCATTCTCATCTTTGCTAACATTTTTTTTGCCTCCTTGTTCTTAATAGATAACTTAGTGTTCCTCTTCTTCGCACCCTAAAGGGTTCGGCTACCGGTTATAGTGGCGCGTTTGACTTCATTTGTACTTTTCGTTCACCTCCCTTTCGTTGGTTAGAATTAAATCGTATGATTCCTTTGTGTCGGGCGAGACGCCCGACCTACTGCTGGAGTGATGGAATAGTGGGTTCTGGAAATTGTTCCAAGTTCACGGTTCTGGGTTCACAGTTTTTCAACCCGGAACTCGGAACGGTGAACCGATTTTATTACCCATCATTTCATATATTTTACCATTCCATTTGCCCAATGAAAACCCAACCCAGTTTTCGAACAGCTAAGGTGTTACTATCATTCCTTATCGGCTCTTGCATGATTTCTTTAAATTTTTTTGTTTTTTTTTGTAATTACTCAGGTTCAGGGTTCACGGTTGTCAGGTTCACGGTTGGCTTCTTTGTTAGACGGTACACTTTTCGAGTCAATTCACGTGCCAGGCGCCATGCCTCAATATCTTCAAACCGTTCAATCTTCATCGCTCTCTAACCTTGAACCGTGAACCTTGGAACTTTGAACCTGTGTAGTTGCTTTATTTTTATAGCAATAGTGATGCCAACTTTGGCTATGTCCAAGATATAGGTTTTAATAAATTGATACCACAATATATTGTGGATTATTGGCTTGGATAGCGTACTAAGGATTGCGAGGATTAGCTGAAAGTGACAAATTTTGTCACTGGTTTGACAAATGTTGGCAGGACTTAGTGATGAGTAATGAGTAATGAGTGATGAGTCGGGAGAAGGGTTTCGGGTTGCGAGTTACGGGTTTCGGGTTAAAAAACTCGCAACTCGTAACTCGGAACCCGCAACTCGAAAGCTGACCGCTGTTATAAACACCAATACGGCACGGCGTAGATTCCCTTAAAAAGTCTCTTTATTTCTTTGCCGGCATATAAGACCACACCGCCCGACAAACGCGGGAGCAGGCTTTGAAGATATCTTATGCCCTCTGCGTCCCGGAGTGCAATACGTTCCGAAAACTTTACTTCAAAGGCGCAGAGTCTTCCGCCTACATCCAGTATGAAATCAACTTCTTTTTCTTTACCTCCTTGTGTCCGAAAGTAATAAATCTCTCCCCCGGTTAGATGGGTAACTATTAAGAGATTCGAAAAGATAAACCCCTCGAAAAGTCCTCCCCACCATTCATCGGGTATGCGGTCTTTCTCCGTAAATCCAGCCAGGGCGCAGGCAAGCCCCGAATCGACAAACAGACCCTTGGGTGATTTGATAACCCTTGTAGCCACGTTTTTGGAATAGGGGCGAAGTTTCGCAAACAGGTTGGAGACTTCTAACAGGTTTACATATCTGGAGACCGTGGCGGCGCTAAGGGCTGCGTCCCTTGCTACCTCGCTCTGCCTGAGTATGCTGGCCTGCCGCATGGCAAGGAGGCTCATTACCCTCCGGAAATCCGGAAGGTTTGATATCCGGCTTATATCACGCAGATCCCTTTCCAGATAGGTGGCTATGTAACCTCGCCACCAGAGGCTTACGTGTTTCTCCTGGGAGAGTTCGGTCACCGGGGGGAGAAATCCCCGGAATAGGAGAGACCGTATGTTTTCTTCACCGGATACCTCAGGAAATCGGGGTTCAACTCCGGCAAGGACGTCGGAAATCCAGTCGGGCCGGCCCTTTCCCTTGTATTCGCCATAGGAAAAAGGAAACAAATCCAGATAAATAGCCCTTCCGGCCAGGGTCTCCGATACCCCTTTCATGAGAAGCAGATTGGAGGAACCGGAGAGGATAAATCGCCGGCTTCGATCCCGATCGACTGCCATCTTTATGGCAGGCAAAAGATTTGGCGCCTTCTGTACCTCATCGATTATAAGGGGCCCGCTATCTTCAATGATAGCGCCCGGATCTTTGGTGGCTATGGCCATGACATCCAGGTCGTCCATAGTTACATAACGCCAGGAGCGGAACGGCTCTTCGTAGTTAAGAAGTGTGGATTTGCCTGTCTGCCTGGCGCCGGTCAGCACGGTAACCGGCGAGAATGATGTGGCCTCTCTCAGTTTTTCCGTAACCCATCTTTTTTTGAAAATATCCACCAGTGACCTCCTTTTGACTGAATGGTCTGGCCGGACAGGCGAGATGCCCGTCCTACATCTGGAATTTTATCCCCTGGTATAGGGCTGAAAGCTGACCGCTGACAAATTGTTTCACGAGCTGAAACGATTTATATCAGATGGAGAAAGATTATGCAAGGGTATTTTGCGGCTTAATGATGAGTGATGAGTCGGGAGAAGGGTTTCGGGTTGCGAGTTACGAGGTGCGAGTTTTTTAACCCGAAACCCGTAACTCGGAACCCGCAACTGGAAGGCTGAGTGCTGATAGCTGATGGCTATCACAAGCCGTATTTGCTCAGACGATGGCGAAAGGAGCGGAAGCTGATGCCCAGGAGGCCGGCGGCCTTCTGCTTGGCGCCCCGGCTGATCTCAAGGGCCTTAAGAAGGATATCTTTTTCTGTTCTGGCTATGTATTCTTCGAGATCAAAGCCATCTGACGGGATGGTAACAGCCGGTGTGTCGATCTTCGCTCCTTTGCCGTTGTTTATGTTTATAAATGATAGGTCTTCCGCCTGAATAGCGCTGGAGGAGGCGAGGGCCACGCTTCTTTCGATAATGTTTTCGAGTTCACGCACATTTCCCGGAAAGCTGTATTGCATCAGTATTTTTAAGGCTACGGGCGATATTTTATCCACCTGCTTCTGCGTCTCATCTGCATATTTTTTGAAAAAGTGCCGGGCCAAGAGCGGTATATCCTCCTTCCGTTCCCTGAGGGGCGGGACCCTTATCTGGATGACATTAAGCCGGTAAAAGAGGTCTTCGCGGAAATTCCCGGCCGCCACTTCCTGTTCCAGATCCTTGTTCGTGGCCGATATTATGCGGATGTCCACAGCAATATCTTCCGTCCCTCCCACCGGCCTGAATACCCTTTCCTGGAGTACGCGAAGGAGTTTTACCTGGAGGGCCGGAGAAAGTTCGGCTATCTCATCTAAAAATATTGTCCCGCCATCGGCAGAGGCGAAGAGGCCTTTTTGATCGGTAACGGCCCCGGTAAAGGCGCCTTTTTTGTGGCCAAAGAGCTCGCTCTCGATGAGCGTCTCCGGTATGCCGCCGCAATTGATGGCCACAAAGTTCTCTTTACTGCGTGGACTTTCGACATGGATAGCCCGGGCCACCAGCTCTTTGCCGGTTCCGCTTTCTCCATAAATCAGGACGTTACTCCGGGTCTGGGCGACCTTTCTGATCAGTTCATATACCTTCAACATGGCCGGAGAGCTGCCTACCAGCTTTTCGTAGCGGTGATGTTTCCTTAATTCCTCCTTGAGGCGGTCATTTTCTTGTCGAAGCTGCCTTTTTTCCAGGGCCTTCTGGATGATTAACTTTATTTCCTCAACGTTAAACGGCTTGGGGATGTAGTCATAAGCCCCCTGCTTCATGGCCGTAACGGCTGTTTCCGTGGTGGCATAAGCGGAGATCATAATCACTATCGTCTCCGGGCTTATCTCTTTGACCTTTTTCAACACCTCAATCCCATCCATGCCCGGCATGCGGATGTCGGTGATAACCAGGTCGTAAAAGCTTTTCTGGATGAGAGAGACGGCCTCCCGGCCATTTGGGACGCACTCGGCCTGATAGCCTTCGCTATCCAGCATGAGCTTGAAGAACTCACGCATGCTCAGTTCGTCATCGACTACCAATATCCGGGCGCAGGGTCTCATAAAAAGATACTTTCACCGCAAAGGCGCAAAGCTGGTAAGATCAGTTGAGTAGATGAGTAGTTAAGTAGTTGAGTAGTTGAGTACAGACCTCGTAAACGCACACCCAAAAGATGCGATTTTTTTGGACATGAGGAAATACATGATGAAGAAAAATTGTAAGAAACTCCAATCAAAAGGGCAAATTCACGCTTTTTCACTGTTTCCGATGTCCAATTACTAAGCGAAATGCAGTAATATCAACATGTTATAACATGGTTAAAGTTTAGGTTTTACGAGGTCTGGAGTAACTGCTCAACCACTTAACCATTCAACTACTTAACTACTCAACCAATTAACTACTCAACCATTCAACTACTCAACCAATTAACTACATAACATGTGTCCTTTGCGGTGAGAAAAATTCTAGTCCAGGTCGTCAAAGACGATCCTACCATTTATTATCGTCATTACGGCCTTGCCCTTTAATTCCCAGCCGTGGAAGGGTGAGTTTTTGCTGATGGACTGGAATTTTTGGACATCGACGATAAATTTGCGGTCAGGATCGATGATAGCAAGGTCGGCCTTTTGGCCGATCTGGATGGAAGGGATTTCAAGACGCAGGATGCGGGCAGGATTAATAGAAAGCTTGGCGACAGCCTCGGAAAGGGAAAGATGGCCGGCATGAACTAATTTCAGCGTTAGAGGAAGAGCGGTTTCGAGACCTACGATACCGTTGGACGCCATATTAAATTCCACATCTTTTTCCAGGATACTGTGCGGGGCGTGGTCAGAGGCAATGGCATCTATGGTTCCATCTTTGAGACCTTCGATGATGGCGGCAACGTCTTCTGCCGTTCTGAGAGGAGGGTTCATCTTGGCATTGGTGTCGTAGCCTGTTACGGCCTCCTCAGTCAGGCTAAAATAATGCGGGGCGGTTTCCGCGGTGACGTTAATCCCGGAGGCCTTGGCCTGTCTTATCAAATCGACCGAGCCCCTGGCACTTACATGGGCGATGTGGACTGAGCCACCGGTAAGAGCGGCCAGTTTGATTTCCCGGAAGATCATGACTTCTTCAGCCACGGCCGGGATGCCGGGTAAGCCAAGCTGTGTGGATACAGCCCCCTCATTCATTACCCCGCCTGAACAAAGCGTCAGATCCTCGCAGTGTGAGATCACCGGTAAGTCAAAGTTTCGGGCATACTCCAAGGCCCGGCGCATAAGCTCGCCATTCATGACGGGCCGGCCGTCGTCTGTAACGGCCACTATCCCGGCGCTCCTCATGTCGCCGAATTCCGCCAGGGTTTCTCCCTGAAGCCCTTTGCTGATAGCCCCGATGGGATAGACAGTGGCCAGCCCGGCCTCCTGCGCCTTTTGCAGGATATATTCGGTTATGGATTTGTTGTCATTGACCGGTTTGGTATTGGGCATACAGGCTATGGCCGTGAACCCGCCAGAGACCGCGGCCAGACATCCCGTGGCTATGGTTTCTTTATATTCCTCACCCGGTTCGCGCAGGTGGGTGTGCATATCAATGAGGCCGGGGGTGACGATTTTTCCGGCAAGGTCGATTACCTTGGCGTCAGCCGGTATGGATTCTTTGCCCTGTGGCGCTATGGAAGCTATTTCTCCGTTACAGATATATATATCGCAGGGTACATTTGTCTTAAGGACAGGCGCCTCGCCTGTCAGATTAGAGGGATCGACTATTCTCGCACCTTTCAGATAAAGATTCATTGACTCTTACCTGAAAATCCCCCTGTATCCCCCTTTTCCAAAGGGGGACTTAACGGATTTCCCCCTTTACTAAAGGGGGGTGAGGGGGGATTATTTTCATCTTTCTTTGTGTCGCCATGCGACATGCGTGTTTCGCTCCCCAGGAGAAGATAAAGGAGGGCCATGCGTACGGCTACACCATTTGTCACCTGATCAAGAATTACAGAATGAGGACCATCAGCCAGTTCCGGACTTATTTCTACCCCGCGATTAATAGGGCCAGGATGCATAACTATGGCGTCCGATGCGGCTAAGGCCAGATGTTGGGTGTTGAGTCCGAAATAAGTGGCATACTCACGTATGGAAGGGAAGCTGAGTTTATTTTGCCGTTCCAGTTGAATGCGTAAGGCCATGATCACGTCTGCGCCCTGCACGGCTTCTTTTATACTAAGAGTAACTTTGGCTCCCAACTTTTCTATATAAGGCGGTATCATGGTCGCCGGGCCGCTCACTACAACATTTGCTCCCATTTTTGTAAAGCCGAGGATGTTGGAATGTGCTACCCGGCTGTGTGTAATGTCTCCCATTATGGCTAACTTAAGGCCTTTAATTTTTCCTTTTTTTTCGCGTACCGTAAGTAAATCCAGAAGGGCCTGGGTTGGGTGCTCATGCGCGCCGTCGCCGGCATTGATGACCGAGGCTCGGACATGTCTGCTTAGAAGGTGTGGAGCGCCTGATAATGAGTGGCGCAAGACGATTACATCAGGTTGCATAGCCTCTAAGTTTCGGGCAGTATCGATTAAGGTCTCTCCCTTTACCACGCTGCTGGTTGAGGCGGAAATGCTCAGGGTATCGGCGCTTAGCCTTTTTGCGGCTATTTCAAAAGAGGCCCGGGTGCGGGTACTGGGTTCAAAAAAGAGGTTAATTACTGTCTTGCCGCGTAAGGTGGGCACCTTTTTGATAGAGCGAGTGGAGATTTCCTTAAAAGATTCGGCGGTATCCAGAATATAAGTGATCTGGTCCGGGCTTAAGCTGGCTATGTCCAGGACATGTTTTATCGTAAATGGTTTTTCTTTCATCAGTCTGTATTCAAAAAAAAGCCTCCTTTCTCAGAGAGTAAGGAGGCCAGGCGCCCCATAATTAAATAGACCTCTTGGTGGTATCTTCATTGCTTTTCCTGTCAGACCTATTTGGTAATCTATCATCACCTTTTTATATGAGTCAAGCACTAAATTAGCTCTCAGCTTTCAGCAGTCAGCAATCAGCCCGCATTTTTTTGTTTACGAAAGTCGCCCTGGCTGCTATCTTCCCGAAGGAAGACACGGGAATTTCTATTTTGGACGCAGATGAACCCTGTTGAATTTCCCGAAGGGAACCCTATTCAACAGGGTGAACGCAGATTATCAAGATTTTAAATGTAGAAAATATTTCTCTGCGGGTATCGGCGAAAATCTGCGTCCTAATTAATTTTAAATAAAATAGCTTACTATGCGTCTTGTCATCATTATCCTTATTTTATTATTACCGATGGTGCCTACCTTTTTGGCGATCAGGGATGTTGTTTATAGACCTTCCGATGACCCGCAAAAGAAGATGATCTGGCTTTTAATCATTATTTTTTTGCCGGTACTGGGCGGGTTAATATATTTCGCATTTAAGAAGTTCAGGAAGATCGCCGAAAAAATTAGTTGACAGTAAAAATCCTTTTATTGTAGAAGACACTAAAGTGAATGTTATTAGTCAATAGTCATTTGTCACTGGCTAAAGATACCAATGGTTAAAAATTTTTCGCACTTATATAGTGAAAGCAAAAAATAAGTTTATATACCCCTAACCTTCACCCTGTTAAATTTCCCGAAGGGAACCCTATTTAACAGGGCAGGCCCTCTCCCGCAAGGGGAGAGGGGACTATTTGATATTCTATGCTTTCTCTGTGTGCTCTGTGGTTAATTTTTGACAATACCTGGATTATTAAAAGGGGAAGTTCATGGAGCGAACAGGCCGATGGGTAACACTGTTTTTTATATGGATGACGTTATGTTCTTTAAGTATCGCAGGAGCAGAAGAAATAATAGCGGCTAACCGTTCTCCATTACCCACGGATTCTTCTGCCGAAGCAGAAGGGGATATTGAAGACGGGTTTTCCAGATTTCTTTCTGACGAAGTTTCAATTGACCTTCCTATCACAATTAATGACCGGGTAGAATACTTCCTTAATTATTTTCAAACTGAAAAAAGAAGGGTGTTTCGCAATTGGCTGGCGCGTTCAACACGATATGTGCCACGCATGCGCGAAATACTGCGCGAAAATGGGCTTCCAGAAGATTTAGTCTATCTGGCCATGATTGAGAGCGGCTTCAATGTAGGCGCTTATTCGCCTGCGCAGGCCTGTGGTCCCTGGCAATTTATAAAAGAAACGGGCGGGCGTTATGGCCTTAAAGTCAACGACTGGCTGGACGAGCGGCGTGATCCGGAAAAGGCAACCAGAGCCGCGGCGAATTATCTTAAGGATCTTTATCAGGAATTTGGCTGTTGGTACCTGGCTGCGGCGGGATATAATGCGGGCGAGAACAAGGTTCGCCGGGGAATTAGCACCTATGAGACTACTGACTTTTGGGAAATGTGCGATTACGACCTGTTCGCAAAAGAAACCAAGAATTATGTCCCCCAGATGATAGCCGCGGCCATTATGGCCAAGGATCCGGAAAAATATGGTTTTACGGATGTAGAGTACCAGCAGCCTGTTCCTTGCGCGAAGGTATCCGTCCCGCCCAAGACGGATTTAAAGGCCGTGGCCCTGGCCTGTGGGGTGGATGATCAGGTCGTGAAGGAGATCAACCCCGAACTCAGACGTGATTGTACCCCGCCCGGGGCCTCTTACTTGCTCAACATCCCCAAAAATACCTTACAGGTGTTTAAGGATAATTTTGACCGGGTCAAGACGATTGTTAAGACCTGTTATCACCGGTATGTGGTTCAAAAGGGGGATACTTTAGCCAGGATAGCTCAAAAGTTTGATGTTTCGAAAAAGACTCTGGTTAGTGTAAATAAGATCAAAGGAAAACGTTTTATAAAAAAAGGCAAAGTGCTACGAATTCCTTATCAGGTCAGGGAATATGCCCTTGATTCAAAAAAATCGAAGCCTACTGCGAAAGTCGTTTCTTTAAATGATTTACATAAGGGTGAGAAATCAACCGGGCAGAAAGAGCATACTTACACCGTAACGAAGGGAGACACCCTTTACAGTGTTGCCAGGCATTTTGGTGTAAGCGTAAAAGCTCTTTGTGGTCAAAATGACCTGGCCGAAGATACAAAACTTAGGGCCGGCCGTACACTTCTTGTTCACGTTTCGGAACATGAACAAGATCAGGTCGTAGATACGCCAGGGCGTGATATAATCAAACCTAAATCTTCAAAGAAGATTATGGCGGCCCGATCCGGCAAGAGTAAGAAAACTTATGCTGGCAAGCCAAAGGTAAGGTATCATAGAGTGCGCAGAGGAGATACCCTCTGGAATATCGCCCAAAAATATAACATTACCCCGGCCGACATTCGCGTATGGAACAATATCCAGAGAGATACCATTTTACCAGGAACAAGACTTAAGGTTCGGGCAAGCACTGCCACGTAGGATTTTCCCGGATTAAGCATTCGATTTGGTATCAAAGAATTTTCTGAGACTCTTGCAAAAGTCCCAATTCTGTCATTCCCGCAGCGATTTTGAGCGGGAATCTGGTTTTATTCAAGTAAAAACCATATCCCCGATAGAATCATTCGGGGATGACAGACAATTTTGCAAGAGGCTCTTCTATTAGGTATTAGACAAGACCGATAAACGCCGCCGCCTTTTCCATCTCTCCTCCCAATTCCTGAGTGCAGGAGTCCACAAATTCTTCTGAGAGTTGTGCCGTTTCCAGGAAGGTTTTCAGGGTAACTGCATCTATTTCATAGAAGTCTCTGCCTATGCCTTTATGCAGGCTGAGCAGGTCGCAGAGGTGTACGATAGAGCCGAAATCCTTAGATCCGAACCTGGCTTCAGGATGGTGATGCATACGAATTCCTCTGACTATGTTGTCGGGTAGATTCCAGGCCTCCATAATTTGCGCGCCTACTTCGGCATGATCTATCCCCAGTGTTTCCTGCTCTGCAACGTGGAATGACACGTTGGCCTCTTGAATCCGGCCGATTACCTGTTGATATTTATCTTTCATGTGGTTGTCCAGGATCACTTTTCCTATATCATGGAGAAGAGCGGCGGTGTAAAGGCCGTGGTCAGGAGCAGACCCCATTTTTTTGAGAATGATTTGCGATAGAAGGGCGCAAGCGATAGCATGTCGCCACAGTTCGCCTTTTTTCATATTGTATCCTTTATGTTCGTTACGGAAAAGGTGGATGCAACTACTGATCATAACTAATTCTGCGAGTTGGTTTTGTCCTATGAGGACAACGGCCTGGACTAACGAATCAATCCTGCGTTTCAATCCAAAATAAGCTGAATTGCAAAGCCTGAGGACGTTGGCAGTTATGGATTGGTCGTGACGTGTAATGCTTAAATAATCACGTTTATGCAATATCTTTATGTTTTCTTTTATGTCTTTCAATAATGTTGTTAAATCTCTCAACTCTTTTGTTAATGACCAAGAGGGACACCGAAAGTCTAATTCTCTAAAGGTGTCATCCGTAGCATTTGATATAAGATTGTAGATCGTCTCGTTTTTGCGCCTTAATAGATTGCCAAGATCAGTGCCGATAATAGCGTTTCTAATTTCGGTGCATTTTTTAATGGCCTGCTGTTGCCTGCCTCGCATGAATGCCGCATATTTACCTGCTAAAAACGAGCTTGATCTAACTTCAAGAGCAGCCACCGCTCGCCTTATGTGCTCATCATTTTCAACATCAATACTTCTATCAGGAAAGTCGCTGACTTTAAATATCAGTATATCTGGCCTCTTACCTATAGCATTAAGTTCACTCTGATATTCCATGTAGAAATCCGCAAACCCATCATCGCCTGCGGCTATAGATTCAGAACGTCCATATTCAACAGCAAAATAATCATTTGAGTATTCATTGATTGCCTTAAAGACAATTTTTTCTGCCCAGTCGCCCTGCTCTTTGTTTGTAAGAAATTCAGAGTTTGCCATCGTCGGCGGGCGTCCACTTATTTGTATTTCAGTATCAATCTCCAGTGGGGATTGTTCAATTAGGTTAAGGATATCGTCTTTGTACATACATGCTCCTTATTCTTATTATTACGCCAATCGGGATAGGAAGGAGCCTCACGACTCCCCTACTCCTTCACCCCGATAGTCCTGTGCCATGCCCGGCACACACGATAGCAAGGAGGCGCAGGGGCAACCAGCCTTCGAAAAAAGCAATGGGGCTATCTCTGCCGCCTCGATTGATTTGCTAGCTGATTGTCTTGATTTTGCTTTCTTGCTCATACCGCCATTCGCCAGAAATGATCTGATACATTTCGGCACAGCTCCGGCATTTAAACTTTGTACCGATATCTAACTTGTGACTTTCGAGCCAATTATTAGTGCCACAATTAGGACATTTAAAGCATATGGCTTTCATTTTGAATTGCCAGTTTCCCCTATCCTCTTCTATTACATGATACTCCGCTCCGCACTCTGGATATATACAAGTAGCATGATGCGTTTCGCGAAGGACACTTTCATGCACCACAGATATCTGATCACAGGCTTGACATTTAAATTGAACACGAGTAGCCAAGGTCATTGAACTGATGTCACCATCCAAAATACGCACAAGCTCAGTTGCTATTTCTTGAAGTTCTTTTCTGATCTTACTTGAGTCTTCTACATCTTCATCAAAACTATTACTATTCTGTGGCATATGCAGATAGCTGCCAAGTCTATTGTAATTCTTATTTAACCAACTTAGCTTGAATGCCCGGTGTTCTCCTATGGTTGTCCAATTTCCTGTTGGTTTAGCAAGCTCCGGCTCAGGGGATATACAAAGCGAAAATTCCTCATCAGCATGGGGTTCAAATTGAAGAAGCATTTTCAGAGCATGGTTTGGTTGCCATTTTTTAAATACCTTTGTTGGCACATAGCCGGAATAAGCATTTAATTTTTCGTAAGTGATTGCCTCCATACAGAACCGAAGTTCAAGACAAGCATAACGGAGAAGACTATCACCTCCTTTTGATAGGATGCTCTGCGCACGTTCTAAGCAACTCCATTTATCGTAAGTTGTCATATCTCAGCTACAGGTAACGCCGCACCTCACAGGCCACGAGGCCACGAGCGATCCTCGTGCAGCCGGTGGTTAGGGCTTTCTTCTTCAACTGATTCGATAGATCTTCTCCTTGCGGAAAGAGATGATCCATATACCTTTATCAAACGGATTCCTTTGCGAAGTGAGCATGCTTTTGATATCATCCACGACCAAATCCCAATCCCAACAGACAGGCGATGTATCCCGAATGACAAGGGCTACATTAGAGCCGTAGTCCTTTTGCAGCTTTGGTAGCATCCTATTCACGATCATTTCAGTAACATTTCCCTGCAAGCAACTCCCCCTCTCAAGAGGATTTGCTTTCCCCGCTTTTACGTCAGCGAGATGCTGCCTCAGGGCCTCTATACTTCTGTGATTTGACCTTCCGAGTGCGGCTGCGATGTCTTTCGGCCGGTCTTCAGTCAAAGTGATCTCAAAATTGAATATGTTTCCCTTCGGGTCCCTGCATCTGATATCTGGAGCGTCGGAGTATTCGGTTATTGAGAAAGATGTCCCCATTTCGCGGTTGTACAATTCTACAAAAGCATCCGCTATCGCCTTCTCTATAGCTTCTTTTTCGTTCAAAGCTGCCTCTAGTATTTCCAAGCCCTAACAAAAAGTTGAGCGACGTATAGACCTGCGGGTTTGTTCTTTAGTCAGGTATTCGACAAGACGAATTATTTTGTCTGGAGTTTTCTTTTCTTCATCAATCATGGCTCATGCCCTGACAGATTTCCATTTTGCTTTCAGGCTAACATTATATATTATATCGACTCTACTTTTTTCATCTAGAGCTGCAATTAGGGGTAATCGTATAAGAATCTGCGGAATAACACAATAAGAAAAAATCTATTTAAATATTAAGTGGATAGGGTCGAAAAGACAAAAAAACAAGGCTGGTTTTTTAAGGGATAATTTAAATGTTGCGGCTACCAAAATTTGCTGCTATTTTTAGTATAAGGGTTGTCCTTATGATCTACCCTCAGCGTATTATAGAAAATATAATCAGGGAAGCCATTGAAAAGGGC
Organism: Pseudomonadota bacterium; assembly: GCA_011046395.1. Classification (GTDB taxonomy): domain Bacteria; phylum Desulfobacterota; class QYQD01; order QYQD01; family QYQD01; genus QYQD01. Next base: position 13,281 of record DSAQ01000171.1, read on the forward strand.
GAGTTTGATAATCTGCCCGGCAAGGGGAAACCCCTGGTCTTCGAAGACGATAGCCACGTCCCTGAAGATCTGCGCCTGGTCTATAAAATTTTAAAAAATGCCGATTGTATCCCGCCGGAACTGCAGTTGAAGAAGGATATCCGGGCGGCCCAGGACCTGTTATCCGGGCTCACCGATGAAAAGGAAAAATACCGTCAGATGAAGAAACTGAATTTTCTGGTCATGAAGCTCAACGTCATGCAGAAGCGACCTGTAAATTTTGAAGAAAACCAGATTTATTATGAAAAACTGCTCGACACGATGAAGTAGTAATCGGCCCTCAGGAAGCGCCAGTCCCCTTATTACCCGAAAACGAAATAAACCAGGGTAAGGAGAAACAGGAATATGGTGGCCACGCCGGCCGATACGCCAATAGGTATCCTGTACGTATTCACATTATATGGCTCGTTTCGGACAGCCAGATACTTTTCCTTCGGGTCGCCACGGAAGTAGGAAGCAATAAGTCGCCCCGCACGATAAGGATTTCGGCTGAGAACCGCAGCCCCCTCAACCTCGTTGGTAAGAAAACCCTGCACTCCTGACCGCACTGCATTCAGAGGCTTTTCACAGAACCACAGGATAATCCGCCCACCCATTCTGTAAAAGAGGTCAAAGTCGAGGACAATCCCCTTATGCGGCGCGAAATAGTTCTTAGCCACCATAAAGACCAGACCAGAGAGCAGGAAGAGCTGAATCGTCGCCAGGATATGACCCGGGGTGAAGGTGTGATAGTCAACCGGAACCGGATAAGGCAATAACCCCAGGAGTGGCTGCGGATAAACACCCAGGAATACGCAGAGAAAAGCAGTGAGCACCATAGCCACCTGCATGTTCAAAGGCGCCTCTTGGGCTGTGATCTCCTCGTTTTTAGCAAAGAACGCAAAGTAGCAGAGCTTGACAAAGGAAAGAAAAGTGCCCACCGAGGCCAGGGTCAGCATCAGCTCCAGTATGGGCTTATGATCCGCTGCTGCGGAGGCTATGACCATGCCCTTGCTCACAAACCCATTGAAGCCGGGGCCACCGGAAATGGAAAGAGAGGCTATGATACAGGCCACACAGGTAACGGGCATATACTTGGCCAGTCCGCCCATCTCAGTTAGTTTCCTTTTGCCGGTTACATAGATTACTGAGCCCATGCACATAAATAACAGGCCCTTATAGAGGATGTGGTTAACGACGTGGGCTATGCCTCCATCCACCCCTAAGGCTGTACCCACTCCCACCCCGGCCACCATGTAGCCCACCTGGCTCATGATGTGGTAGGAGAGAAGCCGCCTGGCGTCATTTTGGGCCAGGGCGAAGATAACCCCATAGACGGCCATGGCCCCGCCCATATAGGCCACAAAATCTATGTTCGAGAAACATCTGGCCAGGACATAGACACCGGTTTTCGTGGTATAGACGCACATGAAGACGCTGCCGGTGATAGTCCCCTGGGGATAGGAATCCGGCAGCCAGGTATGAATGGGAAGAAAGGCGGTGTTTAGGCCAAAGCCGATCATTATAAGCCAAAACGGCAATTCATGGATAGGGGTTCGTATAGCTATGGACCCGGTCCAGACGGTATGCATGACAATGCCGGCCAAGAGCAAAGCGCCGCCAAAAAGGTGCATCAGGACATACCTGAAGCCGGCATCAAGGGCCTCTTTTTCCTTGCGGTACCATACCAGGAAGACAGAGGCGGCGGCCATAATCTCCCAAAAGACGAAGAGGGTAAAGTAATCGCCTGCAAAGACCACACCGAGAGAGCTCCCCACATACATAAGGGCGGCCACATGCTGTCCCGCCTCCTTCACATGCAGGGAATAGATGATGCCTAAGAATCCTATAATGACAAAGATATAGCCGACGACCAGGCTTAATTTATCAACCCGGGCAAATATCAGTTCAAAGCCCAAAAAGTTGTACACCCAGCTCGTTCCGGCCGGCAGATTTATGATGTCAATTAGGCCTATTACCGGGAGTAAAAGCAAAAAAAGCTGCCTCAGCCTTCCCTTGAGGATAGGTACCAGCATGGCTCCCAGAATGAATATTATGAAGGGAGGAACCGGATTAGTCATAAAAATCCTCCTTCTTACGGGCTATGGCCCCTAGCAGTAAGGCCGCACCAAGCAGCAAAATCGCCCCCAGAAACCCAAATATGGCCTCAAATGAGGGTATTTTGTGCCAAAAGTAATGTACATGGTCATGCCCGATAAACAGACCAATCGGGATACTGATCACAACCACAACCAAAAATAATTTCTTTAGCTTTGCTTCCATATCAGCCTGCTCCTAATCCTAATATGCTATTTACAGCCAGTGTTGTTATCTTGAAAAAGTGCACGACGGCATCCGGTGCGATCCCCAAACCGACAGATATAATGGCGGTAACCGTAAGCGGGACGACCATAAACATCGGAGCCTCGTCAAAATGCGGGTTGACATCATCCAAGGGCTTCTTGAAGAAAGCCTTATAAATAATGGGGAAAAAGAAGGCTACGTCCAGTAAGGCGCTAAATAAAAGCACTACCAGAAAGACGATCTCCTTAGCCTCTAAGGCCCCCAGACACAGAAACCATTTACTTATGAAGCCATTTACCGGCGGAACCCCTGCGAGGCCCATAGCGCCTATAGTAAAGGCGCCGAAGGTAAGCGGCATCTGCCTGCCCAGGCCGTCCAGTTGACTAACATACTCCTTGTGGGTTTTGACATATATGGCCCCGGCACAGAAAAATAGGGTGATTTTCATAAAACCATGGAAAGCCATATGCAGTATTCCACCGGTAATACTGCTCTTCGATAATAAAGCAGCTCCCAAAATCATAATAGAGAGGCAGTTTACCGTCGAAAATGCCAGTCGCCGCTTGAGATGATCCTGCCCTAAAGCCAACAATCCGGCAGCAAGTATGGTGAAGGAAACAAAATAGGCCAGGGGCAACCACAATTGCAGATCAGTGAGAACCTTGGGACCAAAGACATAGAGGATAACCCGGAGACACCCAAAGACGCCGGCCTTCACCACGGCCACGGCATGGAGGAGGGCGCTGACCGGTGTGGGAGCGACCATGGCCGTTGGTAGCCATTCGTGCATGGGCATAATACCGGCTTTGACACCAAAACCGAGTATAAGGGTTATCAGGAGCAAGGTCAGCATGGCCGGGGTTCCATGACCGGCCAGAAAGCCGCCCGGTGTAAAGTCCAGGGTGCCGGTCAGGCTGTAGATCATCGCTGCTGAAAACAGTATCAGAGTACCGCCGGTCAGGGTATAGAGGAGATACTTCCGGCCACCCCTAACGGCCTCCGTGGTCTCTTTATGAATTACCAGTGGCCAGGTGGAGATAGTAAGAATCTCATAGAAAACAAACAGGGTTAAGAGATTAGCGGAAAAGGCAATGCCGATGGCCGAAGACAGACACATGGCAAAGGCAAAAAAATAACGTGTCTGGGCATGCTCATTCAATCCCCTCATGTAGCCTATGGAGTAAAAAGAGGTAGCGATCCAGAGGGTGGAAGACAGGAGGGCAAAGACCATACCGAAAGGCTCTACCCTTAATTGCAAAAGGAGGCCGGGGGCTATGGGAAGGATGGTATATTCTATAATCTTCCCGTCTAACACTAATGGAACCATCGAAACTACAATAGAAAATTTAATGACTGCAGCCAGAATCGTCCAAAATTCCCGGAGATTCTTTTGCCTTTCGCCGGTAAGAAGAATCAGCGGGGCAGCAATCAGTGATACCAGAACAGCAAGTAGCGGCTTTATTGAATATACGATTTCCATCCTGTCTCCTCCCGGTTAAAAGCTTGCCGGAACCGCAAAGCGAATGATAAAGGCGATAATGCGTTCATTAAAGATACCTAACAAGACTACTCCAGCCGCCAGAATAAGGGTGGGGATAAGCATACTTAAGGGAAGCTCATCCCGCTTTATCTCCTCGTGTGTCCCGCCGTCGGTGGCATAGGCAGTCACCGGAGGTTCAAGATAGGCATTTTCTATAATCCGGAAGAAGTAAACGGCGTTGAGCAGACTGCTAATCAACAGGACCACTATAAAGGCCCACTGTCTTGCATCGATCGCGCCCAAGACTAGATAAAACTTGCTAAAGAACCCACCGGTAGGCGGTATGCCTATCATGGAGAGGGCGGCGATGGTAAAGGTGCCCATGGTAAAGGGCATCTTTTTATGCAGCCCCCGAAACTGCGTAATATCCCGCATACCCATTTTGTACATTATTCCACCGGCCACCAAGAACAGGGTCCCTTTCATAAAGGCATGGTTCAAAATGTGCAGTAAGCTACCGGTAAGTCCCATCCGGTTGGCCAGCCCGATGCCCAGCACGATATACCCTATGTTCGCTATGGAAGAATAGGCCAGCATCCTTTTCAAATCGGTCTGGGCAATGGCCAGGATCGAACCGGCGATAATGCCGCCGGCCGCCACCCAGGTCAGTATCTGAGTTATTGGTATCAGGTCTATAGAAAAGTACGGTTTAAACAACGTAAAGAAAATCCGGACCATGAGGTAGGCCATAACCTTGGTGAACATGGGGGCGATAACCGCGCTGGTGACAGAAGGCGCATAGGTATATGAATCCGGAAGCCACACATGCAACGGGAAGAGCCCCATTTTGACAGCGATTCCCACCGTAAACAAGGCAAAGCCAACCAGCACCGCCTTGTTATGATATAGGTTGGGTAGTAGCTGGGATAAATCAGCCATATTGAGAGAACCAGTTACAATGTACACGTAGCCGATCCCCAGATAGTAAAAACAGGCTCCAACCGTGCCCATGATTACATAGTTGAATGCCGCCATAGGCGCCCCGTCTTCACCCACGGCTATGAGGGCATAGGCGGCGAGGGAGGCAATCTCCAGAAACACAAACACGTTAAAGAGGTCTCCGGTGACCGTAATCCCGATCAGGCCGGCCACAAGGAGGAGAAAGATGCTGTAGTAGGGGACTATCTTTTCAGGAATTTCCTGCTCAATACTCCTTTTTGAGTAAATAGCTACCACCAAGGCGATGAAAGACAGCATTACCAGCATAAAACCGTTAAGATAATCTACCACGTACTCGATGCCCCACGGTGGTTCCCAGCCGCCAAAGTGGTAGTGAATAGTCCCCTTGGATATGACAGTATTTAAAATCCCAAGGGAACAGATAAAGGATACAAACAAGGCAGCCAGGGTTAAAGGGTAACACGCCCACCTCTTGAACCACCCCAGCAAGGCAACTGCGAAAGCAGACATCAGGGGGACAATCACAATCAAAACGGCAAAATGTTCGTAAGTCATCTTAGACTCCAGATTTTTTGCGAATTTCTAAAATCTCGTCCTCGGCCAGGGTCTTATACCGGTTATAAACCATGATTATTATGCCCAGGGCCACTCCGGTGGTTGCGATACCCACCACGATGGCCGTAAGCATCAGGACATGGGGCAGTGGGTTCATGTAGTGAAGTGGATTGGCTGATCCGTGGAGATCCTCCGCTGTAAGTATGGGTATGGAGGCCCCAACCTTAGACCCGATGGAAATGTAGAAGAGTATTATTGCCACCTGAAAGATGTTCATACCAATAAGCTTTTTTACCAGATTCTTCTTCCCGATCATGCCGTAAAGACCAAGCATCATCAGAAAGATATAAACCCAGTAATTATATTTACTGACAATGTACTCAAACATTGCTTTCTCCCTCGCCCCTCTTTTTCTTCCGTAACATCAGGATACAGGCCATCCCTGCCGTAAAGATAACCGTAGTCTCCCCCATGGTGTCATAGCCCCTATAGTCGGCCACTACGGAAGTGACTATATTGGGTGTGCCCGCCTCTATATACGTGCCCTGTGTATACCGGGGGGCAACATGGACGCTGCCTGGCTGATTCGGGTCGCCCCACTTGGGAAAATCCTCTGCCCCGTATACGAGCATGACACCGGTTATGATTACCGTGAGCAAAGCAAACACTTTCAATCTTTCGACCTCCTTTTGGTCTTATGGACTGCGGCGATAAACAGGACGGTGCCCACACCAGCCCCCACGCAGGCCTCGGTAAAGGCCACATCCACCGCCCCCATCTCGGTATAAATCAGGCACATGAAGAAGCTGAAGGATCCAAGGATAATCGTAGCACCCAAGAGATCTTTTATCTGCAAAGCCGCAATGCCGGTTATAACCACAAAAAGAAGTAGTATGAGATCCAGTGGCAGTATCATTCCTTCTCCACCTCCTTAAACTGATGCTCCAGAGTCCAGGGTTTTACACCGCACCGGAAAGCGGCGCGCGTTATGGCATGGGTAGATACGGGACCGGCCAGAAACCAAAATATGGCGATGAAAATGATCTTAATGCTCACGAGAATACTGGCAGTCGAAAATCCACCGCTGAATGCAGTATAGATAGCCAGGCCAATAAGTGATAAAAGCACGGCGAGGGTATCACCCTTACCAGTAGCATGCATCCGGCAGAAAAAGTCAGGCAGACGTAATAGCCCTACGGTTCCTCCTGTGAAGAAAAGCAGACCTAACAGAAGAAAAACTGCCGTCAGTATCGATCCTATGGTCAAGGTGGTCATTATTACACTTCCCCCCTCATCTCAAAATACTTGGCCGCGGCCAAGGTGCCGATAAAGTTCAAGAGGGCGTAAACTATGCTGATATCCACAAACATATCCACCCGGTCGTATATGAAACCCATAAGGAGCAAAACAATCAGCGTCTTGGTCCCGATAGCACCGACGCCCACTATCCGGTTAGTAATAAATGGCCCCAAGATAGCCCGGTAGAGGCAAAGTAATACCAGAAAGCTTAAAGCGATGCTCACACCCATAAAGAATTGCTGCATATTAACCATAGCGATACTCCATAGAATGCTTTTTTGTGCCTATCATGACCCTCTGACAACTGAAGAAGGACTACCCGCCAGATTGTATTTTTTTAACTTCGCATAAAGCGTGCTTCGGCTGATCTTGAGTCTCTTGGCTACCTGGAGTTTATTCCAGTTTTCCTCCCGCAACATCTTCAACAGAAATCTTTTTTCATTGTCTTCGAATGAGACTATTCCCTCTCCCTCTTCTCTGGTCACTTCATTACGCAGTCTGGGAATGAGATCGTCCTGGTCAATCAACTCGTCTTGAGTCGTGAGGTAAGCATATTGGACAGTGTTCTCCAGCTCCTTGACATTACCAGGCCAGGAGTAATCCATTAAGAACCGCATGGCCTTCGGAGTAATCTTTTTGGTAACCCCTTTATTCTCAGCGGATAACCGCTCCATAAAATATTCAACCCAGAAAGGTATGTCTTCTTTTCTCTGTCTCAGGGGCGAGATATATATATTTATGATGCTGAGCCGGTAGTACAGTTCTTCATTAAACGTACCCTTCTCCACTTCCTCTTTTAGATCCTTATCCGCAGCCGTTATCATGCGTACGTTTACTCTAATCTTGCCCCCGCCACCGGGCCTTTCAAATTCCATCGCTTCCAAAAATTTTAGAAGTCTGACCTGAGATAAAGGGAGTACCTCGTCAATATCGTTTAAGAAGACTGTGCCGCCATCAGCTCTTTCAAGTCGCCCCTTTTTGTGATGCCTGGCGCCCTTAGCAGTACCCTTTTCATAGCCGAAGAGTTCATTTTCCAGTAAAGACCGGGGATAAGCTGAACAATTAATCACCACAAACGGTTTGTCTCTCCGGGAACTATGTCCATGTATGGACTCAGCCACCCATTCCTTCTCTGTCCCATTTTCCCCCTGGATCAGGACGGTAACATCCGTAGGCGCAAGATTTAAGATCATGTTATAGACTTGCTGCATTTTTATAGATTGTTTCTCGATGTCTTCGATATCCAATCTGCCCTTCCTATGCCTTTTCTTTCTTTGCCTGGTTATATTTATACCTGTATATTTATTACTCCCGTTCAGGGGGCAATCCACCGGTGGAAATATCGTAGACTAAAGAGGTCATAACAGCCATGACTCCGAAGCCAACGCCTGTCTCCACAAAAAGGATGCCCAAGGCCCTGGCCTTAGCCACAGTCACCGGGAAAACCTTTACTAACTGACTGTAGTCCAGAAAGTTTCCGCCCAGGGCCAGGCAGAGGGCCCCGGTCCCGGAATAGATCAACAACCCCAGGCAGAGAAATATGATGTCAGCCTTTTCGGACAACCGCCTCCTGGCCGTATCCAGCCCGAAAGAAATGACCATAAGGATAAAACTGGCTGCCAGTATAACGCCCCCCTGGAATCCGCCCCCCGGGCTGTAGTGCCCATGGGCAATAACATAGAGGGCATAGAGCTGTAAAAACGGCGCCAGCACCCTGGTAAGGGTCTTTATAATTATATCCTCGTAGGTTATTATCATCCTCTACCGCCTCCTGCTTAAGTCACATCGTCTCCATCTTTATCTCAAGGCCCCATATATCCGGGCTACATCCAATACATCCTGCACATAGACATGCTCTGCCTCCATGAAGACATGGGCTACCCTGTCTTCCATCTCGCCACCGTAAAGGAGGTCATAGGCCACGGCCTCATCGATGGCATGCACATAGTACTCTCCGTCTTTGATATCTATAGTGATAGTCCCTGGAGTAAGGGTTATAGAATTGGCAAAGGTCACCAGAGAAATATCCGTTTGCAATTTTGTCTTAAACCTTATTATCTGGGGATTTATAGGCATCTTGGGGCCTAAAACGATCTTGAGTACGTGTATATTGGCAAGGTAAATCTGATATATCAACCAGGGAATATAGGCAAAAAACCTCTTCACTATGGTGCGCATATCCCCCAACCGAACGTTAACAAACAGGAGATCATGAGATATATAGGCAACCAGGGCACAGCAACCCACCCCGATGCTGAGGTGGAAAACATCAAAGTAGCCTGAAAGCGGCATCCAGAAGGGAAAGAATAACAATGCAAAGGTAGCCAGAAAGCTCAGGACCTCAGATTTAGTCCGCTCCGCTCCCTTAAAGATGGACTGAATTTTCCTCTCCTCAAGAAGCTTGGCCTCGGCTGTAAATTTAACGGAGGTATTGAGTACGTCTAAAGCACGATTTCTGGCCTCATCTATGATCTTAAAGGCCTCGTCTGTAGCCTGGATTAACACCGTCACTTCCATGCCTTTTACTCCTTGTTTGCCCTAACGTATTGTCAAAAACCTAATCACGGAGAACATAATGCTATGCTCTGTCTGTGGTTAAATCTTAAGGAATAAATAATGTCGGGACTACCGTTTCCTCCGCTACCTTATATACCGTCCGGCCCGGAAAGATCTTCCGTACAGCGGCCTTCCGGCTGTTTCCCATGACGATCAGCGTGGCATGATAATCCTGTGCCGCCAGCATAATCTCCTCAGCCGTCCGGCCGGCGTAAATATGAAATTCCGCGTCTATCCCTTGAGAAGAAAACATCCGGCGTGTGTCCTGGAGCTTTTTCTTAAGCCCCCGCATCTCACCCACGGTCAGCTTCTCTTTAATAACATTCACGATATCCATTTCCTTTATGAGGCCGTTAAGTCCCAAGATAAAGGAGGTCGCCCGCTCTGAGGCCGGCGACCAGTCGGTGGCAAAAACCACGTGATCAAAGACTCCCGCAACCGGAGGCTGCGCCATTTCCCCCGCTTGCCTGGCTATCAAAACGGGTACAGTCAATCCCTTAACGAGGCGCCTGATAGCACGTCTGGAAACCGCTCTTGCGCCATCACTGCTAACCTCTGCCGCCACAAGCGAAAAATTGTTACCACTGGCCACTCTTAAGATGGAAGCAACAAGATTTCCTTCTTCCCCATGGGTCCAAACTTTGGCTCCCAGGCTGGAAAACCGCGTTTCCCAATCCTGGGAATAGCGTTCGGCCATAATTTTACCTCCGGCATGGAGAAACACCACCTCTCGCAGCCCCACCTTTGTGGTCTCCAGCAGCGACTCCAGTAACCTACTCTTGGGTTCGTCAAGATTTGTTGCATAAAGCAATCTCTCTAACGCCACATTAATCCTCCGAATTCTGGCTCATAGCATAACCCTAAGCGCCACATCATCCAGTTGTACCCGGCCCTGGCCAAAGTAAATATTTAAGTTTGGCCCCTTATCTGCCGATAAAAATAATTTAAGCTTAATCTCGCGCTGTTAAACTTAGCAACTTCTGTGCCTAAACCAGGATACAACTCAGCTTATTATTTCATCCTGCTGTTATTCTTAACAAAAACCTGTTAATCGTGCTGTTGATAACTAATAAACCCTTCGAACATTAGTGTACAATTTTAGTACATCATAGATTCCTAGATTTGGATAATTCCTGTATTTTAAATACTAAATTCCTGTACAATATTTGTACACGAATCTGTATTTTTATTGTACAGCATATCTTCTATCCAAAAACTCCGCTTCAATACCAGAACCATGTCCACAATAAATTAAGGTGCGAACCATCGTGTTACGCAGTGCATGAAAATATTTTCAGAAAACATAAACATAAATCTTGACAAGCGGCTTGTTTGTAGGCCAAAATACAAAACGTTTTTCATCTTTACAGGGGAGGATGTGTGAATATGCAAATTAAGAAGCTACTCTTCGTAACCGACTTCGAGGAATTGTGGTTTGATGCCCTTCAGTCGCTGATGGATCTTCGCAAGGTGGGTCTTAATCACGTAGTATTTTTACATGTAATAGAGAGAGAAAAGGTGGCCATGCGCCGGGGAACCGGCTATCTTAAGAGTGAAGAACTAAAACTCAAAGAAATGGCCAATGTCCGGTTTATCAATTGGGCGGAAAGCCTGTTTGAAATGGGCATGGAATGCGGCGCCTACGTCGTAGTGGGTGACCCGGTCCCCAAGATATTATCCACGGCAGAGGTCGAAAAAGTAGATCTGATTGTCACCGGTCGCCACAAAAAGGCCAAAATGAAGGGGCTCTATATAGACTCCCAGACCCTGGAGCTTCTCCGGAGGACCACTGTCCCTGTCCTGGTCCATAAATACATGACCAAAGACGGCAAGATCAACAAAGCCCCCTTCGAAAAGCCGCTTCTGGCCACAGATTGGTCTGCCCCCTGTGCCAGGGCGATAGAATACCTCCTGGGGCTAAAAAACATAATAAAGAAAGCAGAGATTATACATATCCTGACCGAAAAAGATATGGAAGGGCGCTCTAAGACAGAGCTGCAAAAGATAGAGAAGGAAAGCAAAAAGCGCCTGGAAGAGGTTCGCCTGACCCTTGAAGGGGCCAAGATTGAGGCCGATACCCACCTTTACGTAGGAAAAGTCGTGGACCAAATAGAAACTGCGGCTCGCGAGCTTGACGCCACTATGATCGTCACCGGGACAACCGGAAAAGGCGCCTGGAGGGCAAGGTGGTTAGGCAGTGTCTCGCACGAAGCAGCAGAAAGATTGGATTTACCCACCCTCCTTATTCCATAATAACATAAAAAGGCCCGGATACTCTATGATTGAGTGTCCGGGCCCCTCTAAAAAATAATTACCCTCTAGCCTAATATCTTTTTTATTGTCCTCGCCAGTTCTTCCGGCTCCGCCGGCTTCTCCAGATAGGCCGCCGGCTCAGGCACGGCCTGTCCGCCGAACTCTGTCAGCGCGGCCTGAGAGCGGAGGAAGGTCCGTTTGGCAATCCCGGATAAGATAACTACCGGTATGCCTTTTAAAGCATCGTCCGTTTTTAGCCCGCGATACATTCTAATTCCACTCTCTCTCGGCATTAAAACATCCAAAATGATCAAATCGGGTTTATCTCCCCTTACCTTGGCCATCGCCTCTTCACCATTTGTCGCCACAATAGGCGTATAGCCGTTTGTCTCGACAACGGTGGTAACAAATGTCCTCACATCAGCATCATCATCCACAACAAGCACCTTTTTCCCCATGATATATCCTCCCTGTGTTTTTTAAAAAACTCTATCCTCCGGCCTTCATGCATCAGACGTTTTCTCTCAACGGAAGGCGAATAGCAAAAGTTGACCCTTTTCCAGGCTCCGATTCTACAGTGATGGTTCCACCGTGTTCCTTGATTATCTTCTGTGTCACAAGCAGTCCTAATCCGGTGCCCGCGCCACTCTTGGTACTAAAAAAAGAGGTGAAAATCTTGTTCTTAACCTCCTCATCCATACCACAGCCATTGTCAGAGACCTCAATCACCACTGTATCCTTATCCTCAAGGGCTGTCTTTACTTCTACAACGCAATCCTTTTTCCTGTCAAGGTCGAAATGACAGGCGTCAATGGCGTTGGAGACCAAGTTGAGCACACAGCGGTGTATTCCCTTTGGGTCTAAAGCTACCTCTCCAATAGCCTGGTCAAAATTACGAATTATTTTTACGCCGACCTCTTGAGCCGCTAACTCCATAAGGGCACAGACTTCACCGGCAATGGTATTTAGAAAACACCTCTGGTAGTCGGGTTCGCGTTCTTTGGAATAATTGAGCAAATCCATAACCAGATCAGAGACCTTGCCGATGTTGCGGTTGACCATATCCCAGCCGGTCTTTAGCTGTTCGGGGTTGTTACTCTTAAATGCGGTATTTACCACATAAACCCCCCCTTTAAGCCCGTATAAAATATTCTTAACGCAATGGGCCAGGCCGGCTACGGTCTGGCCTATGGCGGCCAGCCTTTCCGACTCGATCAATTCCTGTTCCAGACGCTTGATCTCTCTTAAATCCTGTAAAAATCCGACGCTTCCCACTACCTCCTCTTTTTCGTACAGTATAGCGCCGGAAAACCTTACCGGCATCTCCTGACCATCTTTAGCCTTAACATTTATTTCTTTCCACCTGAAGATATGTTCTTCTCCGTATTTCTTGCCATATAATCCTTCTTTGATCTCCCGAGCAATTTCTGTTGGATAAAGGGCATCTATAGCCATTCTCCTTATGGCCTCCAGGCGGGAATAACCGAATATTCTTGAGGCCCCCTCGTTGAAAATTACTACACTGCCCTTTTCGTTAGTAGCCACTATGCCATCGATAGAGGCCTGGATAAGCTTATCCTCAAATTCATATCTTCGCCTCAACTCCTCTGTGGCCGCTTTTACCATACTTTCCAGATCATGGGTGTACTCTTTTAGCCTCCTTTTCATCTCCAGCTTCTGCTCGGCCCTTTTAAGGGCTATGGAGAGGGCATCATCGCTTACTGGCTTGGTGATAAAATCAGAAGCGCCCAGTTGTAGGGACCGAATAGCCACTTCCATGTCTCCGTGTCCGGTAATAACTATCACCTCTGTGTCCGGTGCAATTTCCTTAACTCTTTTTAAGACCTCAATGCCGTCTATACCAGGCATCTTTATATCAGTAAGAACAATAGGAGGTAGATTCTGGCGGAATGCTCCCAGACCTTTTTCACCATTTTCCGCCGCCAAGACCTGGTAGCCGTCTTTCCTTAATGAGAGGGATAAAACCTTCCTTATGCCTTCTTCGTCATCAATCAGTAGCAGTGTTGACACGTTAACTCTCCGATGTCTGATTATGGACGGGGAATCTCAATTCAAAAGTTGTGCCGAGATCTGCTTCACTCTTTACATCTATGGTTCCCCCGTAATCGTGAACAATTCCATAACTAATGGACATGCCCAGTCCCGTACCCCTGCCCACCTCTTTAGTGGTAAAAAACGGCTCGAATATCTTGTCCTTAACATTATCAGGAATCCCTATCCCGGTATCGGATACCACAACTACAACCTGCCCATCTTCCAGAAATGACTTTATAGTTACAGACATTCCCCCGGCCTCTGGACCCATCTTTTCAACCTTCTCATCTATGGCATCCAGCGCATTAGTCACTAAATTGATGAAAACCTGCTCTAGCCTGTTGTGATCAGCCATTATAGGAGGTAAGTTCTCGGCCAATTCCAGCCTAACCTCTACTTGATGCAGTCTTAGTTGCTGCCCCAGCACCTTAAACACGTCTCTAATGGGTCCATTAATATCTAGTGGCGACTTCATCGGCATGGATACTCGAGAAAACTCTCGTAAATGATTAATAATCCCGGACGCCCGGTCCACATGACTGTTAATTTCCTCGGCCACAGTCTTCAACTCCTCGATATCAATCTTTTCGCCCCGTTTAATCACTTTCAAAAGGAAATCACTCCCAATCTTGAGTACGTTTAACGGCTGATTCAATTCATGGGCAATACCAGAGGCCATGGTACCGATAGTGGTCATCTTACCGGCCTGAATGAGCTGGGCCTCTTTTTCCACGCTTTCCGTAATATCACTCGTCGCTACAATTAATGCGTCCATTCCCATGTATCTTGCCGGACAAACGGTAATGTTCACATAAAATGAGCGCCCATCTTTATGTGTGTGCCTTTTCTTCGTAAAGAATCCGCATTGCCCGGGCGAAAGCTCTTTGAACCCCAATATAACCTCTCCTGTTGGTTTATGTCCTAGACTGTCAAAGGACATTTCTAATAATTCTTCCCTTGAGTAACCATAACGTTCTAAAGCCCTCTCGTTAACGTCCAGTATCTTGAAATTATCCCTTCCTATAATAAAAATAGGGTCGGGATTAGCATTAAATAAAAGCCTGTATTTTTCTTCCGATGTCCTGAGTTCCTCCTCGTAAGCATTCAACTTATAAAGCATGTGCTGAAAGGAGTCCTGAAGCCTGATTATTTCATCCCCTTTATGCTGCTGATAAACGGCACATTTAGCGCATTCTGCCAGTTTCTCGGGAAATTTTCCCGAAGGTTCTCCTCTGCATAACGTACCCGATACATACCAGCACGGAATTCTATTGCTCTTGTACGCAGGACAATTCATTTTGTCACAGTCTAATAACGCCCAACACTGTATCGCCCGCCCGGGAAGTTTCTCAGAGCCGAGGATATATCTTCCATGGCTGATCTCGTCAGCCGCTTGGGTTAAACGGACAAGGGGCCGGGTGACATATCTGTTTAACCACAGGGTCAGAAAAAAACCAACTACAGTTAACGACATCATGGCCATAATTATATTCTGGTCTCGTACCGAGGTTAGTGTCTTCTGAATCGGATCCCAGCTAAAGCCGACTGATAACACTCCCAAAACATGTTTTTCAGACCCATGACATTTATAGCATACATTTTCATTATGGATGGGAATGGAATAACGTAATATCTTCATGGCCTTAGGATCAAGCGGCTTTGTCTCCATCCCCTGGGCTAATTTGCCTGCGCTAAGCGCTTCCCGCGTGATTTTAGAGATTGCTTTTCTATTTATATCATGGCGGTCTATCCCGTTATATTTGATGACACCGCTATCATCACAAAGATGAACTACTTCCAGGTCTTCAAGGGTGCCCAGCTTTTCTAATATGGCCTGTACCTTATCCATATCGCCATCAAGCATTGGATACTCTATACTCTTCATGACGGTGTCACTTATTTCCAGGGCCATTTTCTTATTTTCTTTAGTATGACGCTCAACCTGGGTAATCACGATATAATAGTTAAAAGCACCCATCACGGTAAGCAGGATTAAACCTACGCCCAGTATTATCTTGGCCCTTAAACTTCTTAAAATGAATCTATCTTTAAAATTTGTCCAAAAGGACATAAAATATACTACCTCATAGCCAGGAAAACAGGCATTCTTAATCTGATTTAAAAAGTCTCTGTTTCCCTCACAGTATAAGACTAGCCTCTGTCAGCAGTAACCCCGGAACATTCTATATGGTATTTTTTGAGCTTGGCATAAAGGGTGCTACGGCTGATATTTAACTTCTTGGCCACCTGGAATTTATTCCACTGGTATTGCTCCAACATCCTGGTAAGAAATCTCAGTTCATTTTCTTCAAAGGAACTTACATCTTTCCCTTTATCAAGGCCAAACCGCAAGTAAGCCGGGAGGCTTTCTTCCGTGATAAACTCTCCTTTGGTCAATATAAAGGCGTGTTCGATGGTGTTTTCCAGTTCCCGGACATTGCCTGGCCAATGATAGTCCATCAACATCCGCATGGCCTCCGATGTAATACCCATAACCTTTTCCCCCTGGCTGGCATTCAACTTGGCCAGGAAGTGCCCGGCCAGGAGGGGAATATCATTCTTTCTGGTGCGCAAAGGAGGTAAACTTATGGGGATGATATTGAGACGATAATAGAGGTCTTCTCTGAATGCACCCCTCTCTACCTCCTTCCGCAGTTCCTTGTTAGTAGCCACAACAATCCTTATATCCACTTTAATGGCCTCCTCGCCCCCTACTCTCTGAAATTCCTGAGTCTCAAGGACCCGTAAAAGTTTGACCTGAAAGACCGGCGGGATTTCCCCTATTTCATCCAGAAAAATCGTACCGCCATGGGCACGCTCAAAACATCCCAGCCTCCGGCGCACGGCGCCGGTAAAAGCGCCCCTTTCATGGCCAAAAAGCTCACTTTCCAGCAGGGTAAGGGGATAAGAAGAACAATTAACCGCTACAAAGGGTTTATCTTTGCGCAGGCTGTTCATATGAATAGCCCTGGCTATCAATTCCTTGCCGGTACCACTTTCTCCCTGAATGAGGACAGTCACGTTAGTAGGCGCCACGTCCCCGATGAGGTCATAAATCTGCTGCATCTTATGGTCCTTGCCGATAAGCTCACCGTATCTTGAAAACCTTGCGATCTTGTTATGCAAGTCCCGCAGCTTTTCGTCCTGTAAAACAATCCGGCGGACCGTCCCCGCTGCCTGTGAAACCATAAGATATACGAACCTGACATCTTTCTCTGAAATGGCCTCACGACTATAAATCACGATATTGCCGATAACATCACCATGTTTCACGAGGGGGATGAGCACCCGGAGCGGCCTATTTAATCCCTTAACGCACAGGCTATCAAACTGGATTTCTTTGAGCGTTATTGGCTCGACTACAGAGGCGAGCTCCCTTGCCTCGGTAGTTCCCATTTCAGACCCTATCGGCTCATAGCCTTCAACGGCAACAAAACCATCCTTCCGTCCATTAAAGATTAAGGGCTGTACGTGCTGATAATTAATGAACTCGCCTACCTTGCCAATTATAAAATCAAGCACCTCTTTTAAAGAGGTCTTGTCGCTGATATGTTGATAGATGTTATAGAAGGCCTCCATCCCTTTATAAGTCTTCTCAAGCTCCCTGGTCTTTTCCCTGACTAGATTCTCCATGTTATCGGTATATTCCCGGAGTCTGGCCCTCGTCTCCAGTCTGTTTTCAGCCCGGGCCAGGGCAATGGAAAGCGCCTCGTCACTCACCGGTTTAGTTATGAAGTCAGAGGCATCCAATTGGAGTGACTTGATGGCCAGGTTCATATCTCCATGGCCGGTAATGACTATAACCTCTGTTTCCGGTCTGGTTTCTTTAACCTTCTTTAAAATTTCAATGCCATCCATACCGGGCATTTTTATATCGGTCAGGACTATATCCGGCTGCTCGCCTTTCAACAGTTCCAGGCCCTTCCGACCATCTCCGGCCAACAAAACATTATACCCGTCATTCCTTAAAGAAAGGCCTAAAATGTTTCTTACGCCTTCTTCGTCATCGATTAACAAAAGCTTCCGCATCGCGGATCACCATATCTAAGTATATAAAGACTAGTGCTGCAAACAAACATCTGAAAACGACCGTCACCCATATACTGCTCTTATAGCATACCTGATCAAAATATTTAAGAAAATTTAGCGCAAATATTGTATGGCCTCGGTAACTTCTGTGTCAAGGACAATATATTGTAAAATCAATACTGCCCCCTGTGTTACCTTCTCTCCAAATAGTTTTGGATTTGACTTCCCTTCCCCGATATAGTAGCTATCATACACGTCATGTTTGGGTGGACAGGCAAAATACTAAGGGTCGATTTGACTCACAAGACCATCGAGGAGGAAAAGCTTGACCTCCATGAAAGGGAACTGTATTTAGGTGGCCGTGGTCTGGGGGTAAAATGGGTCTATGATCGTGGGCCGGTCGAGCCGTTGGCGCCGAATAATTTGCTGGTCTTTGCGGCCGGTCCCCTTACCGGCACCGGCACGCTGGCCTCTGGCCGCGCCACCGCGGTATCCAAATCACCGTTAACAGGCACCATCTGCTACAGCAACGCAGGTGGTACATTCGGCGTACAACTGAAAAAAGCGGGTTATGATGCCATAATTATAGATGGCACCTCTCCAGAACCACTTTTTCTGGAAATTGAAGGCGATCAAGTAGCTCTAAGGAATGCTCAAGAACTGTGGGGAAAAAATACCGGACAGGTCTTTGATTACCTCAAAGATTATAAGGCCGTGCTTTGCATTGGCATAGCTGGAGAAAAAAAGATCCCTCTGGCCTCTATAATGCACAATCGCTCCCATGTCTTTGGCCGAGGTGGACTGGGCGCTGTAATGGGCGCTAAAGGACTCAAGGCCATCGCAGTCAATGGTAACGGTAGGGCGCAAATAGCCAGGCCAGAAGAATTTAAAACCCGCCAGGAAAACTTGAGAAAAATCCTTGTGGCCAGCCCAGTTCTAAAAAATCTCTCCTTTCTTGGAACGCCGAGTCTGGTCAAGGTAATTGATTGGGCCGGGCTCCTGCCCGTAGCCAATTTCAGAAAAACGTCCTTTCCAGAGGCTGATCTTCTAGCGGCAGAGGCCTTGAGAAAATTATTCAAACCAAGGAGCCGGGCCTGCCTTGCCTGTCCCGTGGCCTGCAAGAAGGAAACACACGACCATATCCCTCTGCCGGAATATGAAACCTTAGGCATGTTCGGCCCCAATAATGAAAACAGCACCCTGCAATCTATTGTCAAGGTTAATCAAATCTGTAATGACTACGGTCTGGACACAATCAGCGTTGGCTCTACCCTTTCTTGCTACGCCGAGATAAGAGGCCAGAAGCTTAACCCAACCGAGACTTGCGATCTAGTCAAGAACATTGGTGAGGCAAGCGGTCCAGGTGCTACCTTAGCCGAAGGTTCACTGCATTATGCCCGGGCCCAAAACCGAAAAGAGGCTTCGATGACCGTTAAAGGGCTAGAACTCCCAGCCTACGACCCACGTAAAGCTTACGGCCTAGCGCTGGCCTACGGGACATCTAGCCGGGGCGGATGTCACTTGGGAGCCTATATGGTTGCTCCGGAGGTGCTGCGTAAGCCCAAAGCTATTGAGCCACGCACCTTCACAGGCAAGCCTTCTTACGTGGCCATATTTCAAGATACTTTTGCCGCTGTAGACTCTCTGGTAGTATGCAAGTTTGCCTACCTAGGGGCCGGACAGGAAGAATATGCCAATATACTGACTGCCGTAACCGGCGAAATCTTTACAGCAGACGATCTCAATAAGATCGGCGAACGGATCTGGAACCTGGAAAGACTCTATAATATCCGAGAAGGATTTACAAAAAATGACGATTTCCTGCCCAACCGCTTTTATGAAAAGACGGGCTTAGAGAACACCTCCGCAGGAAATATCGACCGAATTCATTATGATAAAGCCTTAACAGAATACTACCAGCATAGAGGATGGACCAACGAAGGTGTGCCCGGAGACCATAAGCTCAAAAAATTAGGACTATGGAAGAGTTAATCAAATACGGCAAGAAAATGGTAGCCCAAGGGCTGGCCCACTCACATTTTGGCAATGTCAGCAAACGTATCGGTGACCGCATCCTGATCAGTACGACCGGAAGCATGCTTGACGAACTGGAAGGCCAGATCGTGGAGGTCTCTCTTTCCGGGCCATCATCGCTGGACATGGTAGCCTCAACAGAATTGCTTGTGCACAAGGAAATCTATAGAGAGACTTCCGCTCTGTCTATCTTGCATGGCCACTCTGAATTCGCTGTGGTCCTGTCTCTCCTATATCCGGCCGGAACCGAACTGCGCGCTGAGGATTCGGAAAGTACCTATCTACTGCATGAAATACCTATCATTCAGGGAGGCGTAGGGTCCAAAGAACTTGGCCAAAATGCGGCGGCGGGCCTGCGTGATCACAAAGCTGTTTTGATTAAAGGACATGGGGTTTTTGCCCGCGGGAGCACGGTCGATGAGGCGTTTGTGGTTCTTTCATCTGTAGAGCATAGTTGTAAGGTAAAATATTTCGCAGACCTGTGGAACAAAAAGGGGTGACTCTAAAAAATCTCCTTCCCGCTACACGCTATAAGCTATAAATATCAAACGTTTTCACTTGCCAACCATATTGTCTTTCATGTAGAGTAAAGCACCTTGGCAGACTAATTCTCCTACACGGGACGGCTTATGGCGAAAAAATTCAAAGAAGCGTCTATCTCCGAGTTGAGAAGGACCTGTGATCCGGAAACGCTTGGGTTTACCACCACAGACGAAGTGCTTACCCTGAAAAATGGCGTTATAGGTCAGGAACGCGCGGTTAATGCCCTGAAGTTCGGCATTAAGATGTCAGACCTGGAATATAATGTTTATATGGCCGGCGCTCCGAATACGGGCATGAGCTACATCGTCAAATCCTTTCTGGAAGATATAGCCGACAAACAGGATGTGCCTCCCGACTGGTGTTATGTGCATAATTTCAAGGAACCGGACAAGCCAATAGCTATAGAACTTCCAGTGGGCGAGGGCAGAGAATTTCAGAAGGATATGGAAGAACTCATCGAAAATCTCAAAATGCAGATACCTGAGGTCTTTGGAAGTGAATACTATCTGACGCGCAAAGAAGAGATTGTTAAGGGATTTAACGCCCGCCGGGCAAAAATCTTTGAAGAACTGGAAGAACGAGCCAGGCAGGAAGGGTTTGCCCTGAATGTAGACCAAGGCGGTATGATGGTCATCCCGGCCAAAGAAGATGGGACACCCCTCGCGCAGGAGGATATCAAGGCCCTTTCTGACGAGCAGAGGGCCGGGCTCCGGGCTAAAAGCGAGGCCTTACAAAAAGAGATGAACATTGCCGCTCACAAGATACAACAGATGGAAAAGGAATTTCGCGCCGAGTTAAAGGGGTTGGATAGAGACGTAACTCTCCAGGCCGTAGGCCATTTTATCGATGACCTCAAGGAAAAATACAGATCGCATCCGGCAGTAGTCACCTACCTGCAAGATGTACAGGACGACGTGACTAAGCATATAGATGACTTTAAACAAAAAGCCGCGCCTGCCGGGCCATTTCCAATAGTTTCTCCCGCCCCGTCATTTACGCGCTATGAAGTCAATGTGCTCATAGATAATTCGAAACTTAAAGGGGCCCCGGTGGTCTATTGCACCAACCCCAACTATCCAAACCTCTTTGGAACCATAGAGTACAAAGCCCAATTCGGCGCCCTTTTTACTGACTTCACTATGATCAAGCCCGGCGCCCTGCACCAGGCCAATGGTGGATATTTAATTATCAAGGTACTGGATCTTTTGAGGTGGTTTTTTTCTTACGAGGCGCTGAAAAGGACTATAAAAAATAAGGAAATACGCATCGAGGGTCTCGCCGAACAACTTGGCTACGTCACAACCAAAACCCTTAAACCGGAACCTGTCCCGCTGCGCGTAAAAACCATCCTCATTGGTGATCCATATATCTATTACTTACTTTACAATTATGACGAGGCATTCAGAGAGCTGTTTAAGGTCAAAGCGCATCTTGACGTGGAAATGGACAATCAACCAGCCAAGCTGGAGCAGTTTATAAGCTGCTTAAAGACCATGGTTTATAAACAAAATCTCAGGCCTCTGCATAAGACCGGCGTGGCCCGCCTCGTCGAATACAGCTCAGAACTGGCCGGCGATAAGAACAAGCTGACCCTGGAGCTTGCGGAAATTTATGACATAGTCAAGGAAGCCCACTTTTGGGCTACTGAAGATAAAAAAGGGTATATCACGGCCGAACACGTCGAAAAAGCCATCGCCGAGAAGAGATATCGCTCCAATCTCTACGAAGAAAAAATACAAGAAGCCATAGTCAAAGGAACCATAAAGATCCAGACTGATGGCCGTATAAGCGGACAAGTAAACGGACTTTCAGTATATGACCTCGGCGATTATACGTTCGGAAGGCCGACCCGTATTACCGCTAACGTCTCCATCGGTAAAGAAGGTGTAATAACCATTGACCGCGAAGCCGAGCTGAGCGGGCGTATCCATACCAAAGGAGTTATGATCCTCGGTGGATACCTGAAAGAAAAATTTGCCCATGATAAACCACTGACTTTGTCCGCCACGCTTTGTTTTGAGCAAAGTTATGGCCTGGTCGAAGGCGACTCTGCATCCGGGGCAGAACTCTTTGCCTTGCTGTCCAGCCTGGCGGATGTTCCGATCTATCAAGGCATAGCCGTCACCGGGGCAGTAAGCCAGAAGGGGGAAATCTTGCCCGTCGGCGGAGTTACACGAAAAATCGAAGGTTTTTATGAAGTTTGCAAGGCCCTGGGCCTGACCGGCAAGCAGGGGGTAATTATTCCGGAACGAAATGTAAAGGATTTGATGCTGCGAAAAGACGTGGTGGAGGCGGTCCGGGAGGGCAAATTCTATATCTATCCCATTTCCACAGTGGAAGAAGGCATCGAGATCCTGACCGACATGGAAGCCGGCAAGCGGAAAGAAGACGGCACCTATGACGAGGAAACGGTCTTCTGGCGGGTAGATCAAAATTTAAAGAAAATGGCCGAATATGTAAAGGCCTTCATGAAGGAAGAGAAATAGTCGTAAAACGTTCGAACGTGTAAACGTTTCACGGTTTACGACTTACGATTCACGACCGATGGCTGAATGCTCACAAGTAAAGAGAGGGCAATAGATGCGGCAATATCTGATTGATGAACTGGATAAAAGACAAATCGAACAGATTGCGGGATACCTCAAGGAACATGCCCAGCCGTCCTCTGTAGAAGGTCTGTTCTGGATTGACCTCCCGGATGATCTGCTGGCTGAGACACAATACACCCATAAAAATTGCAAGCCTTTTTGTTTCTCTATTGAGGTTGGAGAGGATTGCGTCAAGCTAGAATTTCTCATACGCAGCAAGCAGACTCTTCACTGCGACTGCATCCAATATGCCAGTAAGGCACAAAGGGATTTTATCCTGGAATTTGCGGAAAAAATGCTGTCAGAAAAAGGCATAAGGACATAAAGCGAATGGGAGAGTATCAAGGCAACACATCCAGCCTATCTCCTGGGTGGCTCCTTGGCTGCCTTGGCCGCAGTACAATAGAAAGAATACGGCATTTAAGCAATGTTATGGGCCTTCTCACCCGCCTCATCTATATTTTCTTCAAAGAACGTAAGACAGGGCGGCGACTGATTAGACAAGCTATCATACAACAAATATATTTTACAGGGGTTCAGTCTCTAGGTATCATAAGCCTCGTGGCCCTTATTTTCGGTTTTTTGGTTATCGTTCAATCCCTGGGCCAACTGACCAGGGTCGGTGGTGAAGAGTTCCTGGGCACATTGCTCGTAGCCGTAGTTATACGGGAAATTGGGCCGCTGATGACCACGCTGGTCGTCATACTTCGCTCTGGGATGTCCATGTCGGTAGAGATAGGTTATATGCATGTCCTTAAAGAAATGCGCTCTCTCCGTATGCTGGGAATAGACCCTCTGCACCTTGTGGTTCTGCCCCGTGTGTTGGGAGTAATACTGGCTATCATCTGCCTTTTTGTTTGGTTTGACGCTGTAGCTATCACCGGTGGATACTTATTCGCCTGGATATTCACAGGAACGCCATTTTCTGTCTTACTTCCTTCATTCTATCGGGCTATTACAGGGTTTGATGTCATTATAGGCTTTGTTAAGGCCCTTTTCTTCGGCCTCATTATCTCTCTGGTCTGTACTTACCAGGGCGGTCTGGCTAAAAAGGCTATCACTGAAGTGCCCCAGGTCACCGCCCGGGCCGCTGTACAATGTCTGGTGTATTGTTTTGTCCTGAACGTCCTCATATCCACCTTTTTTTACCTGTGATTGGAAAATGGCCGCAATTCGCCTCCACATAAATGATGTATGGTATAAAGATAACGGGAAAAACATACTGCAGGGGGTTAACCTGTCCGTACCATATGGCGAAGGGATAGGTCTCTGTGACCCAACCGGCCTGTCCGGCGCTGAGTTGCTCCAGATATGCGCTACTTTGCTGGAACCAACGCAGGGAGAAATCCACCTGGATGGGATACCCGTACCTTTTGACCGGGAAATAGACCTTCTTTCCCTGCGCCGAAAGATTGCTTATGTAGCCGAGGATACGGCCCTAATAAGCAATCTCACCTTATTACAAAACGTATCCCTGGGATGGGCCTACTACGAAAACAGATCACTGCATGATGTTTGGGAAGAAGGGGAAAGGCTCTTAACCTATTTCCAGGTCAATGACTATAAAGACCTGCATCCCACAGAGGTTAATGCGGAGATATTTAAACGCGCAGTATGCGCCCGGGAGCTGGCCAAAAAACCTATCCTGATACTACTGGACAGAATAATCGATACCCTTTCTACAGAAGGACAGACCCTGCTTATATCCTATGTAGGAAAATGCCTGCAGGAGATGGGCAGCTCCCTGCTGGTCGCCTCCACAAGCGCTGCCTCATTCGCCTCCCTGTCCGCACTCATTAGTCGCTCATATACCCTGGAAGAGGGGAGGCTGGCCGGAGAAAATCCCGCCTGCGGCCGTCCGGGTCCCGCACAAGAACGTACGCCGCCAGGCCTGACTCAGGGAGGAACAGCATCCGATCATGGAAATGAAGTTTAGCACAATGGAAAAGATGGTGGGCGCCTTGCTCATCCTTAGCATCATCATAGTAACCGGAAGCGTAATCGTCATCGGCCGCGGTAAGGCCTGGTTTAGGGATTATGGCGTCTATAATATTGTCTTTGATGAGGGCTATAACCTCAAAGAAGGGGCCACCGTCAAGATATTTAATGCTGACGTGGGGCGCGTGACTTCGTTAGAGATTACCCCGCAAAACAAGGTAGGGGTCACCATCAAGATTCTGAAGGAACACTCCAAGTTGATCAGGCAGGACTCGGTAGCGGTCGTAGATAGCCCCACCTTCATTGGCAGCGAATATATATCCATATCCGCCGGTTCGCCAGGGTCACCCCTTATACCTGAAGAGGGAATCATCCCCTCAAAGAGGAGGAAATCTCTCAGTGATTATGCTGAAGAGTTTCACCTGGAAGAAAAATTCAATGCCCTTACCCGGATAATTTACAACCTCGAAGAAACCATAAATCAGCTTAAGGATCCGGAAGGCCCGTTATTAGGTACGCTCTGGGATCTGCGTGTCATAACCAATGACATAAAAGAAGGCCAGGGGTTAGGGAATATACTGGTAAAAAATGACCTTTATGAGAGACTGGACCGGCAAATGGCCCACCTGGAGGCTATATTGGCTAATGCCGAGAAAACATCGCAGGGCGTAGAGCAAGCCGCCCGGGTTCTGCCGGAAGCCATGCAAGAGATGAGAAAAATCCTGCAGGATATAAAGACCGCCAGCCGTGATGCGCCGGCCATTGCCCAGGCAGCGCGTGAAAACCTGCAGAAACTGGACCAGATACTGGAGTCAGCCAAACGTAATCCACTCATTAAAGGCGGCATCCCCCCGAAAGAAAAGGGAATTATTCAGCCGGATACAAGAGGGGTAAGATAAATGCGCCGCTATCTCCTGATAATAATCTGCATGCTGCTAATGTTATCCGGCCTCCCAGGTTGTGCAGGCGCGCCGCCGAAACCTATAGAATTAGAAAAAGAAAGGGCGTTGGATTATGCTAATAAGGGAGTACTGTGGTTTAAAAAAGGTTGTTACAGCCGGGCCCTGTCCTTATTTGAAAATTCCTTGCGAATTAATCAGTCCATAGACAACCTTCCCGGTATGGCTTATGATTATAACAATATCGGCATGATAGCCCTGAATACCGACAAGCTCAATGAGGCCGGAGAATTTTTTACCCTGGCCGCCCGCATTCAGCGTAATCTGGATAACGAAGCGGGGCTGTCTCTCAGTCTCAGCAATCTGGCTACGGTTGACCTGAAGGCAGAAAATCCAGACCAGGCCGAAAGACATCTGGAAGAGGCTTATCAGGCGGCAAGCCGAGGTAAGGATAAACTCCAGCAGGCCCTTGTCCTAAATCTTAGGGGACACCTATATTGGCAAAAAGGTCTTCTTCCCATGGCGAATGATTCTGTATCGAAAGCCATAGCCATCTATGAAGCCGGGGATAATAAAGCCGGGATGGCTTCAGCCTGCCATAATCTGGGCCTTATACGCATGTCTGAGGGAAATTATATGGAGGCCCAAACCCTATGGGCAAAGGCCCTGGAACTTGACCAGGAAAACCTCGATTATCCCGGTATGGCTGCTGATCTGGAGATGCTGGCCAGGTTAACCCTAAAACAGGAAAGGTGGCCTGAGGCCGCCGAATACGCCTGGAGGGCCTTCAACGTCTGTTATAATATCGGACACAAGGAAAAGGCCTCGCTTGTGCTTGAAATACTAAAAAAGGCCGATGAAGCCGGAAATCTCAAATCTCCTATAGCCGATCTTGAAGAAAAACTTAAAGAGATGTCATCTCCTGATTTTGATCTGCCCTGCCGATAGTACCCCGTTCTCACCGCAAAGGCGCAAAGCACGCAGAGAAAACTATTTTTCTAAATCATTCACTATCTCTGCGTTCTTGCGGTGAACATTATGAATTCTTCTTAAACCACTTAAGCTGCCGGCAGAGGCCGCGGATGAGTTGAGTCTCCCGCGAGAGAAGTTTGACGCGGGAAAGAAAGACCCGCACTTGATTAAGGCCATACTCCTGCTCCCCAGATTTAAGAAAACCAATCGTGAGCAGCGCCTCCTGCAGATCCGCATACATCCCCTCCAGCTCTGCAGAAGTCGCCAGATGCGGTGTAATACGATCCCGAGAAGTGGCTTCCATACGGGCCATGAGTATCTCATAACATACAATCATGACGGCCTGAGCCAGGTTAAGCGAAGCAAAATTGGCTGTAGGTATGGTGGTCACAATATGACAGTATTTCAGATCCTCGTTGCTCAGGCCCGTATTCTCCGGGCCAAAAAGGAGGGCTACGCGGTTATTTTGA
>DSAQ01000107.1 GCA_011046395.1 Pseudomonadota bacterium
AACCTTTTATCAACGAAATATTTTCAAAGCTTTAAACTTAAACCCTGTTCCTGTGCCAACTCAAATGACAGAGCAGTAAAATTTGTAGTGCCCATAAATATGCCCATTATTAGCTTAACATATCGGTTTTCCTAAACTTTTAACTATGACTGTGGTAAACTTGGGTTAAGAGAATATGCAATGAAGAAGGGGTAAATGAACAGGAACTGAGCATGGGAGGACGGAGGAGAAAGGTTTCTAGGGCCAGAGCCAGTATTGCATATCATTTAAGTTTTGAGTTAGGAACCCCGGCGGCTGAGATAGCCAGGCAATTGGGGGTGTGCACCTCGGCCATCATCAAAGCCATACAAAATCTGGAGTCTATAAAAAATAAGTGATAGTTTTCAACAACGTCCCCTAAGTCCATACGTCGGGACTGTCGGGAAGCATTATTGGCATTGTTTGCTTCATCGTTTGGCTCGGTTTTACTCCAAATGCCATAGCGTGCTTTGCCCGTGCCATATCTGAGAAATGTTAGGGACTTAGAGGCAGCAATAAGTGCTGAACCTCAATTTTGCCACTCGGCCTTGAATGACCTGTTGCAAAGCGAATGATGAAGGAAACTGGGGGCAAATTATTTACCGGAGATTTACTCATGCATTGCAACCTGCTTGCCTTATTTTGAATCTGGCTTTTTACCGCTGTGAAAGCATTTGGCACATTACTGTCAAAAACATAACCTATCATGACCCCGAAAGGCAATTCTTGTGCATATTGAGCGGAAACATAGCGCATTACTCCTTCATCGACATACTTATCTGCAAGTGTTTGAAAGCCGCTTGGGAAAAGAACATTCAAGCGTTTACACTCATAGGCAATGTAGTTTTCCTGATTCAAATCAAAAATCACAACGAAATCTATGAATCCTTTTGTTACAACATCACCTGCTTGATCAGAATCAAGCAGCTTGTGTTACGGCTCAACACGCCAATCGCCGCGTGAACGTGGATATCTCTGCAACATCAAGGCAAGTTGGTCCGTAATCTGGTTTTCTAAAGTATGAGAGTGAAAGCGTCTGGCACAATCAGGCCAGACATCGCTAATCACGTGCAAAACCTTGTCATGTACATCTTGGAATTTAACCAGCCAGGTTGAAGGATTTCCGATTGTCACCTGAGCCTATCCCTGTTTCTCATAAGGGTGTCTTGCCGACTGAAGATCGGCAACTATAGCATCCGCATCGTTTAATGCCGCGCTTTTTGTCCAGAAACGCATTATTTTGGGTTTTATCAAGTAAAGGGTATCATTGACAAATATTCTCAAGTCAGGAACAAGGTAAAAATTCCGTGAAATCTTTTGCCTTAACCCGGCGTTGATTCTGGATAAAGCGGCATTAAAGGCATCATGAGTCTCGTTGATGACAAGGGCTCGCTGCGGGCGCTTGCTCGGGATTCGCAAGCCGATAAGCACGAGATAGGGATGACCAGCTGTCAATGTGGCGGATAAATAACAATTCGGTATCAACCAGCTTTCCAGCGTGGCTGAAAGAACCTTCATATATTCCTGCCAATGTCTTTGATTCGTTTTGCTCCACAGGGGCGGCAACGCTTTTGCGCTGGGCTGAATGCTCGGCAGGACATATTTTATGGTGTCTTCTATTACTGTAATTTCATCTTCGGTCAAACCATAATATTGATACACAAGCCGATTCAGCCGCTCGATTGTTTCATCATTCGGAAGCTGCCCTTGGAGTAATTCGTCCTTTTCCAATAATAAATCATCAACTATCCTGACTATGGCTTTTTCGGCTCTATTGGCTGCTGCGGAATCAGGAAGTTCATTAAGCTCAGGAAAGGGCAATGAAAGCAATTGATTTTCATCAACAAGCGGACGGTCAGAGCCTAAACTTGATGTTTCATGAAAATAAAACCATGCGGCAAAGCGGCTGTTTAATATGACAGTGAGTAGTTTAAGCTTTGAAGCATCCCCTTTGGAAAAACTAATGATTGACTGGATTGCATGCCTGAAGCTAAAGTCCTCTTTTGAATATGCCGCCCGCAAACAGCCATTTTTTCTGTTGATACCCTTAGGAATTAATACATGGGGACCATAATAACCTTTTTCAAATCCTAATCGTCTCAGAGGGGAAGTACAAGGTTTCTTTAATGTTGCACTTGGAATAACCCATTCTTGAAAGTCGTTGGCATCTAAAAAAGGGATTTTAGGCACTATCTTAGATACTTTAGGCTTGTCGTTACTATTCGTAACAGGTTGAAACCCCTGTCCAATTATCCACTTTGTTGTATTTTTAAGATGCTTTTTGTAATCGATGTACTTTTCTATCTTTTTGTGTAATTTTGATAAACTCGAAGGCCAACCAAAAAGCTTCATGTCACGGTTTGTCATCCAAAGATATCTGCCCCAAGCCGTTGGCTCATGAAGTACCATCGATATTTTCAGTGACACCTTGTCCCCTCTGTTCATCGTCAGCATACGTGTTGTTTGCAGCAATGGATCGGCTTTGGGGCACCAGTAGTCGAAGCGGTAATCGTGAAGTTCTTTAACGGACGGTTGAAATAGACATAATGCCGTTGGACGAACAGCGCCATCGAACAAGAGAAAACGGATGTCTGAGAAATTGATAACTCTTTTCAAAAAAATCTGTTCAAGCCACAAGTTCCTGGCTTGAATTGAAGATTCGCTGTGATTATGTAAAAAACCCATGGCGGGCAGCAAGAAGGCGATTGTTCCGGCCGACTTGACATGGTGTAAGCCCTTCCAGACAAATGCCCATGCAAGCTCATCGGCCGGCATGGGGTAGTTGTGAGCTTTGCACCATGCAGTGGCTGACAAGATATCGCTTCTTTTACGACTTACCCATGGTGGATTGCCGAGCACAATATCGAACTTCTCCTTAGGCGTACTTTCTGAAAAAAAAATCATGATCACACATTGTCTTTCCAAAAAGGAGGGGTAGCAGTTTTCCCTCGGCAAGCAACTTTAGGATTGCCGATGGCTCAACTTCTTCCAATAGAGCAATGTAGAGCGAAAAAATGCCGATTCGGACGGCGCTGGTTTCCTTGTCCCAACCATAGAGTCTTTCAACAATGGAAACAAGAGTGTCCCAATCAGGAGTAGATTTCGGATGTTTTCCGCGCCAGTCCTCGACCATGCGCTGAAAGATACGGACGAGGAAAATAGACGAGCCGCAGGCCGGATCCAATACCTTGAATTCAGGCTTTGACTTAATATCCGGCGGGACTTCGTCCCATACCTGATTTACCGTGAGGTCTGCCAGAAAATGAGGTGTGTAATATGCCCCGTGGGCTCTGCGTTCCTTTGGCCTACCGGCAAGAAACCGGTTGTAAATAGCGCTGATAAGCTCAATGGGGATATAACGAAAATCATAGGGCCAGAAGCGGCCCTGACCAGTAGCAAGCTCAACGTTTCCTTCACGGAACGAGGAGAGACATTGCATATGCTCTGCAGTCAAAGGCGAAGAAGGAGCTTTTGTATCGAAGGCACATGGAGCGAAGAAAATATCACCGTTGAAGTCATGCCGAAGTTTTCCAAACAGCGCATTAAGGTTCTCTGGGGCTTTGCTGTTAAGCAAGTCTTTGAGTCCACTGATTTTTCCATGTCCAAGAGCATGTTTGAAATAATTAGGATCGATGATACCTTTGTCTTCAAGATAGGCGATAAAGGTAATTTGCAGTAACAACGCCTGAGCTGATCCCGTGGTAAGCTTCCGTTCTGTTAGACTTGCCTCTGTCTCTCTCAAATTGGAAAGCAGAACTGTATCAACCTTCTTTTTCTGATCAAATTTGGTTTTATTGTCCTGGAAATAGCGACCCGACTCCACTCCGGTTATCAGATGAGAAAGCTCTATCGCATCCGCAACAAGATTGAATGGCTTGACAAGTCGTTCATCTTTCTTGTCATCCAAATCTGCTGTGTCTTCCGGCACGGGTGTCTGTGTTATCGAATAGGCGCGTACCTCCTCGGGTAGTATCACCAGCAGAAGGCTGACAAGCCCCTGGTTCCACAAGGATTTGTGTATGCGGTTTATCTCAAGGCGGTTCAACCGTTTTTGAATCAGAAAAGCAATGGCAGGAATGGAATCAACACAGAAAAAACCGGAAAGGCCCAGTTTGTTAAACCCAGTACGCATAGCTGCCGCATGCGGCACTCCGCTAACTTCATTAGCCGAAAGGAATAGATCCGGTCGGCTACGTCCTCTTAGACCGAGACTCTCGGTCCATATTTGTTGTTTAGCAGTATTCATAACCGGCAAATAATGTTCACCAAGTTGTTACATTATAGCCGCATTTTCAGAAAAAAGGCATCTGAAATTTCGGTGCTTTTTAGGAAAACCCTCTGATATGTCCACAACAATGTTCAGGGATATTTTCGGGACCTCTCAGTCGCCCTATATATAACGTTGTTTCTCACCATGCTTTTTGTTTATCCCCTTATTTCTTCGCCCAATCTATCGCCCGCGTGATAGGGTCTTAACCTCACGGTTAATGCGCTTTGCCATTTTGTGTATTAGCACACCCCGCACCGCTTGCATTTACCCACCTGGCAGGGGATGGTTTTTTCGGCCTTGAGGCCCTTCTGGTATTCCTCCCAAAGGTAGTCTTTATTTAGGCCGTGGTCGATAAAATCCCAGGGGAAGAGTTCATCCCGATCCCGCGCGCGGGAGACAAAAAAATTAGGATTTAAGTCCACCTCTTTATAAGCCTTCTTCCAGCTACCCGTCTTTAGCGCCGCCTCCAGGAAAGACCCGACCCGGCGATCTCCTCTGGCCAGGAGGGCCTGCACGTAAGCCCACTTGGGCACATCGAACGTGGTTCGGACGTTTCCCTCGTGGCGCAGGCCGTGACTGATAATCTTTATCTTGTCCTGCAGCGACTCCAGCTCATCCATGGCCACCCACTGGAAGGGCGTCCAGGGCTTGGGCACAAAACAGTTAACGCTGAGCGTTATGGTGCCCATGCGCCTTTTATCCCGACATATTTTAAGGATATGATGTTTTATCTTCTTAGTCAGATGGACGATGGCCTCCACATCTTCTCCTTCTTCCGTAGGAAGGCCGATCATAAAATAGAGTTTGAGGTTAAGGATGTCCCACTCGGCCAACTTTTCGGCGGCTTCCAATATAGTGCCTTCGTCCAGTCCCTTATTAATTACCCGCCGCAGGCGTTCTGATCCGGCATCCGGCGCTATGGTGACCGTCTTTAATCCAGCGGTTTTCAGGGTGGCCAGGAGTTCCGGGGTCAGGCAGTCCGCCCGCAGGGACGAAAACGAAACCTCCTTACCGTGAGCGATGAGATGCGTGCAGATACGCTCTATGGCCTCAGCATCGGCAATTTCCGCCCCTACCAGACCCACCTTCTCAATATCTTTGGCCCCGGCAATTACGCTATTTATGACTTCTTCAGGCCAGGGCCGGGGCGGACGATAGATAAAGCCCGCCGCACAGAAACGACATCCTCTGGAACATCCGCTCCCTATCTCAATGAGAAATTTGTCTCCAAATTCAGTATGTGGAGTAAGGACAATAGTATGTCTTTCGGCTGGTTTTGCTATTGGGACACTCATCCTCTTTACTCTCTGCGGCAGTCCTTCAGCCGGCTCGAAGGATTTCAACCGTCCCTTTTTATCGTAGCCCGGCTGATAGAATTGCGGGACATAGAGGCCGTCAAGACGGGAGGCCAGTTCCCGGAGCGCCTTCCCGCGGCCCTGTCCGAAAAGCTGCTTTTCTATCAACAGATCGAGAAAAGGCGGGATGATTTCTTCCCCCTCGCCCAGTAAAAAGCAGTCTATATATGCGGCCAATGGCTCAGGATTGAGAAAGGTAGCTACCCCCCCGGCCATGACCAGGGGAT
The DNA here is from genome assembly GCA_011046395.1 of Pseudomonadota bacterium. Classification (GTDB taxonomy): domain Bacteria; phylum Desulfobacterota; class QYQD01; order QYQD01; family QYQD01; genus QYQD01. The sequence continues at coordinate 5,871 of DSAQ01000107.1, forward strand.
GTTTATCGCTGCGATCTTCTGTTCGTATGGGGATACCCGCGGCCTGGAGGATCTTGAGGACATCCAGGTAATCGTTCTCAAAAGAGATGGAAAATGCCAGGACCTTAAAATCGGTCAGGGGCCGGTGGGACTCTATGGAAATAGGAGACTCGCCCTCCTCCGGCAGGAAGATGCGTTCACAGACTACGTACGGATTCTGATTAAAAAGGGCATAAACAACCTGATAGCCCAGGCTGGACATGCCCACATGGTAATGGTTGGGATAAATGAGGGCTACGGGTAATTTACCGTGCCATTTCTTTCTGATTACTCCCTTTTCGGCGGCGAGAAGTTCCTTGCTTAAAATCTGCTTTTTGTACAATGATCTCCTTAAAGAAGTTCAAAGCTCACAGCTCACAGTTCAAAGTTCAGGGTTAAAAAACCGTGAACGTGGAACCCGGAACCGTGAACTTCTTTGGTTGCGACTATGCCGCGCTGTGTTCTCTGTGGCAATCATCAAAATCAGTCTGCCTGCCGGCGCAAAAATGTCGGCACGTCCAGTTCTTCTTCATCCATGGCCGCGGCATCGGAGAAACTACGTTTTCGCTGTAAGTTAGTATTCCCGGGTAGTATAGCCCTGGGCTGAAAACGCTCCACGGCCTGCCCTTCCGGAGACGAAGACGGCCCTCTGCTCCCGAGCCAAGGCCGGGCCGGAGCATCCTGTTTTCTGGGCTGAAGCCGGGGCAGAACGGCCTGAGGCGGGGATGCCTCCTTCTCGCTTTCTTCCTCTGTGTTGATGCCGGTGGCGATGACCGTGACGCGGAGTTCATCATCCAGGGCATCATCCAGAACCGAACCGAATATGATATTGGCATCCTCATGGGCCTCTTTCTGGATAAGGGAAGAGGCGGCATATACCTCATCCATGGTCAAACTCTGGTTACAGGAGATGTTGATCAAGACTCCACGCGCTCCGCTTATGGATATATCTTCCAGCAGGGGGCTGGAAATGGCCTTTTGCGCGGCCTCAACGGCCCGGTTTTCTCCGGAGGCAACGCCGGTACCCATGAGGGCCAGACCCATTTCCGACATAATGGTTCTGACATCAGCAAAATCCACATTGATGAGACCGGGCACGGTAATTACATCTGAGATTCCCCTTACGGCATAAAGAAGCACATCGTCGGCCTTTTTCAGCATTTCGAGGAAAGTAGCATTCTTTTCCGCGAGGCTCAGGAGGCGGTCATTAGGGATAGTGATGAGGGTATCCACATGTTTTTTTAATTCGCGAATGCCATCTTCTGCCTGCCGCATGCGTTTTTTTCCCTCAAAATGAAATGGCTTGGTAACTACAGCTACGGTGAGGGCGCCTAGCTCCTTACCGATCTGGGCCACAATCGGCGCACCGCCGGTGCCGGTCCCGCCGCCCATACCGGCGGTAACAAAGAGCATGTCACTACCGGACAGGGCTTCGCGTATCTTGTCTATACTCTCCAGGGCGGCCTGGCGGCCCTTGTCCGGATCGGCCCCGGCCCCCAGCCCACGGGTTACCTCTGTGCCAAGCTGGATCTTAATGTCCGCGCTGGCCACCTCCAGGGCCTGGGCGTCTGTGTTGGCGGCTACAAAACAAACACCCTTTAAGTCGGACCTGATCATATTTCTGACCGCGTTTGTGCCGCCGCCGCCAATGCCGAAGACCTTGATTTTCGCCCCATAATCATCTTCTGCAAACGTAAAGAGCATAACTCCCTCCCCCTGTATATAATACTATAATATCTTATCTTTGAACCATTTTTTCATACGGTTTGTGACCCGATTAAAAATATTTTCGTCCCGGATACGGAATTTTCTCTCCGGTTCATTGTTGAGTCCGTATATGAGAAGACCCACAGCCGTTGCATACATGGGACTGTTTATTACATCCACCAGCCCGGTAACGCCCTTGGGATAACCGACGCGTGTCGGTAAGTTGAAGATTTGTTCGGCCATCTCCGGTATGCCTTCCAGCAAGGCTGATCCGCCGGTAACTATCAGGCCCGCGGCAACAAGTTCCTTAAACCCGGAACGAATTATCTCCTGATCAATCAGGGTAAAAACTTCTTCTACCCGCGGCTCCAGTATCTCACTCAATATATACCGCGAGACGATGCGCGGTTTCCTGCCGCCCACGCTGGGAACTTCGATGGTCTGATCTTTCTGGATCATGGTATTCAGACAACAACCGTGCCTGACCTTGATTTTTTCCGCCTCGGCCATGGGTGTGCGCAGGCCTACAGCAATATCATTAGTCAGGTTGTTGCCGCCCAGACCCAGTACCGAGGTGTGCCTTATACTGCCGCCGGTAAAAACAGCTAAATCGGTGGTGCCGCCGCCAAAATCGATCAGCGCCACCCCCAGGTCTTTTTCTTCATTACTCAAAACCGCTTCCGCCGAGGCCAGAGACTCCAGCACTATATCGCAGACATCCAGCCCGGCCCGGTTGCAACACTTTATTATGTTGTGCGCCGAGGTAACGGCCCCGGTTATAATGTGCACCTTGGCCTCCAGGCGGACACCGGTCATGCCTAAGGGGTCAATTATGCCGTCCTGATCATCTACAATATATTCCTGCGGCAGGATGTGGATGACCTCGCGGTCCATTGGTATAGCTACGGCCCGGGCCGCGTCGATCACCCGGTCTATGTCATTCTGCCCTACCTCACGCCCTTTGATGGCAATCACGCCGTGGCTGTTAAAACCCTTGATGTGGCTGCCGGCGATACCGGCATAGACGGACTTTATCTCACAGCCCGCCATCAACTCTGCTTCTTCTATGGCCTTCTGGATAGAGTTGACGGTGCTTTCAATATTAACCACCACACCCTTGCGCAGGCCGATAGACGGATGGGAGCCGACTCCCACGATCTTTATCGTATTTTCTTTTACTTCTCCTACTACCGCGCAGATCTTGGTCGTGCCGATATCCAGGCCGACAATGATATTCCCTTGATCTTTATCCATAATTAAATTCCCCTAGGATAGGTTGATGGTCTTTCGGATCATAATTTTTCCATTATAATACTCGCAATCCACATAGCTGACCGAATTATAGGCCTCCTTCAAATAAAGGTCATAAAGAACCATTTCCAGTCGCCTGAATTTTTTTGCCATATCTCCCATCCCCAGTCTTATGGGGAAACGTCCATCTACTGTATGTAGAACCAGGCCCATCCTGGGGTCTATGTGGATTTCGGAGATATTTCTGGCCGGCAGCACATCTTCAACGTTCTTTTTGGCATAGAGAAGCGGCAAAAGCTCCCGCAGATGCCCGACCCTTTCCGAATCAGAGAGCAGCTCTCCTTTCTTTAGGCCGGTTATAATCGGATAATCCATATTCTCAGCCAGATTTGTCCGCGCGATTATTACGCCCTCTTTATCAACGTAATAAAGCCCGTTATCCTGCAGCAGCGCTACCGGCTGTTTTTCCACGATGCGGATATAAAGGCGGTCGGGCAGTTCCTTACGCACGACGGCCTGTTTGACCCAGGGGTGCGTCTCCAGTGTCCGGCCGATTTTATCCGCATCAATAGCCAGTATATTGCTGTGTATATCCACATTGGCCAGATTACGTATCTCTTCCTTGGAAATGCGCTGGCACCCGGTAATATGCACTGAATTAATACGAAAGAGGCTGGAATGATACATCCAGCGGCAGCAGGTCCTTGTCAAAAAGATGCCGCCCGCGGACAAAAACAGCAGCAGCGCCAGCCCAAGCAATAAGATTATGCGCCTTTTACGGCGGCTGTCCGGCCTTTGAGGCATCCTTTTATAGCTACGCACCAATGATCTCTACCTCCGGCTCCAATTTCACCCCAAAGCGGGCCTGGACCTGATCGCGAACCAGGCCCAGCAGACCGAGGATGTCCGAGGCCGTGGCCCCGCCGGTATTGACTATGAAATTGGCGTGCTTCCGTGATACCAAGGCCCCTCCACAACGCATACCCTTTAATCCGGCCATCTCAATCAATTTACCGGCGGCCAGGCCGGCCGGGTTTTTAAAAATAGAGCCGGCGCTGGGCTGACGAAGGGGCTGGCTGGCGCGTTTACGCGCCAGGTTAGAGGTAACCATATCCTGAACCTGCCCGGGATTGCTCCTCTCCAGGCAAAAGGTGCCGGAAAGGATGGCGCCCCTTTTAGGGGCTAAAAGAGTGCGATAACCGAAGGATATCCGGCTCCTCTCCCATCGCCTGACTTTTCCTTCCTCATCCAGGACGCTGATCTCTTGCAAACAGTCTTTTATCTCACCGCCCCAGGAGCCGGCGTTCATGGATATGGCTCCACCTGTTGAGCCGGGGATACCGGCAGCGAACTCCAGGCCGGAAAATCCGGCCTTGGCCGTAAACCGAACCAGTTGCGGGAGATAAACCCCTCCCTCCACGGTAACCAAAACGGTAGGCCTGTCCTTTGAGTCCGTGACCGTCATCTTTTTGAATCCCATCTTCAGGGAGATAACTACACCGTGAAATCCACGGTCTTTAACTACCAGATTTGTCCCCCGGCCGATAACAAAATAAGGTACGCCTTCCCGGCGCGCAAATGCCAGGATTTGTCCCAGGGCGTTGACACTGCGGGGCATAATCAGTGCATCGGCCGGTCCGCCCACTTTAAGGGATGTCCAGCGCGCCAGCGGCTCATCAAACAACGTCGCGCCGTCACATAACTTCTCTAATTGTCTTTTTACCCTTTTGTTCATTTTCCAAGCCGCGTCAGCAGCTCTTCTCCTACCTGCCAGATATTGCCGGCTCCCAGGGTCAAGACCACATCCCCGGGACGGACTATCGCCTCGAGATGAGAGGCTATAGCCGCTCTGTCCGGTATAAATTGCACGTCCTTATGCCCCTGCCGGCGGATACTCTCACACAGATCTTTTGCCTCCACGCCCGGGATCGGCTTCTCGCCGGCCGCATAAATCTCGGTCAGTATGAGCACGTCTGTCTGGTAAAAGGCCTTCACAAAATCCTCGAAAAGGGCCTGCGTCCGCGTGTAACGGTGAGGCTGGAAAAGGACGATGAGTCTCTTATCCTCCCAGCATTGTCGCATCGCGGTAAGGGTGGCCTTAATTTCCGTGGGATGATGACCGTAATCATCTACGAAGATAATGCCGCTCACTTCCCCTTTGATCTGAAAACGTCGCTGGACGCCGCTGAATTGTTGCAGGGCGGTCTGTATGTCGGCGAATGGTATATCGAGTTCCAGAGCGCAGGCCACCGCCGCCAGAGAATTATAGACATTATGTATGCCGGGGACGTTCAGGTTGATCTCTCCAAGTTCCTGCCCCAGATGATAAGCAATATAACGTCCTCCCAACCCTGCCCAGCGGACATCCCGCGCCTGAAAATCGGCCTGAGCGCTGAGGCCATAGGTAGCATGGCGTTTTTTAATATAGGGGATAAAAGATGGAATATGGTTATCGTCCAGGCAGACGATGGCTATCCCGTAAAAGGGCACTTTATTTATAAATTCGAGGAAGGTAGTCTTAATACACTCCAGGTTGCCGTAGTAGTCGAGGTGTTCGACATCGACATTGGTCACCACCACAATACTCGGAGAAAGATGCATGAAGGAACCGTCGCTCTCATCGGCCTCGGCCACCAGAAATTTGCCCTGTCCCAGCTTGGCGTTGCTTCCCAGGCTGTTGAGCTTGCCGCCGATAACCACCGTGGGATCAAGACCGCCCTGAGCCAGTACCGTGGCTACCATGGAAGTGGTGGTGGTCTTGCCGTGTGCGCCGGCCACGGCAATGCCGTACTTCAGACGCATCAACTCCGCCAGCATCTCCGCCCGCGGGATGACCGGGATCATGGCCTCCCGGGCATACTGCACCTCAGGGTTATCCCTGGTTACGGCTGAAGAAGTAACCAGAACAGCGGCCCCATGCACGTTTTGGGGATCATGTCCTTTATGTACGGCACAACCCAGTCTGCTCAGGCGGCGAGTAATGTCGGTCTCGGCCAAGTCAGAGCCGCTGACCTGATAGCCCAGGTTGACTAGAACCTCGGCTATGCCGCTCATGCCGATGCCGCCTATGCCTACAAAGTGTACGTGTTGACCGGTCTTATACATTTATTAGCCACCTATCATCTTAAGACACTCTTCCGCAATAAGCTGAGCGGCGTTTGACTTGCCCAGCGCCAATGACCGGCCTGCCATATTCTTAAGGGCGCACTGATCTTCATACAGCGATTTAATCTCCCCGGCCAGAATATCCGGCCTGAGGTCGGCCTGTAGATATACCTTGGCAGCGCCGGCCCTTTCCAGACAGCGGGCATTTACCTCCTGATGGTTATTGGCCGCATAAGGATAAGGGATCAACAGGGCAGGCTTCCCGATGGCGGTCAATTCAGCCAGAGTACCGGCCCCGGCCCTGCATACCACAACGCTTGCCCGGCCATAGGCCCATCCCATGTCATTAATAAATGCGGAGACCGTGGCCTCAACCCCAGCCTGCCGATAAGCCTCCCCTACCCAGACCTCATCTTTCTCGCCGGTCTGGTGAATGAAGTAAAGTCGTTCCTTCAGGTCATTCAGACCGGCCAGGGCAGCAGTTATAATCTCATTTATGCGGTGCGCGCCTTGACTGCCGCCCAGGATAAGGACGGTGAACCGGTCGTCCACTTCCCCACCCTTACCAACTGAATCCAGTAAATCTTTCCGTACTGGATTCCCGGTAAGCATGGCCTTTCGTCCGGGGAAATAATCTCCGCTTTCCGGATAAGAGATAAATATCCGATCTACGATGTGGCCTAAAATACGGTTAGTCAGACCCGGGATGGAGTTCTGTTCCTGTATCGCAGTCTTTATTCCCATAAGCCAACCTCCAAGGGTTACCGGCCCGGAGACATAACCGCCGACGCCCAGGATTAAATGGGGCCGGAAGTCTCTCAAAATGGCCAGTGTCTGTAATATCGCTAAAGGGACCATGGCCAGGGCCCGAACCGTACCAACTACGCCACGCCCCTTGATACCCTCGGCCCGTATCGTCTTGAACGAAAACCCGTATCTGCGCAGGGCCTCTACGTTTATTTTCCTGTCCGTGCCTACAAACAGGATGCTCGCGTCTCCTTTGCTCATCAGTTCCCTGGCCACAGCAATCCCCGGGAAAAGATGCCCGCCGGTTCCACCCCCGGCTACAATGATGCGTATTCTCTTTGCTTCATACATGTTAAACGTTCGAACGGATTTATCATATCGCAACGGCCTGCTTTTTTAGCAAGCTCCGGGCTGCTTCCTGAAAAATATCTCCCCTCTCCGCATAACTACGAAACATATCAAAACTCGCGCAGGCCGGGGAGAGGAGGACAACATCCCCCGGCGCAGACTCCGCATAGGCCAGGCGCACGGCCTCCGGCAGCGTCCCGGCCTCCATAGTCCGGGTCAGATGTCCCAAGGCCCGGCGTATCTTTTCTCCGGCCTCGCCGATAAGGATAAGCGCCTTCACCTTATTGCGCACCATACCTTCCAATGCCGCATAACTGCCGCCCTTGTCCCGGCCTCCGGCAATCAGTATGACCGGCCGGTCGAACCCGGCCAGGGACTTGACCACCGAACCCACATTGGTCCCCTTGGAATCATCATAAAAGCTTACGCCGCCAATCTCACAGACAAATTCCGTACGGTGACGCAGGCCCTCAAACGTCTCCAGGGCCTCCTGTATGGCGGATGGCGTACAGCCGCACATCCGGGCCGCAAGCACGGCGGCCATGATGTTTTCCAGGTTATGCGCGCCCGTCAATTTCACCTTCTCTAATGAATAGGTCTCCCCGGTTTCCTGATCCAAGCGGCAGAGCAGCCTGTTCCCCTCCGGGTAGGCCCCTTCACCGTGCGGCTTATGGCTGAAGGTGAGTATGCGGGAGGGTATTTTACTTACGTACTGCGTCACCACAGGATCATCACCGTTAATAACAGCAAAGTCACCGGCGGTCTGGTTGGCAAAAATCCTGAACTTGGAGAGGGCATAGGCATTAAAAGATGGATAACGATCCAAATGATCCTCGGTTATGTTCAAAAGGAGCCCCAGCCAGGGTCGAAAGAATTTGGTAGTGTCCAACTGAAAACTGCTTATCTCTGCCACCACAAAATCCCTGTCCTGTTTCTGCCCCGCGTAGCCGATCAAGGGGCGGCCGATGTTGCCACCCACGAATATCTTTTTACCCGTATGCGCCAGGATGTGACCGATTAATTCCGTAGTCGTGCTCTTGCCATTAGTGCCGGTTACCGCGATGACAGGCGTATCTATGAAACGGGCGGCCAGCTCTATCTCTCCAATGACCGGAATACCGGCCCGCCTTGCCGCCTGAAGGGGCTCAATCTCCAGAGGCACCCCCGGGCTGACCACGATCAACCCAGCCGCAAGGAAGGTCTTCATGTTATGCCCGCCGGCCTCCAGAGGAATCCTGTTCTCTTCAATCCAGGCCAGCTTATCTGCGGGGATATCCTTAAGGGCAGAGGTTTCGGATATGGAGACCCGGGCCGCGCGCTCCAGCAAAAACGCAGCAGATTCCTTACCGCTTGCGCCCAGCCCTACCACCAAGACCTTTTTATCTTTAAAGTCCATAACCCAATATATCCTCTGATTACCTTAGCTTCAGGGTGCTTATGGCTACCAACCCCAGAAGAATAGCAATGATCCAGAAGCGCACGATGACCTTGGGCTCCGGCCATCCCTTAAGCTCAAAGTGGTGGTGGAGCGGGGCCATGCGGAAAATACGCCTGCCGTTGGTGGCCTTAAAATATCCTACCTGAAAGATGACGGACAGGGCCTCGACCACGAATATGCCGCCCACAATGGCCAGCAAAATTTCGTGCTTGGTTATCACGGCCACCGTCCCCAAGGCCCCCCCCAGGGCCAGCGAACCGACATCACCCATAAAGACCTGAGCCGGATAGCTGTTAAACCATAAAAACCCCAGACCGGCGCCTACTAATGCCCCGCAAAATACGGCTATCTCTCCGACGCCCGGCACGTAAGCAATTTGCAGATAATTAGCTATCTTAATATGCCCGGTTAAGTAGGCAAAAATGAGGTAGGTGGCAGCGGCGATGATAGTCGGCCCGATGGCCAACCCATCCAGACCATCGGTCAGGTTGACGGCATTGGACGCTCCAACAATAACTAATATGGCCAAGGGGATATAGGCCCAACCAATATCAGGCCTGATGGTCTTGAAAAATGGGATACTGAGGCGGGTATCGAAATTATGATGCGTATAGAGGTAGACGCCAATAAACAGGGTAATGGCTAATTGTCCGGCCAGCTTGTAACGACCACCCAGGCCTTTATTGTCCTTCTTGATTACCTTGCGATAGTCGTCCAGAAACCCGATGCTGCCAAAGCCGACGGTGACCAGCAAGACCAACCAGATATAATGGTTACTTAAATCTGCCCACAGGAGCGTGGACGTAACCACGGCAAAGATGATCATGAGGCCACCCATAGTGGGTGTCCCCTGCTTCGAGAAGTGGGACCGAGGGCCTTCTTCACGAATATACTGCCCTACCTGAAGTTCGCTGAGCCGCCTGATCAAATAAGGCCCGACTATGAAAGACAACAAAAGGGCCGTCAACGTGGCGTAGATAGTGCGAAAGGTAATATACCGGAAGACATTGAAAACAGTATGATAGACATGCAGGGGATACAGTAAGTAATATAACATTTATGCCTCTCCCCGGAGCCCTTTTACAACCTCTTCCATCCGCATGCGACGCGATCCTTTGACCAGCACAAAATCGTGGCCAGAGGTCTTTTGCCTGAGTATTCTGACTGCTTCTTCATGGCTGGACGCAGCAATAATATGACTTTTATCCATACCGCCTGAGACAGCCCCTTCTGCAATAAACGCCGGGGCAAACTCGCCCATAACGATGAGATATTCTATCCCCAGCCCGGCAATATACCTTCCGATGGAGCGATGGGCCTCCGCCGTCTGCTCACCCAATTCCAGCATGTCTCCCAAAACCGCTATCCCGGGCCTACTCCCTTTAATTTCTTTAAGGGTTTCCAGGGCGGCCCGCATAGAGCCCGGATTGGCGTTATACGTGTCATTTATTATGGTCATGCCCTGGGGGAGCTTGATAAGCTCTAACCGGTTTGCCGCCGGACGGAATTCTTCCAGGGCTTCTTTGATGGTCTTGATATCCACTCCCATAGCCAATGCCACAGCGCTTGCGGCAAGGGCATTTGCAATGTTGTGCCTCGCCGGCGTCTGTAGGGTTACCTGTACAGCCCCTTCGCGTGACACCAAAGAGAAACTTAGCGTCCCTTCCGGCCGGGATATAATCTCCCGGGCGGTAACTTCCGCCCCGGGACCAAACCCAAAACCTAGCTTACGCGCCCTGCATTTTCGGGCCAGATTTGAAACATGCGGATCATCCACATTAAATACGGCCGTATCCTCCTCATCCAGAGCGGCATAAAGTTCGCCCTTGGCCCTGGCTACCCCTTCTATAGTTTTAAGACCCTCCAGGTGAGCCATCTGCACATTGGTAATTACCCCTATATCCGGCCTCGCAATCTGAGCCAGCCGTTCTATTTCTCCAAGTCTGTTCATACCCATCTCCAGGACGGCTACTTTATCCGTGGGCTTAACCGCCAGGAGAGACAGAGGCAATCCGACGAGGTTGTTAAAGTTACCCATGGTCTTGGCCACATTAAGGCATTTAGCCAGGATACCGGCGGTCATTTCCTTGGTGGTGGTCTTGCCGCTGGATCCGGTAATGGCTACCACTTGCACAGGATTGGCGCGGCGCCAGAAAGAGGCGATGTCGCCTAAGGCGGTTAAGGTATCATCCGCCTCAATGACCACGGCCGGAGTAAAAAGGTTCCGGCCGGCCTGCTCAGACCACCAGCCTTTACGGACTAAAATACCGCTTACCCCCTTGGCTAACGCTTCCGGCACAAAGTCATGGCCGTCAAAACGTTCCCCCTTCAGGCACAGAAAAAGATCTCCTTCTTTTGCCGCGCGGGAATCTATGGCCACACGGTTAAAAGAAACGGCCGTGCCACCCTGGAGCAGCATCCCTTTTGTAGCATACAATACATCTAAAGCCGTCAGCCTTCTCATATCCCGCCCGGTATCAAGACAGACTGCCAAAGGCATGCCTCACCTCCGCCCGATCGTCAAAAGATAAAATATTCCCCTTTACGATCTGATAGTCTTCATGGCCTTTGCCGGCAATGACGATGGCATCTCCCGGCCGGGCCAGGCGCGAGGCCAGCCTGATCGCCTCACGCCGGTCAGGCATAATGACATAGCCCGCCTCAGGTAGGCCGGCCAGGATGCTATCCGGCTCAACCCGCCGCAAAGGAGATTCCTTTATTCCTTCTTCAATATGCCTGATAATCTCCAGAGGATCTTCCTCCCGAGGGTTGTCTGAGGTTATTATTACTATCTGGCTGAATTGGGCGGCTATCCGCCCCATAATGGGCCTCTTGCCTTGGTCGCGATTACCGCCGCAACCAAATACACTGATAAGCCTTTTAGGATTAAGGGCCTGTACGGTGCTTAAGATTTTTTCCAGGGCATCCGGAGTATGGGCATAGTCCACTAAGACCGTGGCCTTACAGGGATTCTCGATGCGATCCATGCGTCCCGGCACAGCGCTCAATGCCTCTATCCCTTTTTTTATAACCTCGCACGAAAGACCCAGAGCCAGCCCTACCCCTGTGGCCGACAGCATATTGTAAAGGTTGTACTCACCCAGGAGTTTTGAATGCAGGCCGAAGGTCCCTTTTGGGGTAACTATCTCTGCCTCGATCCCATCCAGGGTAAAAGATGTGTTCCGTGCCGTTATATCTGCCCCATGATCTCTTAGTCCATAGGTCAAAAGAAGGTCCCGCTGGGTCTTGAGCAACTCCTTCCCCCAGGGATCGTCGATATTGATAACTGAGCAAGGTCGCTTTACCCTTCTGCTCTCCTCCAAAACTGTGGTAAAAAGCCTTTCCTTGCAACGAAAATAATTCTCCAGGTCGTGATGATAATCCAGGTGATCCCGCGATAAATTGGTATAGACCGCTACATCAAACCGGCAGGAACCAACCCTCTCCTGATCCAGGGCGTGAGATGACACCTCCATAACCACGTGCGTTATCTTCTGATCAGCCATCCGGCGGAGGAGCTTTTGCAACTCCAGGGACTCAGGTGTGGTGAAAGGCGCCTTCAGCACCTCACATCCAAAGCGATAATTGACCGTTCCAATAACCCCGGCAGAAAGACCCGCGGCCTTTAAAACAGATTCTACCAGGTAAGATGTGGTCGTCTTACCATTAGTGCCGGTAATACCTACAAGGCACAATCTCCCTGTTATGTCTCCATAGTAGGCGCTGGCGATGCAGGCCAGGGCCTGGCGGGTATTGGGAACCCTGATTATGCTTAAGCCGGCAGGCGTGGAATTCAGTTTAAAACCGTTTTGCACTACCACTGCCTTAGCCCCGTGCCTGATAGCATCATGGATATAGGCGTGCCCATCGGCCTTTAATCCGGAAATAGCCACAAAAAGGCTCCCCTGGCTTACCTTCCTGGAGTCATAGGCGACATCGGCAATTTCAATATCCGGCAGGCCTTCCGTAAGCTCTTTGTCGATTGAGGCTATTAATTGGGGTAGTCGCATATCCTAAAAATCCTGCCTTCTATGAAGACGGTTTAAATTCTATTACACAACGAGAATTCTTTCTTAGCCTTGTTCCCGGCGCCGGTGATTGACAAACCGCAACCCCAGAACCGGTGACTACCAGAGAGACATCATATCCTTGAAGCATATACAGGGCTTCCCGCATGGATTTGCCCCGTACGTTCGGCATAACCATGGCCTTTGTAGCCGTGGCCGCAGCCTGACTGCAGCTACTTTGAGCCTTATTCTCTCTTCCGGTGTAACCCCGGTCTTTTTTTTCTCTATATGAAGCAAGCGCTTTTGCCTGGGGACGGGTTAATACTCTAAGAGAGGCATAGGCCATGTCTTTTATCCGGCGTTCTATTTTTGTCCTTACTTCCTCTTCCCCCGGGGCTCCTTCAATTATCATCAGTATAGCTACCTTAGGATTATGAGCCGGCACGCCCCCCAGTAAGTATTTAATATAATCAACCCCGGACGAATTGTCGAGAGAGGGATGATCCGGGGATGAAATGCCGGCGGGGGGCCGGACATAATTGCAAGCTGTAAGCAAGATAAAGTTTTTATCCTCTTTGCCTTGCTGAGTTCTAAGAATGGCGCTTATTTTTTCAGATGTCTCCGGCGTGCATGCCTGCCTTGCCGGAGCGCACTGATATTCTTTTATTAAATTACCTTCACTGTCGGTTACCTTTGAGACCACGTGAGGCGGCATAAACACGCCGCGGTTTAAGATAGCCCCAAAGGCCGTAATGAGCTGAAGGGGGGTTACCGTAATCCCTTCACCCCGGTAAAATGCAGATATATCGCCCTTATATTGGCTATAAGGCGGCAAAGTGCCGCTATTTTCGGCAGGCAGACAGATACCTGTCTTATTGCCAAATCCGAGCTTGAGAAGAAAATTATATAGAAACTCCGGCGAAGGGGTGTGGGGGGATTCAGAGAGATTTTTTTCATTGTCTTTTGTGTCGCCATGCGACACGTGTGTTGCATTATCACGCCCTTGCATGGCCGGAACACTGGATTTTTCTCTTAAAGTCTGCTCTTCAATGGCCGCCGCCGCTCCAAAAAACCCGGCCAGTTCACCCAGTTCATATATATCGGTGACGGCCCGATTCCTGCGCAGCGAGGCATCGGCCTCCCAGAAGGTGTTAAGATTGTAAGATGGATAATTGGCCATAGCCAATACGGCCCCGCTCTTAATATCCATGACAATAATGGCCCCTGCTTTAACTATATTATCTTTGGCCGGAACCGGACAAAACCCCCTCTCCGCCATGGCCTGAATGTTGCTATCCACAGTCAGAATAATATTATTGCCCTTGCCGGCATTAACCTCTGTTACCCCGCCATTGAATGTCAAGCGGGTTGACTCGTCGCACTTCTTCTGAAGTGACAAAGGGGTGCTGCACAGGAGATCATCATAGGCTGACTCTAATCCCTCTATGCCGTGACCATCCGTATCGGCAAAGCCTATAATCTGAGCGGCCAGGCTGTTCCGGGGATAGAGGCGGCGGTTTTCATTAATAAAATGGATACCCTTGAGCTTGAGATTCTTTATCATCTCTGCCTGATGGGAGGCCACACGACGGGCTATCCATACAAAGGCCTTCTCACATTCGAGCATCTTGAGTAGATCTTTTTCGTTGATCCTGAGTGTGTTGGAAAGGGCGGCCGCCGTCTGGGCCGGATCGTCAACATCCAGAGGATGGGCATAAACGGAGTAGGCGCTAGCGGTTACAGCCAACTCTCTGTAGCTCCGGTCGAAAATGCCGCCTCGATAAGGAGCAAGGGATAAGGCAGGTTCCGGAGTGTGGCCATGCCCCGAAATTTTCTTATCCTGTTCACCTGCATGGAAGGCACGGGCTAATAGAATGCCCGACCCTGATATAAGGATCGCCAGGATAATAATATAGGGGGCATAATTCTTACGCTTACCGGTTTCCCTTTTCATCTAATAATCACAAGCTGTTCTTTGGATGGACGTTGCAATCCCAGTTCACATTTTGCCAATTGTTCTATCCGTGCCGGAGATTTTAGATATTTCCATTCCTGCTGTAACCTGTGATTTTCGCTTAAAAGTTTCTTATTTTGTTTCCCGGCAACGATTCCCTGTGACTCGCTTTCTGTAATCGTGCTTCCTAATGCCACAAGTGACAGGAGACATATCGCCAGGCTGCACGCCAGGGCAATTTTTCCGCCGGGCAAGGATAACTTGGCGGTCTTGTGTTTAGCCTTCTTTCCGACGGTCAGGTTTCCGATAAACGCCCTTTTGGGCAAGCGAATGGTGGAAACATTAGACATGCTTACTCCTCCTTTAAGCCGCGAGTCGCTCCGCCACTCTTAATTTAGCGCTGCGGGCCCGCGGGTTAGCAACACATTCCTCAGGTGACGGAATAATGGGTTTACGTGTAATCCGACGCAGCACAGGTCGTTCACCCTTAAGTCCGGTCTGTTCCATCTCCTGGAATTTTTTTTTGACAATTCTATCTTCAAGGGAGTGGAAGGAAATTATACAGAGCCGCCCCCCCGGCTTGAGGAGACCGACAACACCCTGTATCGCACGGGCCAGATTCTCTAATTCCCGGTTGACCGCGATCCGCAAGGCCTGAAACGTACGTGTGGCCGGATGAATATTGGCAGGATGGAACTTGCGCGGTATGGCCGAAGCAACCAGCGAAGCCAGTTGTACGGCGGTATTAAGCGGCTCTCTTTCCCGCTGCCGGCCGATTACCTTGGCAATCCTCCGCGCCCACCTTTCTTCCCCGTATTCCCTTATAATCTTCTCCAGTTCTCTCTCAGGGAAACGGTTAACAATATGCCGGGCGGTCAATGGATTTTGTTTGTCTATGCGCATATCAAGTATTTCATCCTGTTTAAAGCTGAACCCACGGCCGCTCTGCTCCAGATGATAAGAAGAAATGCCCAGATCCAGTAATACCCCGTCAACCTTTTCAATCTTCAGCTCTTGCGCTATAAGCGGCAAGTCGGCAAAATTCCCTTTTACCAGGATAACACGGTTGCCGAAGGGGGCTAAATGCTCACGCGCTATATGCAGAGAGTCCTCATCCCAGTCAATACCGACCAAGATCCCATCAGGTTTGATTCTTTCTAATATAGCCGCGGCGTGACCTCCCATGCCTGCGGTTCCATCCACATATACTCCGCCGGGATGACAGTCCAGATAATGAAGAACTTCCTCACGCATAACGGGCACATGCCATCCGGTCACAAGGGGTTCCATGGTTAAAATTAAATCCCGATCTGGGCTAATGTTGCGCTCAGTTGCGGATAGTTCTCCCGGGATTTATTGATCTCCTCATCCCATAGGGCCTTATCCCATATCTCAAAGTTTTTAAGCATCCCGGCTAATACAATCTCTTTATTCAGGACCGCATATTCACGAAGGCTGGGAGGGATAAGAACCCTTCCCTGCCGGTCCAGCGGGCATTCCACAGCACCGGAGATAAACAACCTTAAAAAGGCCTTAATATTTTCGTCTATGGCAGATAGAGAAGCCGTTTTATTCTCAATCAGCCGCCACTCTTCAAAAGGGTAGGCTACTAAACAGCGGTGGAGATTGGTTATAATAAGGCGGTCATCATACCCGGCCCTGAGAACCTCGCGAAACCGCGCCGGTATAATTAAGCGACCCTTACTGTCCAGGGTATGTGTTGACCTGCCACGAAACAAACTATTTCTGCCTCCGTAATAAATTTTACACCACTTTAATCCACTTTACTCCCTTTTTCGCCACTATATGGTCAGGACTTTAATTTGTCAAGAAAAAATCTGCCCCGAACTAGACATAAAAAGGCATATAGCCACCCGAAGCGCATGCTATTACCAGGCCCAGACCTAGAAGGCTATGCCGGGAAAAATATCCTTTACACTAAGCCATTATTAAGGTAGTTTTTGTGGGTAAGTAGTCTTTTAAAAGGTGGATATATGGAAGAGCAAAAAACAGGACAAACTTCTGCAAAAAAATCTATGATAGAACCGACCAGATATAACCTTGACAGCCGGTTTAGATTCCGGTGCCATAAAGGCGTAAAATGTTTTACCCTTTGCTGCCGTGGGATCAATATCATCTTGCCGCCTTATGACATCATTCGTATCAAGAACCGGCTCAAGGTGTCTTCAGAAGAGTTTCTCCAAAAGTACACCAGACTTGATTTTCTCGGTCATACCCAGCTTCCGGTAATTACCTTAAAGATGCTGGACGTGGAAGACGGACGCTGTCCGTTTGTAACCCCGGATGGCTGTACAATATATTCCGATCGCCCTTCAACTTGCAGATACTATCCCATAGGAATGACCACATGCAAAGAGCAGAGCAAAGAGGGAGTCAGGGAAGAGGACTTTTATTTAATGGTTCGAGAGAACCATTGCCTCGGTTTTCAGGAAGACAAGGAGTGGACCATAGAAGAATGGCGAAAAGATCAGGGCGTGGACATATATGACGAAATGAATAGAGGCTGGATGGAGATTATCCTCAGGAAAAAATCCTATGGCCCAACCGCTGAGCTCAGCAAAGGTGCCTTACAGATGTTCTTTATGGTTTACTCGGATATTGATAAATTCAGGCAGTTTGTCTTTGAAAGCTCATTTTTAGAAAAATATGATATAAGCAATGAAACTAGAGCAAAAATAGAAAGCGATGAACTAGAGCTGATGAAGTTTGGATTTGACTGGTTGAAGTCCGCTCTTTTTGGGGCAGAGGCGGTCAAGCTCAAAGACGAGGTATTGCAGGCCAAGGTCCGGGAAATGAGAGAAAAAGCCGGACAAGCGGCTTCGAAGGCTACGCCTTAGTTTAATCCTGGTTAAGACAGAACAGGGAATAATAAAAAGCCCCGTGGGACATATCCCGCCGGGGCTTTTTGAATTTGATTCAGTCAACAACCGTTATCTGACAAGCTCTTCTATTGTCTCTACATGCCTATTGTCTCTACATGCCTATTGTCTCTACTTGCCTCTTGTAAGCCAGGGCTACCGTACGGTACACCATATGCGCCAGTTTGGAATAGGGTAAGTATCCTATGATATAGAAGACAAACATCAGGTGAACAACGTACATCGGATAAGCCAGGTTAGCAATGTTTGCCAGCCGCAAAAGCTCCGTGAGTATCCCTGATGTCACTACTCCGAATATCATGAGGATAAGCGACCAGTCAAAATAAGAACTACTCTGATCCGGGTTCGCCAGCCTGTTCCTTATAACCAGGGAAATACCGATAAAGAGGATAATAGCACTGATATTCCCAAGGATCTTGGCCGGATCATATAACGGCAGGGGTGTCTCCCGGTGCAGGATATATTCATAAAATACAACCATAGTGGTCGTTGCAAAGAGGCCGACAAACCCATAAAACACAGCCAGGTGGGCGGTAAAACGCCCCACGTTTGTCCCGCACTTTTTAAAGCGCACATGCCCTACTATTTCACCAATGGTCTCCAGTAGCGACTTGAAAAAGTTTCGTCCGACCAGATGCCGGTAACGACTGGGGCTCATCTCATTCCAGAACTTTCTTACTCCCAGCCCCAGGGAAATTATGGCCAGACCGGCAAAGGGCAAGAATATGGAATCCACAAACTTGATGGGCAAAAATTTCGAATAAACAATCTCGCCCGCTGGTATCTTCAAATTTCCAAGAGCGGCAAGAACCAGCAAGATTATCGCCAGAGGGATAGCCAGGATCACCGGCAGATACTTACCCTCTCCGACCAGGTTGCCCATAAATCTTGGAAAGGCATATTCCCTTATAGCGTAAGCACGCGCCGCCGCCACAACGTCACCCGGCCTTGCCCCTCGCGGGCAATAGGTCGAACAATCACCGCACTGGTGGCACGCCCAGATATCACTATTTTTGACCAGTTTGTCCTTCAGCCCCCACTGCGCCCAGATCATCTCTTTTCGCGGGAAAGGCTTTTCGTCTGAAGACAGGGGACAAATGACCGAGCATGTCGCGCACTGGAAACACTTCTTCAGAGACTCTCCACCTAATTTCTGAATCTCCTTAACGAACTTAACATCGGGATCAACTGAATAACCTGCCATTTCACATACCTCCTAAAAGCCTTTCATGGGGCTGGGACCGATGGCCTCCATCTGCTCCATAAATTCATTGAAAATCTGTGGTATCTTATCATATTCGTCAATGGCCACTTGTACCAATTTAACACGTTCTGATTCAAGGGCCAGGGATTTTAATGTCTCGCCCACGTTATCCATACGCCTGTTGGCCAGCTCACTGCCCTTGGCAAAGTGGCATTGATAATCATCGCCATATTTACAACCCAAAAGGATAATGCCGTCAATGCCTCTGGACATGGCATCTTTAATCCAAACCATATTCATCGAGCCCAGACAACGCACCGGGATAACCCTTATGGCCGCCGGTAACTTAAGCCCCTTCATGGCGGCCATGTCCATAGCCGGATAGGCGTCATTCTCACAAACAAAGGCGATAACCCTGTATATACCGTCTTCTTCCGGCACTTCAAAGGATTTCACCATGGAGCCGATCATGTCAATATTATAATTTTTGAAGCCAATGATCCTCTCCGGGCAGGCCCCCATACAGGTACCACAGCGCCGGCACCGCGTGGGATTGGGCTTGGGCGTTCCTCTCTCATCGTCATCCAGGGCCCCAAACGGACATTCTTCCGTACATCTCTTACACTGTGTGCATCTTGCGAAGAAGAAATCCGGATAACTCATATCCCCGGAGCGCGGGTGAACGGACACGCCCCTATAGGCCGATTCTATACACTGGATGGCCTTGAGGGCTGCACCGGCCGCATCGTCTTCACACATAGGTATATTCATGGGCTGCCGCACGCAGCCTGCCGCATAAACACCAGTGCGCCTGGTCTCGTAAGGGAAACAGATAAAATTGGAATCCGCAAATCCGTTGAATAGCTCCAGGTCTATCAGGCTCGGCCCCTGGCGGTAAGCCAGATTAAGAATGGCTTCATTCTGAGTGGTGGGGACCATGCCGGTGGCCAGAACCACCATATCCACGTTAACCGTGATCTTCTCTCCAATCAGGGTATTATCAACCTCTACGGTCAGGTTTTTCTTGGCATCCTCGGTAATGGATACTACATCGCCCTTGGTCAGGAAGACTCCCGGGTCCTGCTGCATGCTCTTGTAGAAGTTCTCATACTGCCCGGGTGTCCGCATGTCTTTATAGAAAATAAACGCCTTGGCATCATCGCCCTGCTCTCTAACATACCTAGCTTGTTTAAGGGAGGTGATACAGCATGTCGCCGAACAGTACGGAAGATGTTTCTCATCCCGCTGGCCGGCGCACTGAATAAAGGCCACGCTCTTTGCCGGCTTCCCGTCTGAAGGTCTAACCAGGGATTCTTTGGAGGCCAGCTCTTCCATCATAACGTTAGTGATTACGTTCGGATACTTACCAAAACCAAGAGAGTCCAGCTTGGTAGCGTCATAGGGCTTCCACCCGGTAGCCAGGACTACCGCGCCGTAGCGTTCTGCATTCTCGTCTATGGCCAGAATATCCTTATACACACGGCCACCCGCCTCAGCCTGGGCGGCTTCCCCGCCTTCAGAAGGCTTTGCGCCTTCACCAGCCTTAGCTTCTTCTTCAGCAACAACCTTCGGGGGCACGTCCCACTCGGTTTCGGTCCCCGCCGGTTTAAACGAGACATGGTATAGCCCTGGCGCACCAGCTATCCGGGCTACTTCCGTCTCTGTGCGTACATCGATTTTCGCATGGCTACTAACAGCACTAATCTTGGACTGAATGTCCGGTGTCTCTATATCGGTGTATGGGTAGGTTTTGGCCGCTTGTTTATAGAGCTTGGCCGCAAACCCGCCCAGTTCCTTCTCTTTTTCCACGAGAGTGACCTCATAGCCGACACTGGCCGCATCAAGGGCTGCGCTCATACCCGTCACACCGCCGCCAATAACCAGGATTTTCTTATTAATCTCCTCTTCCGGTTTATAGGGTTCAGGAAGCTCACCTTTTTGGGCCTTCACGATACCCATACGTACGTAATCCTCGGCCAGCATCTGAAATTCCGGGTCAATAGCCGCCTCTTCTCCTTCGCCTCCTGCTTTGTTTGCCTCGTGGCTCCAGACCACGCCTTCCCGCAGATTTACCCTCTCCACCAGTACAGGGCCGAAGTCAAAAACATCATACATGACCCTTGGTGAACAGGCGGCGATTATCACGGTGTTGACGCCCTCTCCTGCAATATCCTGTTTTATAAGCTCAACACCCTCAGGACTACAAAGAATCGGGTGGTTCTTGCAGATCGGAACCTTAGATTTTGCCGCTACCCCGGCCAGTTTCTCTATGTCAAGGGACTTCCCGATATCACAGCCGGTACAGATGTATACTCCGTATTTCTTTTCCATCTACCTACCTCCTCACCAAAGTTTGAATAGCCTTCATCGCTGCTCCGGTAGCAGTCTCAGCACAGGAAACGACATCTAAGGGTTCCTTGGCGCAACCACAGGCAGAAATTCCACGCTGTGGATCGGCCAGAACAAAACTGCTCTCGTTCAATGGGGCGTTAAGGGAGATATCTGTCCCGGCCATCATCGGCTGCATCCCCGCGGCCAGGACAGCCATATCCACCTTTTCACGGACTTTTGCCCCGGTTGCCGTATTCTCAGCAACCACCGTCACATCCTTCGTCGCGGGATCTTCCTCTATTTGCGCCACCTTACCTTTAATTAATGAGATATTGGGATTGGCAGCGACCTTACGATAGAAATTCTCATATCGGCCGGGTGTTCGAATGTCTATATAGTATATAAAAATCTTCGCGTCAGGATACTGTTCAGCCACATAAGTTGCCTGTTTCAATGAGGCCAAACAGCAGATATATGAACAATATGGCAGATGGTTTTCATCTCTGGAGCCGGCGCACTGGACAAAAGCGATCTTTTGTATCTCCTTCCCATCAGAAGGCCGTAAAATCTTGCCCGCAGTCGGTCCATTGGGCGCGGCTAATCTCTCCATCATCATATTGGTGATGACGTTTTTATATTTTCCAAATCCGAGGTTATCCATCTTAGCAGCATCATAGGGGTTCCAACCGGTAGCCCAGACTATGCTGCCGACCTTCAGTTCCAGGTTCTTCGGTTCCATCTTCAGATCGATAGCATCGTATTTACAAACCGCAACGCACTTGGCACAACTTTCTTTCTGGCATACCTTACCGTCGATAACATATTGCATCGGAAAAGCCATGTCATGCGGCTTATATGCCGCCTTATTCGTATCCATGCCGAAGTTAAAGTCGTTTTCGCGTGTAACCGGGCACACCTCGGCGCAGGCATTACAGGCCACACATTTCTCATTTACGTATCGGGGGGTTATTTTCACAGACACATCGTAGTTGCCGGGACTCCCTGAAACCTTCTCCACCTCGGCCAGGGTATAAAACTTAACACGGGGGTTCGTCTTGATTCTTTTGAAGTTAATCTCCAAGCCACAGGTTGGAGGACATAGCTTTGGAAAATATTTATTTAGCTGAGCTACCCGGCCGCCAAGGTATGGATTCTTCTCAACTAATATAACATCATATCCCACCTCTGCCGCCTCCAGGGCAGCCGTTAATCCGCTAATCCCCCCACCAACTACTAATATGGTTCCGCTCACAGGACCTGTTCCAGATGTCATGCTATTCCTCCATGGTCGATTTTTCTCGCTCTAAGGACACCAAAAAACCTCCAGGCGCCTTTCACGACGCCTGGAGGCATTGGTCTATCATTTTGTTACGTGCTTAACACTCCCCTCTGACCTCGCTTATTCCGGAATGATCTGTTTCCACTCTTTCTTAAATACCGACCATTCTTTCTTCTCGGGGTCGTACTTGGAGTTGACAAAGCACTTCCAGCTTTCTTCGTCAACCTTCGGGAAGTCTGACCGGTAAAAGAAGCCCGGATATCTGGTCTCTTCCCTGAAGAGCATGTGGCGGATATGGGACTCTACCGTACCCAGGCGGTGATATTGTTCCCAGGCCCTCATGAGCTCATGGAGATCGCCAGCCGCTAATTTCTCAGAGTCCTCACGCAGCCACTCCAGAAGCTGCATACATCTCTTCAGCAGGGGCCCGCTGGTCATGTAGTTGGCATTGGCGCCCGCGCCATATTCGTCCGAAGCCTTGATCAGCCGGAGCATAAAGCCCTTTGGTTTAATATAGTTCGGGTTGACATCCGCAGCGGTGCTGGCATTCTTGAACTGTTCATAGGTCTTTACCGGCTTATAGATCTCAGCAGCCAGTTCCTTGGCGCTCTTTTTCAGGGCTGGAGCAAAGCCGGCATTGTCTCGGACATATCGAGCCATTGCTTTGGCAGCCATTCGACCCTCGGCATGGGCACCGGAGGAGAACTTATGGCCGGAGGCGCCGACGCCGTCACCGGCCGTAAAGAGGCCATTAACCGTGGTCATCCGGTTATAACCCCACTTCCACTCTGCCGGCACCCAGGCCTCATTCGGGCCGCTTACCCAGATGCCGCAGCAACCAGAGTGCGAACCAAGGAGGTAGGGCTCGGTGGGCATGATCTCAGAACCAACCTTTTCCGGCTCAGTATTCGTACCGGCCCAGAGTCCAGCCTGGCCCACGCTCATATCCAGGAAGTCTTCCCAGGCCTCGGCCTCGAGATGCTTCATCTCTTTTGGAGTCATGTTTTTACCCAGCTCCGCCAGGGCCGTAGCCGTATCGATAATAATCGGGCCGCGACCATCTAACATTTCCTTCAGCATGAGATGGTTTCTCAAACAGGTGGCCGGGACCTTGGCCAGTCCGTAGGGCGGGTACTCTTCCAGCATGGCTTTATTCTTTACCATGTAGTTTTCACCCAGGGCGTTCATAGCCTTGGCCTTGAAGAGAAGGAACCAGGCGCCCACCGGACCATAGCCGTCTTTGAAGCGGGCCGGCACGAAACGGTTTTCCATCATGGTCAGCTCAGCGCCGACCTCGGCACACATGGTGTAGGTGGAACCGGCATTCCATACCGGGTACCAGGCCCGGCCCATACCCTCACCGGTGGAGCGCGGCCGGAAGACGTTCACTGCACCGCCAGAGGCGACCAGCATGGTCTTGCACTTAAAGACGTGGACCTTGTTTTCCCTGGTGCTAAAGCCTACTGCGCCGGCGATGGTGTTGGGCTTATTGGCATCCAGAAGCAGCTTTACGATGAAGATCCTCTCCATGATGTTCTGTTCACCTAAGGCCATCTTGGCGGCCTCAGCCACGATGCACTTATAGGACTCGCCATTGATCATGATCTGCCATCTACCGGAGCGGACCGGCTTGCCGCCCTCTTTCAGGGTCTTGCCCTCGTCGCCTTTCTGTTTCCAGATCGGGAGGCCCCATTCCTCAAAAAGCTCCACAGAGTCATCCACGTGGCGGCCCAGGTCATAGATAAGGTCCTCACGGACGATACCCATCAGGTCGTTTCTAACCATCCTTACGTAATCATCCGGCTTGTTTTCACCCAGGTAGGTGTTGATGGCCGAAAGACCCTGGGCTACCGCGCCGCTTCTCTCTAAAGCAGCCTTGTCGACAAGAATGGTCTTGGCATTCGGGGCCCACTTTTTAATTTCAAACGCCGCACCGCAGGCAGCCATCCCGCCGCCCACGATAAGAATATCACACTCATGTTCCGCAATTTCCGGATTTACTACTGCGGGGAGTTCACCTAAAGGTTTGTTTGGTAATGCCATAGCTAATATCCTCCTTACAAAAGTTTAAAGTTCTAGGTGTATAAATTATTACGGGGTCGGCAGCGTCTTACCAATTTCAGTAAAGAGCAGCTCATTGTCCAGATCGGCTGCCGCTGGCTCGGGCTTGCCCTCAAAGGGTTTAATGGAACCTTCAGGTGTCGTCCGAATGGGGAATTTGAAGCGTTTCAGATTCCCATTTCTGAATTTAATGGTCCACATAATGGAATCGGAAGCTCTCATGGGAACCACAGAACCGCCCAGAGGGACGATGTCTGAATATGACCGGACCTCAATGGCGCCCTGTGGGCAAATCTTTACACAGGAAAAACATTCCCAGCAGGCATCCGGCTCCTGGTTGTATGCCTTCATCTCATCGGTATTCAATACCATCAGGTCATTCGGGCATACATACATACATGCGGTCTTCTCACCGCCCTTGCAACCATCGCATTTCTCTGGAATTACAAAACTTGGCATAATTTTTCCTCCTGCACTTTATCTATGTTGTACTACCGACAGGTTTGTTATCGTTTCTACAAACCTCACCTCTTAAGCATTCTTATTTTTCTCTGATCATCCCCCCTCTCGATATAGATTATCGCTCTAAAGACTCGCCCCGTCCGTGGGCATAACCTCCGCACACAGCACCAGACGGGCACCTAAGAAAGCTCACAGCCGAGCACTTTCTCTCAATTCTTCCGAACAAGACCTAGTGAATGATGTTTCATTTTATATATGGCATCCGCCCATATGTCAAGAGAAAAAATGAATAATTGCTCATTTTTAAGGAGTAGTCTTCCAAACGAAAAGTGTTGGAATATCAAAGGGTAACATGATGTATCCATTGTCTATATCTTGTATCTAGAAACACATATGGCACAACATGTAGACGAATCTATGGAGGCGTTCTGCTACCAGCCATCGGCTTTACAGGAAAAGCAGAAAGGACATGAGACACTGCAACGAACTTTATTGTTAAGGACGGAGAAGGCAAATAAGGAAGCCGCCCACCAGAGGCGGGCGGCTTCCTTTGTTTGGATATACGTCGGATTTAAACCTCTATGTCCGGAGGAGGAAGATACTCTGATTCCTTCGCGGCAGCCTCTTTTATCTCCGTCAGTCGTTTTAAGACGCCGTCTACCGCCTCATCGCCCAGGGACTTCGTAATGGCCACTTCATCAAAAAGTACCCGGTTAAAAGCAATGGGTACGTCAGTAATGAATCCTCTCGAATCTATCCGGGCAGTCCCGAACGCGTCCATGACCTTTTTCGCCTCTTCATCGCTGACTTCTACAACAAAGGCATTCAACGCCCCTCCAAACATCTTCTCTACCTTGTTTTCCAGCCCGCTCCCTTCTATCTTCTTTAGCCGGCTCTCATCTAAAAGCACTGCTATTGACTTGCCCATAATCTCACCTCCTGTTTAGATTTCCATATGAGGTACATCAACCTCTAATTCCCTTTCTCTTTCTATCAAATACTTCGGATTGACAAATGGATAGCCATAATGCTTCCACCACTTCGCAACAATCTTGTAGACCTCAGGCCTGAATATGACCCCCGGCGGGAAGACACCCTCGGCCACCATGCCCCGGATAAAGCTTCCGCTGAATTTCTGCCTCTCTTTGTGGTTGCAGTTTGCGCTATAGGCAATCTCCAGACACTTCGGACAATACCAGAACTCAGCCATATTCTGAGGCCTGATCTTCAGGCCATAGGGCACTTCATTCACCGGAGCCGGGAAGCCAAAACTGGGTATTCCCTTGTCCCAAAGGATCTGTGTGGCGTACATATCGTAATATTCACCTACCGCCGCATGATCTCTTCCAAACATATGGTGCGTGCAACCCATATTCTGCCTGATTACCCCGTGCAGCATGGACTCAAGGGGATTCCCATACCTCATATCCCATAAACAGATGGTCACCAGGTGTCTGTTCGGGTTGATATAATTGCCGGTATTGACCGCCTCATGACCTTCCACTATGGCCTCATCCGGATAATCCCCCTTTCTCTTGACACCGATTATGGCATTTACCTGGATGCCGTGACAGGGCTCTGAATCCCCGGTATAAGCGGCATTCTTCATGAGATGCTCATGGCCCAGGTGCGGGACATTCCTGGTCTGATGGTTTATTACCGTCCTCCATCCCCTCCTGTCATATTCCTCTCTGCACTTTTTCGGAGGGAACCAGAACCGGTCAAAAGGCGGTACCATCATGGGCTCGTTTATTATCTTATACTTCCCGGCCAACACCACCGGATTCAGACTCTTATAAATAACCCAACCGGGGTGCTTCTTATCGAATGGCTCTTTCACCACCTCGGGGTTGTCTTGGGGAGTCCCAAAGGTCTTGTGTGCGAGTTCCTCTCTATCCTCAATCCTATACACCTCTTCCACATCAAGGATGGCAAAGGGCTCTCCCTTAAGCCTCAAAAGCACTCTATCCCCTGAGGTCACACCTAACTGCTTGTAATCTTCTTCGGAGATATCAAAAACCAGCGGATAAGGGAAGATCCAATCGTTAAGCAGTCTCCTCTCCTTCAATATTCTCTCAACCTCTGCCTGTTTCATCGACCCTTCAACCGGAGAAAAGAAACCATAACAGGTGGACATTATCTCCCGGTAAACGTTCCTTACCGGCACACCCTTCTCATCCACGGTCGGTTTAATGTCATAAACAGGGCAACCTTTGGCCAGCTTTTTCCCTGCCGCAGGGTCCTTCACCACCCTGTCTATAAGTCTGCCACCATGTGGCTCAGGCCTATCTATCCTAATTGACATTTACGTACCTCCTTTTTTCTAAAAATCTTGTCTGGCACCTCGCAAATCTTTTCGCCTTAACAATCTCAAATATGCCTTTTCTCTCCGTTAGACTCACAGCCGCCAGCGACCTCAGATGTCTAACTTAAAATTGTGTCCGCCCATTTCCTCCTTTCTATGTTTTATCAAGCCGTAATTAAAATACCGGAAAGAACAAAATTAGCTCGTTTCTCTATATATCGTAAGATCAGGTTCTCTGTCAAGGACTAAATGAATGAACACTCACTTTTTGTTAGAATATACACATGAGCAAATATTGATGACCTCGTAAAAAGCTAATTTATACCGTTAACGGTATCCTATATGCAACGAACTTGACTATAACACCAAAAAGCAGCAAAGATATTTAAAGGGCGTAGCAGGTAACTGATACCG
>DSAQ01000174.1 GCA_011046395.1 Pseudomonadota bacterium
CAGTAATCATTCTGAGATTACCTCCATGAACAGCTACGGCTTGCTTCTTCGGGTTTTAAAAGAGCATTGTAACGTAACAGAAGCTTCAGATGACAAGCCCGCGGAAGTTTTAGTAAAGCCTTTTTACGAGACCATCATTTTTTGGGTCTTCGCGTAATCGAGTGGGTATTTTTTTACTCTTCTCTATTCCCCTCTTTTCCAAAGAGGGGCTGTTTTCCCCCTTCTCCTCCATCAACGTTCCCCCAACATCTTCAACGCCTCTTCCCTGCCCGGAAAGGCCCGTCCACCCTCGACCGCTGTTTTGAATGCCTGCTGCGCGCTCAGGTGATCACCCTTCCTGGTCAGAATCATACCCAGGTGGTAGTTAAAAATCGGTTCTTTCGGCAACACGGAAAGCGCTTTTTTTACCTGTTCCCCGGCATCGGAAAGCCTTCCCTGCTTAAAATAGATCCAGCCCAGGGTATCAGCCAGATTGGGATTTTTAGGATCCCTGGCCAGCGCACCCTGGGCTATCTTAACCGCCTTATCCAGATTCTCTTTGGTGGGATAGGCATCAGCGTAGAGGTAAGCCAGGTTGTTGGCCAC
This sequence comes from Pseudomonadota bacterium, assembly GCA_011046395.1. GTDB lineage: Bacteria > Desulfobacterota > QYQD01 > QYQD01 > QYQD01 > QYQD01. The sequence continues at coordinate 586 of DSAQ01000174.1, forward strand.
GTATGGGTCTTCAGGGTTCCTGGCTAACAATTTATCGTAGAGGGCACGGGCCTTGTCCCGCTCACCCTTTTGTTCATAGGCATTGGCCAGCAAAAAGCTGGTACGGTGGGTATCCGGCGCAATCTCCTGGGCCTTCTGGAGGACTTCTATCGCTTTGGTTGATTGTCTCTCCCTCAGATAGAGAGCGGCCAGGTTATAGTATGGCGTAAGCCACTCCGGTCTTGACCCTATGGCCTTCTCAAAGGCCCCGGCAGCCAGTTTGGCCTTGCCCAGTCCGGCGGCCAGTTCCCCCAGCATTTCGTGGAGCACCGGATTCTTGGGCGAGACTTTCGTCTGCCGCTCAACCGCAGACAAAGCCTTTTCCAGCTCCTTTTGCTGAATATGAATCTGAACTATCTGGGCCAGGGCGGCCGTGAAATTCGGATTTATCTCCAGAGACCCTCCAAATGCAGAAAGGGCTTTTTTATTATCGCCCTGCACACGATACATAAGACCTAACTTGAAGTTTCCGCGAGGGTCTTTAGGATACCGGCTGGCCAGTTCCTGAAAGGTCTTTTCCGCGCGGGCAAAATCTTTTCTCTCCACGTAGAAATCACCCAGGGCCTCGCGGGCCGGGGCGTACTCCTCGTTCAGGGAAAGGGCCTTTTTAAACTGTTCCTCGGCCAGGCTGTACTCTTTATTCAGCCGGTGTGCCTGCCCCAGGAAAAGCAGGGCCTCGGGATCCTTGGGCACTTCCTTGACCAGGGTGCGAAGGGCGCTTACCGCATTCACCGCGTCCTTTTTGGCCAGGTAGGCCCGGCCCTGGACGCGAAGCGCGCTGATATCCCGTGGGTTGTCCTCCAGCACCCCGGCCGTAATCTCCAGGGCCTTGTCCAGCTTCCCCTGGCCAAGGTAAACCAGGGCCATCTGGCTCCTGGCCCTGCCCGCATTCGGGTTTTTTGGATCATGGGCCGCCGCCTCTTCATAAACCTTCAGCGCCTTCTCCGGCTGCCTGGTATTTAAGTAGATCTCGGCAAGGGCAAAACGCGCCTTGTATCCTCCGGGGTTCTTCTGAATGAACCCGGTGAGAAGTCCTTCCGCTTCTGTAACCTGGCGTTTTAAAATAAGGAACTGTACCAGAGGCAAAAGATGGTCTTCGCTTGTCTTGTCCATGTCCGCCACAGCCCGAAGTTCAGCCTCGGCCTGATCGAATCTCCTTTGCCCGGCATAGAGCCGGGCCAGCGCCAGGCGGTGCCGCGCCTCCTTAGGATCAAAGGCGATTACTTGTTTATATATCTTCTCTGCATCATCTAAGCGTTTCTCAATTATATAGAGGTTGGCAAGCGCGTGATACAGTACCGTTTTTTCAGAAGCTGCCTTCAGACCGGCCTGCAGCATCTCCTCGGCTGCCGCCGGATCCTTGAGAGCCACATGGAACTGAGAACCCAGCACATAGGCCTCCACCTTTTCGGGGGTATCCGCGACAACCTTTTCCATGAGATTGAGCGCCTCTTGAAAATCCTTTTTCACGCCCAGCGCCGCGGCCTTCAGGAGAAGCGCCTTGGTGTTTCCTCCCTCTTTCGCCAGGACCAGATTGGCCTTTTCCAGCGCCTTATCCGGTTGACGGGCCAGGAGATAGATCCTGGCCAGATCTATCTGGGCCTCCAGGTGGTCCGGGTTCAGCTCTACGGCCTTGCTAAAGCTACCAAAGGCCCCCCGGACGTTTTGCAGGGCAAACTCCGCCTTGCCCAGCCAGTAATAGGCATCGGCAAACTTCGGGTCCACCTGGATGGCGTTCTTGAATTCCACCCTGGCCTTGGCATAGTCCTTCTTCTCAAAGAGTTCCTTGCCCCGGTTAAAAAACTTGGCCCGCTTCTCCTCCACGCTGGAACACGACACAACCAGCCCCAGCAGGGAAAGGACAATGATAGCGACTATATAAACACGCAATCTCTTCTTCTGCATACCTGTATGTCCTTAAATAAAAGCCACGTTCAGGCAAAATCCGAATATCGAAACAAATTCGAATATCAAATGACAAAATAACCCAAACTAACGAGCCTCTTGCAAAAGTTTCATGACTGGCATTCTCGTCATTCCGGCGAAAGCCGGAATCCAGCAAATTCAATATGTTCTGGATGCCGGATCAAGTCCGGCATGACGATTTCAGGACTTCTTACGAGATCATCAACCTTCACCTTGAATATACTTTTACGTTATCTCTGTCAATAAATTCATTGTCCGCACTGATTTGCAACTAACATGCCATAAGATAGATATCCTCTCTTATAGCGCTAAGGAGGCTCGGTTCCTACTCTTTGCTATAGGACGAGCGAGATACCCCTCTCTATTACCAGGGGCGGGGTGATGGTGAAAAGGGGAATAACTTTACTCATATGAGGGAAAACTTTTACACCAACGAGAGGGAAAAATATTACCACTTACACAGGAAAGCCACTTACGATCCCTCGCAAGCGGCTTTCTCTTCTCTCCGGGCCTGACACCTATTTCACAAAGGGAGCTCGAAATCGCCCTTAACTATTCAGCCACAGATTCACACAGATATTATTCTTACCCTTGACCCTGCACATGAAGCTCAATTAAAAAATATCAGTGATGATCAGCGTAGATCGGCGGCTGAGTAGTTACATCGCCCTTAACTCTCCCCTTTGCTACGCTTTATCTCCCGCTTCACGGCCTCAAAGAACCGGTCGTAGAACTCCGGGTCGTCCACGGTCTCGCCGCCCGCCTTTACATTTACCGCCGTCTTGCCAGTGGGCCGGGGGAGGATCAGGAACCAATCAAAATTGCGTGAGGTGTGAAGCTCCTCGGCCACCTGATTGGCCATGGCGTACACCATGGTCTTATCCTGGAGAGTGCGGGCCGTAACCGAAAGAACAAAGGTAACCGTCCTGTCGCCGTCCTTAAAAAGGCGGCTGCACACCAGGGCATGGTTTTCGCGGTCATGCTTTTCCAGGCAAAATCCCTGCCCGAGAACCGCCCTTTCCACCGCAGGAAAGACCATATCCAGGGGCTCATCAAAGGCCCGGTGATATGTGCCTCCATCGTCCTTGAATATGCCCGTGTACACCTTACTATGCCCACAGGCGGCAAGCATGCATAAGCACACAAGTATTAACAAAAGCTTCTTGACCATATTTTTTTCCTGTGTCCGTGGTCATTGGTCAGTTGTCTGTCGTCTTCTGTCTTCTATCCTATCCCTTCCTCCGCCTCTTCAGCGCCAGGAGCCCCACCAACCCGGAGCCCAGCAGCCAGACAGCGCCGGGCACAGGCACAGCCGATGCTGTTAGGGTAGATGATGTCAAGTAAAACCGCGCGGGATATCCAGTAGGAAAGATATACTGGTTTCCGATTAACGCCACGTGCAGATTGCCATCGTCACCTAGCCACGGCAGTTGCTCGACCTTGAGGGGTAAAGAAACCGTTTGCAAACTTGGATCGACAAAGATTGGAGGAACCAGGAAATAGAGGCGGGCGATATAACCCGGCTTAGATGAGGCAGTATACGGACTTCCATAGTCGAAAACATCTGTGTTACTGCAAAAGAGATCAAGTGCCCCTACCTCACTGTAATTGCTGACTCGCAGCTCCAAAGTGATTGTAGCCGAAACAGGATCGAAATCAGACGGTATGTCATGCCACCAATCCGCAACACCTGAATAAAGCCAATTCGGATCGAAAACCACAGTATCCTCATATGTCCAATCATTAATGTAACCAGCGCCAGCCTGTACAGCACATAACATTAGCGTGCAGTAGAAAAGCGCGCCTACTAAGAAGCAATTACGATTCCTCATCTTCGTTCTCCTTTCCTGGCTCATTCTTATTTCATCCAGCTCTTGCCAGAATTGAATGACGCTTCAACTTTTAACGTTAGGGCAAACTGAACATTTACGTCAAGAAAAATCCGCAAATTGTCATGAGAAAAGTTGCACCCATAGTATTCGCCAGAGGCTTGGCACACCCGAAGTCCAAATCTTGACAAATATAAAATCATAGTTTATTTTCGTAACATGTATCTTCCACGGTTACTCGCGGGTACCTTAAAAAAGGCCCTCAGTTTGTTTCCGGCGGTAATGGTCACCGGACCCCGGCAATCCGGCAAAACCACCTTCCTCCTGCATGAATTTGGCAAGGAGTGCGATTATGTTACCTTTGACGACCCCCTGGAGAGGAATTTTGCCCTCGCCGATCCCCATGGCTTTCTCAACCGGTTCCAAAAACGGCCTGTTATCCTGGACGAGATACAGTATGTACCGGAGATACTGCCTTACCTGAAAATGCGTATCGATAAACGCCGGGAAGAGACCGGTAAATGGCTTCTGACCGGTTCCCAGCAGTTTCAGCTCATGAAGAATGTATCCGAGTCCCTGGCCGGGCGGATTGCCCTGTTAGAACTCCCTCCCTTCAGCCTGTTGGAGATGAAACAGGGCGCTTCCGTCAGCCTCGAATCCATCCTGTGGGTCGGAGGATATCCTGAACCCGCTATCCATCCTGCCAAAAGGGAACTCTGGATTCGCTCCTATATTCAAACCTATTTGGAAAGAGATGTAAGGCAACTACTAAACGTCAAAGACCTACGGGGCTTCGAGACGTTTTTAGGGCTTTGTGCCGCTATGCACGGCCAGACGTTCAACGCCGCCACCCTTGCCAGGAAATGCGGCGTCTCCTTGCCTACCATTAAGGCGTGGGCCGGCGTATTGGAGGCCTCCTTTCTCTGCCGTTTCCTTTTACCCTACTTTAATAACTATGGTAAACGTCTCGTTAAGACGCCGAAATTCTATTTTATTGACCCGGCCATCGTCTGCGCCCTGACCCGTCAACCCAGCGGAGAGGCCGCCATAGCCGGACCCATGGGCGGCGCGCTTTTTGAGGGTCTGATCATGAGCGAGGCATACAAGGTCTTTGCCGCATACGGAAGAAGCGCGGATATCTTTTTCTGGCGCTCGAATGACGGCCTGGAGGTAGATTTGATTGTGCAAATCGGTCATAGACTGTGCCCGGTGGAGATAAAACTGACAGCTACACCGACCTTAAAACACCTGGAGCCACTCAGCCGGTTTGCCCGCCTGGTCGGCAAGGAGGTCGTGGGTACCGGACTTCTCGTGTGTCGCGTGGAAGCAAAAAAGGTACTGCCCGGGGGTGTCCTGGCCCTCCCCTGGCAGGAATTCCCCGCCTGGCTTGAAGATCAGGTCAAGGTTCTGGACATTTAGGTTCAGTGGCCCTTGGTCCGTTGCCAAATCCCCCCTAACCCCCCCCTTTGGAAAAGGGGGGACGAGGGGGGATTGTCCGTGGTCATTAGTCAGTTTTTTTTGACTCCTGACTCCTGACTCCTGACCCCTGTCTACTGTCTACTGTCTACTATCTACTATCTACTATCTACTATCTTCTGTCTTCTCTATTCTACTCCTTCCTCCGCCTCTTCAGCGCCAAAAGCCCAACTAAGCCTGAGCCTAAGAGCCAGACAGCGCCGGGGATGGGAATCGGCGGGGCGGTACCGGCGTGCTCAATAACCACGCTACCATCGGGGTACTCTCTAAGTATCCCGTAAAGAGAGCCATCTATGCCACCAAGCCCGTTAGTGCCGTCCCAGATATCAAAAGCCGTTCCAGGACCTGCGTCGCTGGTATAATTAACAAGCGTTATCCTCAGGTCAGGGAGGCCCGCAACGCCGAAGGCACTCAAGTCAGGATCGAGGTGAACCAATGCAGCGTCGAGGTTGCCATTGTAGTACCCTGCAGCCGCTCCATCAAACGATCTGGTTTCTATATACAGGGGCATGGAGGTTACATTAACATTAACATCTCCGGGTGTCTCAGAGGTCTCAGTAGGCGTAAAGCTACCTGAGTACTGGGTACCCAAAAAACTGGTTATATCCATAAGGGTGGGATCAGAGCCACTAGCAACTGCACCTATAGCTCCGTCAATAGCCGCCCCGTCATAAGGACTAGCCGGCAGAGCCCACAACGACCTTGCAACACCAGAGTAAGAATTTCCGCCAACTTCGGCCACCCACTCTTGGAGGGAACATGCATATCCGCTATATGTCCCTGAGTTGATATAGAAATAGAATTCAGTGGAAGTGTATGTTCCAGTGAAGGCAGCAGAAAGAACTCCGCTGGTGATCTTCCCAACCTCTATGCTGGCATCCACATACTGCGTCGTAAGGGACGTCTGAACCGACGTACCGGTTAGCAGCGTCTGGTCGGCCAGGGCTGCCGACGGTAATAAGAATACCATCAGTATCACCGCAAGATACCTTTTCATAGTCTCTCCTCCTTATTCCTCATTCATTCACTCGTTACCCATCTCTTACCCTTTAAACCTCCTCCTGAGTCCAATAAGACCGATGAGACCTGAACCAAGAAGAATGACACTACCAGGCACAGGGACACTTGCTGGGGTTAGTCCTTCCGTGCTGTCAAATTGCAGATCCAGCGTGCTGAATGCATCGGCGTAGGAAGGCGCCCATTGGGCCTTGGCCTCCAGCATTGCCCACAGATAAAAAGTCTCGCCCGGCTCAACCGAAAATGATCTTGAATCCGTCAGGGAGACATGTCCTGTCTCATCCGCAGAGAACTCTATCGGGTCGGCCTTGGTCGTGGCGCCGTATTCATAGAGGAGCGTGCCTGGATCGGTGCACCAGACAAAGTTTTCCGCGTTAAAGATGTAGATGTCGGCCCTGAGAGCCGTCCCATTAAGAGGATCGCCGGCGTACGGATTATTTATGTCTCCGGTCAGGCTAGCGCTCAGGTTGAATGTTTGGGCGCCGGTTCCGCTGTAGGTATAGCCTTCTATGGCGAAGGCTGTCGTCCAGGTGCCCCAGGTCTCATCACTACTGGCGACATAGGACTCGGCTTTAAGTACAGGCATGATGCCGCTTCCCTGAAGCTGGGCAGCGGCCTGACCATCCCCTCTGAAATCGCTGGCCGAACTGTAAGAACTGAAAGAGCCCTGTCCGCCATCATAATCAAAGATGGACGGGACCGGACTAAATCCGCCCCAGTAGGAGGGCGCGTACGTTATCCAGACATACGTTTCAGCCCCCCATGGGTCTAAGACAATGACCGCCAAGGCATTGCCGCTGGGGGCTATTGTTCCCACCAATAGCATCGCTAATACAAACCCAAAAAATCTTCTTTTCATAGCCTGGTCCTCCTTTGTCCTACCGGGTTTTTTCTGGGTTTCACCTGAAAATCCCCTTTTGACTGGCGAGACGCCTGTCCTACTGACTAACAAAATCACCATTCGTTGTAGGACAGCCGTCCTGACTGTCCTACTTGCGATTTTCATCTTCCTTTGTCCGCCTTGTATGTTTAATGGCGATTACCCCCCCTTATAACTTCCGCATTGCCAAAGGTTTTTTGGCAGTTACCCCCCCCGCCTCTTCAGCGCCAGAAGCCCAATCAACCCGGAACCAAGCAACCAGGCCGCGCCCGGTATCGGGATGGGCGGGGCGGTACCGGCGTGCTCGATAACCGTACCCCCATTTGGGTGGCTTCTAACTATTCCGCAAAGAGGGCCATCCAGCGCACCAAGGTTGTACGCGCCGTCCCACACCTCGAAACCCGTGCCAGAGCCCCAGTCACAGATATAGGTGATAAAGGTCATATCCAGGTCAGGGAGGCCAGGAACGCCGAAGACGCTCAAGTCAGGATCGAGGTGAAGCAGATAAGCAGCCAGGCCGCCGTTATAGTAACCGGTCCCTGATCCGTAGAAGAGTTCAGCAGTGATACTTAGGGGCATGGAGGTCACGTTATACATAATCCCAGGGGTCGAAGAGGTCTCGGCATAAGTGAAGATCCCTGAATACTGGGTTCTCAGGAAACTGGTGAGATCAAAGTCAATAACCCCGGGTGAAACTCCACGGCCTACCGCCCCTATATCTCCGTCTGTGGCAAGCCCTTCACCAGATGGTGAGCCCCAGAAGCTGCTTGTACCAGAATAAAGAACTCCGCCGATGTCAGCCGTCCAGTTAGTGACATCCCATCCATATCCGGCATACGATCCGGAGTTGAGCTGAAGATTAATACTCGTGGTGTTCACCGTTCCATTGAACACCCCGCTTAGGAGTCCTTTTTCTGTGTCCCCGATCTCTATGGTTGCATCCACGACCTCAAGCCTGCTGGAGAGTTGGACTGACGTCCCGCTTATCCAGGTCTGGTCGGCCAGGGTGGCTGAGGGTAATAGAAATGCCATCAATATGACCATAAGATACTTCTTCATACGATTTCCTCCTCCTCTCTGTAGTCGTTTGTAACGGCCGGATTTGGCTGGGGGAACCAGATTGTCACCCAACTCGATTCAAACTCAAGAACCTGATCTGGTCCGACTCGTGCCGCATGGATCCGAAGTGCCTACTTTATGAATCTGTTCCTGAGTCCCGCCAAGCCCACTAAGCCGAAACCTAACAGATAAACGGCACTAGGGGCAGGGACCCCGGGTGCCTTGCGCTAGCTTCTGATCCAGAAGCAACCAAAATGTCTCCAGGTTTCGAAATACGTTTGCAAAAGACACCTATCCAGCAACCTCCACGAGCTAACTGCGCTCCCAGCCTGCCACTAAAGACTGAATATGGATTCGGTATTTGATATTCCGCCAAAAAGGATAGCCAAGTCAAGAGATTTTTATTGTTTGTATAAATTTTGTCTTGAACTCAATTATCATCTGGAGAATCAGGACAAGAGGGCAAAAAGCGAAACTAATTTGAAATGGTAGTGATTGCAGGCAAATAGGAATTCGCGATTTTTCCGAAATCTAAAAACTGGTCAACGTTCCCGTTACGTTGCAAACATACACTCGGTTGCAGATTCAGGCATTCCCAGCCGCCTGTTTGATTGCCTTTTGCACGTGCGTTTCGACCTTGATCGTGTCCCCGTCAGAGACCTTGACGACAGTTCCTTCCAGGATACGGAGAGCAAGGGATGCACGCGGAATGGCAAAGAGAAAGGCCAGAAAAATGACAACGTAAAGATAAGGTCTTTTAACACTACGGATAGACACGGGTTATCTCCTTTTTTGCCGGGGTTATAGCAGAGGGGAGCAAAAGAAGGCAAGAAAATTGAGCCTCTTACCGACTTCGGCGCGCCGAAATTTGATGTATCACCCTGATACAATTATTTTTATTTGCCTTTTTATGGTTGTGAAGTAATTGCTGGGACAAAGTATTGGGAAAAACATGGGAAGGAACCAGGGGACGACCAAGGCAAAAAACCTTGGGGCCACCACTGGGAGTGACAGCAGTGACCCCGTTTTCCAGAAAGTACGTCTCAATGTTTAATATCGGATGTTCTTCAAAAAGACTTTAATGCCTGACGATCATATTTCATGGGTCTCCCTCGCTTTTTTTCCATCGTGGCCCACATGCCGGAGCCATATTGCGTCCCTGCCGAATTAGAAATCTCTAGCCGGTCCCCACTCTCTCAACGACCCGCCGGATTCAAATCCTTCTCTTCCTGCTCGAGCAGCATTTTGACTAACTCCGTGCCGACCTCAAATCCGGCTTCCGAAAGGGCGTTCAGTTCGGCTTGCCTTCTTATCCGATGGAATCCTTTTGCTTTGAAAGGTACGACGATTGCTATTTCACGATCTGGAATTCTTATGGCGGAAACATTCCCTTCAGCATAGCAAAGAAAGGCATTCATGAAGGAAGTACACTCACGCAGACCGGCTTCCCCTCGTATCTCCCAGGCGGGTTCTTTATCCACGACCGAAAAACCATCTTTGGAGAGAGCACTAACCAGGCCGGGTGTGAACGCGTCGTACGTACTCGGCGCCACATTCAGCTTGATGGAAAGCATGACCCGGCTTAGCCTTTTCTCTACTTGTTTCAGCCGTGTCCTCAGCACCGGCATAAGTTCGCCACCGTCTCTTGTCGCCTGACTGAGAATCGTCGTAGAGTCCCCGATTTCATCCAAAAGCCTGACTGCCTCAAGGTATAATCCGCGGGCGTCATGGTATTTCTTTTCTTTCTCCAGGTTCAACCCCTTTAGATAGAAATCATAAGCTCTTCCGGCTTTTTCTCTTGCCGTCATTTCTTGCTGTTTGACGTACCTGAGGATCTCAGCCTTTGCCAAACTGACAAGAACATAGACGTTACAGTTTTCAATCTTTACATCGCCCTGCAATCGTACCAGCTTTTCGGCGTAGAGATCAGCCAACTCGGCGCCACAGATGATCGTGTTACTGCTGGTAGTGATTTTGTGTTTCACTTGCTGCTTGATGTCGGTTGTGTGTTCCTCAAATGTGGATTCCACCTTGCATCCAAGGTAATCAGAAATCTTGGACAAGGCATTTTTCATGGCCGCATCCCGACCTTCCTCAATCGTCTCTGCCGATGTCTTCACTCCAACGAAATACAAGGTCTCGCTTTGGCGGGGCGGATGATCGACCCATACCGGTCTTTTGGGATTGGGCAACTCCCGTATGCTCCGAACTGCGGGACTGCACGCGCATTGCATTATCAGGACAAGCACAAGAGCAGTTCTCATTCCGATTAACAGTTTACTGGGAGATTTCATTAGGGGTCATCCTAAGGCCGATTTTGCCGCCCGGCTTCCCTCTCAAGCTCCTTGTGAAGCCGCTCGGCGTTGTCTCTGACATAGTCCCTGATCTTTGGATCAAGCTCTTTCAGTTTTCCTAAATTTTCCCCAAACGTCTTTAAATCGAGTTCGGCCAATGAAAAAAACTCCCCTGTCTGAGGGTTCTGCCAGTAGTCAACCACAATAACACCGGAAAGAGTCATTGCCGTAACGGTTTTTATGGCCTGCTCTATATGATGTTCTTCGGAAGAGATACCAGGGACTCCGGCCATGGTTGAAGTCATATAATCCTTCATCAGAGAAGCCGTATAAAACTGAAAAACCTTTGCTATCTCGTTTCTCGCCCGGTTCTCCGCCGTGGTCCTGAGCAGGGCGGGATTGTTTATTCCAAATGCCGAGCCCACACCGTGAAAGACCTTGTCCCTGTCCGTGGTGAATGCGCCGCTTCCTTTGACTACCCACTCCGGCGCTTTGAGCTTCTGAATCGGAGTTGTTTCCAGCTTTTTCCCGCCGCAACCATAAACGAGCATGAAACACATTGAAATAGCCATTACCGTGGTATACGTCCTTTTTCGCATCGTCTTCCTCCTACTCTATGAACTACAATAGTCGAAACCCGCCATTTGGAGTTTCTAACTTCCAAAATCTTCCACTGCAATCAGTATCGCCGTGATATCGTCAGTTGAGCCCCGTACTCTCGATACATGCACAAGTTCACTTACGGCGCGGCAAAGGTCGGAATGCTTCTGCACGAAGTCCGCAGCCTCTTTAGGATGGAAAGCCTTGGTAACGCCATCTGAAAGCACCAGAATCCTGTCATATTCTTCCAACTGGAGATGGTGCACATCTAATTCCAGATTGGCCCCTAATCCAAAATAACGATAAATACCTCCATCTATCTCGTGCAAACGAGTAAGCTGTGTTGCTTCATTTCCTCTTATCAGCAAGGCAACTGTATCACCGGCATGGAATGCAAAGAGATCACCCTCGTCTATCCATATCACGGTTCCCGCACAACCTCCAAGCGGCCGATCCGTACCGGGCATGAATCCCCAGTCGCAAATCGCCTGATTTGCCTCCAGAAGAAGCTGCCGTACGTCTTTCCAGGAACTTCCATACTTTCCAGGCTCTTGATAATAACGAAGCAGATAATCCGACATCTCCTGCGCCGCCCGCCTTCCTTCGGGAGCGCTTCCCATCCCATCAAAGACGGCAAACAATTCACCCCGGTTCTGCCTCCCGACCAATGGGATTTCTCTTGGAAGAAGCCGATAGCGGTCTTCGTAGAACCTGTGCTTGGTACCCCTTAACCAGGCCACTGCTGCGGAACCTTTCTTTTCACAACGGATATCCATGTTTCCCGGTCCTTTCAATCAGGTATTCTGTTCGTCGAAATCAGTTGTCATTCTTCCAGATGCGTCTTCGCCGGGCAATCTGGTCATCTACTGCCCTGGCATCGGTCCCGTACTTGAGCCTGGACCGTGTACGGATGCGTGAAGCCGCTCGCTGGTCGTATGCTGTTTCATCCTTTTGCGTGCGAAAGCTGAATGGCAGTACCGCCTCCTGATTCATCTGGAGCCGGGCATAGCCATGCCAGTTAGGTAATCCTATGATGTCCAGAGGAGTAAAGTATGGATAGACGAACGGCGCCATCCGGGCCGCATCGTCGTGTCCCACGCGAAAGATCAGGCTTGTCCCAACGTTCCCAAAAATCGCTGACAATAAGGTATTACCCCCGGCTCCGTCATTGTCAAGTAAAGCCGCCGTGTACTGGGTGGCCAAAATACATCCGACCCTGAATTTTCGTGCCTCGGAGAGGAGTTCCATGAAATTCTCTGAGGGCAAATTGTGGCACTCGTCCACGTATAGAAAAAAGTCCCGGCGGTCTTTCGGCCGCATCTTACCTCGCTTCATGGCCGCCAGCTTGAACCGGGATACAATCTGGTTGGCCAGCAGCACCGTTACCGTGGGGCCGAACCGTCCCTTGCCCAACCTTACGAGCAGGATTTTGCTGTTATTCAGGACCTCGTCAAAATCAAAGCTCGTCTCTGCCTGCCCGACAATCCGCACAAGCATGGTATCGTGAACAAACCGGCTGAATTTGGAGGTAATGTAGGGGGAAAGGTTTTGCAGGCTTGCATCTCCACTGGTCCTTTCCAGCTCTTCAAGGAAGTCCAAAGTCTGGTGGTCACTGACGGACTTTTTCAACCAGCGTCGGAAATCCCTGCTCAGGTAACAAGAGGTGAATTCGAGTAGCGTTGGGATGAAATCTCCTCTTGGTCCGTCACCCATGAGGAGTTTGAGCATCGCCCGGAAGTTAGACTCAAAAACGGGGCCCGCTGTGAGTTTGAAGTCATAGACGCGATGCAGGGTCTGGTACAGCTCGTCGATGATGAGATCTCTCTCCTCCAAAGTTTTCCATTGGAGCAGATTCAAACCAAGGGGTCTTTCCGTGTCCGTCATGTCAAAGAGGATCACGTCTTTCGCCCTGTCCCTGGGAATCCGGCCCAGTATGGAATCGACCATGTCTCCATGAGGGTCAATAACCGCGAGACCTCTCCCGGCACGGATATCCTGCAGGATCATGCCTTCCATAAGGGTCGATTTCCCGGTACCGGTCTGCCCTATAATAAAGGTGTGGCGCATGCGATCCTCCACATTTACAACCACGGGCTGCACCATGCCTTGATGCTCATTCATAACCAGCTCGATGGCGCCGTTTCCCGGATTTCCGGCGGGAAGCAAGGCAAGAGATGTCCTGGAACACTTGGTAGCCAAACCGGGGTGATTCTGCAGCGGGAGTGAGGGAAGGCGGAAAGCACACGCAGCCTCGGAAACAGTGAACGGACCCGGTTCCGGGAAATAATCACCTTTCAACGCATCCTGTACCCTTGTCTTCGTGCAAGCAAAACCTCCCTGAAACAGGCCAGCCTCTTCAGTTATGGAGCGGGGTCCTGTAATGGCCCCTCCGATTACGTTTCCCAGAGAGGTGTCAATGGGATGGGGAGCTAAGACGAAAACCCCGAGGTTGAAACATTGATCCCCGAGAGCTGCCAGCTGTCGCACAGCCATATCTCGAATGAGGCTGGCCTGTCGGGTCAACGTAATCTGGTATTCCCCGACGCCTGACAGGAACATCTCACAGGTTCGGATTATCTCATCCAGTCGAGCAGAAACCTCGGCATGGTCCGCGCATGGTCTCAACCGGATAATGATTTGAAGCGGATCCAGTTGACCAGCCAAGGTATCCATCAACCGTGCCCAGTCATCGAGTGACGGCACCCATGGAAACACGTGTTGGACTGAATTGTTCCCTTCCTCGGTCTTTTCAACCACCGGACCAAAGCCCACGGACAGTCTCTTCAAGGGGGTGGAAAGGGATAACGTCTCCTGCCTGCGATGGATTGCTAGGGCGTCACAGGGGGCAAAGGGTGCCCTCCTTGATTCCATCTCCGCCTTATTCGTGATTGGGATAAATTCGGCCTCGGGGAAGTGCCCTCCCAGGAAGGGCATAAGACTCAGGTAACGGTTGACGATCTCCTCCTTGGCATGGTCTTCCGTGGTAGCGGATACTCTCAGGAACATCGAGATCAGAAGCCGACCCCTGGCCCTGTAGACCAAATCTGGCATGGCTGCTATATGCAGCTCAAGCGAGAGGCTCGGCGGCCACGACGATATGGCGTGCAAGAAAGCTTCCCTCGCCTCCTGCTGCTTCTCCGGATCAAGGCGGTTAACATGCAGATCCCTTTCGGCTCGGAGCACAAGCAGATCGCCTTTGAGAATAGACTTTAACTCCAATCCTGCAACAGCCTCGAACCTTTGGCCATTCTTGCTGACCAGGATTTTTGGAAAACGGATTGTTTTTTCCATATACGCCTCGCTCATAGCTTTTGAATCATCCCCGCTTCTATTCACCGCCCGCTCCCTCGGTCATTCAGGACGAGTTCTTCTTCCGGCTTCCCGTTCAGATGGAGCACCCTACTCACTGCTTCCTCGGAAAGGCCCATGTCGACAAGTTCCCGTGCCATGGCCTTTTTGGCGCGGAGATTCCTGTTCGATAAAGCCTCCAGGTCAGTGAGCTGATGCTGCTCATGTCCGCATGACTCTGCGCCCTTGCTTGAGTTATATTCCGGGCGACATCGCTCTTGCTCCCTTACCGGTGTGATAGGCATTGATTTCCTCCGGTTGTGTTGTCTGCTTCGATCCCGTCCACGCCTAGGACCAACTGCGTCCGCTGCTTCTAATCTTGGCAATCGCAACCCCGTTGCTAACGCGGCATTTTGGTCGGACGTATTACACCTGGCTTCCGCGTGAACAAGCTTTTGGGGACAAAGACGTTCGTGCCCCCGTTACGCACCGAGCGGTACTGGATAGCCGTGCCTTTTTTCCCGGCGATCCTGCCAAGCTTGCGTCCAATCTTGGGTCCAATTACGTTTTTTCTAGTTGCACCCCGCAGATCGATCTTCTTGCCTAGCAGACTGCGCAACCTGCCCCGGGTGGGCTTTCGAAGGTCAATAGCCCGTTTCTTCACGTAAGCACTTCCACGCATACGGATCACAGCGCTATTTCGGCCTTTCTCCGATAGGGCAGTGGAGGGTTTCCGCGAAAGGTAAAGGCCCTTGCCAAACCGGGCCTTCGCACTGAACTTTGCCGGATTGACACCCCGCATTAAAATGCGCTTAGCGATCGCTTTCCGAGTCGCATGATAGAGAAAAGCCTCGCTCGATCCGGGAAAAGAAACGAGGAGAAGGACCAAAATAGTAAGAACGATTCTTGGCACTGTCGTTGCGTACATATAGCGCCTCCTAACGTAAGGTTATCTGACCTGTACCGTCTCCATAGCCTCTCCTCTCAGGCTCGTCGCCTCATGCCCCGGAAAATCCAGAGTACAAGTCTGAAGGGAGCCCGAATGAGATCATAGAGCAAAAAGGAGATTACGTTGTCCGCAACCCTTCTCCCGAGAACAAGCCGAAACAGAAAGAGAACAAAGCCAAACAGGAGAAGGACAAGCAGCCAGTCAGGAAGCGCGTTCATAAACGTGTCTACCAAAGGGCCGAGCAGGGCCAGCAGACAAACGCTGCCCACCAGCCCCAACGCGGCCTTCCGGAAACCAATTATCATCAGAATGCTTGCGAGAATCAGCATAAGCACCCATGCGTTCTCAGGAAGAAGCAAGAACAGTGCGTTTATCATGGACATGTTTTCTCCTCCTCTTATTGCGGCTCATCTACAGAAATGCCCAGTGGCCACGGCCAGGCTTCCCTTGATCAAGGGAAACCCAGCCATCCCTCACCGTACTTTTGCGCGTAGGAGCGCACTGATGTCACTTCTGACGGTTCAGGCCGTGAACCCATGGGAAAGGAACCATTGCCGCGCATCAGATAATCGGGATAATATTGCCCCATAATGTTCAGCTTTATTCGCTCCTTGTAGCCAGACAAGAAATCAATCATGGGTAAGTGGCAGCACTCAGCGTGTCCAGGCAATACCAGCATCCTGACAAAAACGGGAACCCCTTGGGATGTCACTTCGGCCAGCCCCTTTTCGAACGTTTCAAAGTAATTGGCACAATCTGCCAAGCTAAGCGAGCACTCCGGGGAATAGAATTTCGCATCGGGCATGTATGCATCTACCACGCCCTCAAGTAGCCTGTAGACGGACAGTGAACCATATCCATTGGAGTTCCAAACTACTGGCAGGTTGAAGTGAGACGGAACGCCGTTCATGAAATGGAGTATGCTATAAAGGGATTCGTCCGGATTACCTCCGATGAAACTGAGGCTTCTTGCTCTCCTGGCCTGGCGCTGAACACATTTCCATAGCTCGTGTTTCAGTGGTACGCCAAATCCTATTACGTTAAGTAAGTCGTGCTTTTGGCAAAAGTGACATCCTAGCCCGCAGCCTCTGAGACCTACATTTATGGATGGATTGACCGGCGGTTCTTCTGCAATGTGCGTGAACATTTCTCCGACAAGACCCTCTGCGCCAAGGCCGCACACCCCTTTCTGGCCGGAAAGCCTGTTTGCGCGACAGTTACGGCCGCAAAGCCTGCATTTCTCCAAGGCACGCCGAACAATCTCGATCTTGATCTCCAAAAGGGACGTCTCGCCCACTGTGTCTCCGGAGCCAGGCCAGCTTCTAAACGCTCCAATTGCAGTATCATGAACCGCCCAGAGTTGTTCGTAGGTAAGATCGCCTATCTCCTTACGTTCAATTGGCAGAAGAAACTGCTTCGCGCGTTGAAGCCTGGGCGAAAGAAATTTTTCCAGCCTAGAGCGTCTCACCTTGAAATCAGGCTGGATAGCCTTCAGAAGGGGCAGTGACTCCCAGTCCGGATCAACCACCTCAACGCCTCCGTCTTCCAACAGCCTGGTGGTGACAGATTGCCTATACATGGATGCCCTTCTTCTGGTCTCGGCGCAAGAAGTACTCGTTCTTGCGAGCGGTGTCTATTTGGCTTCCGTCCATGGAGCCAGCGATGCCGGCTATGATCACCTGGCAATGGGGTCCTTTTACTCCGGAGACATCGACCACCGCCACCCCGTCCTGACGTATGTCTGCGGTTACCGCCGTATTCTTATTGGGAAGGCGCGCTTCTATGGCGATTTCTCCCTGTTCTGTCCTTATGGCTGTAACATTCATTTTGCGGGACTTCAGATGCTTGAGAACTTGGATAGCGGAATACTCCCGAATGATCGCCTTCGCGCCTGCAGATGAAAGATCCATATCCCGGCTGGAAAGGACTACTCTCCCCGCCCCGTTCAAGCTAACCGATATGGAGGCACCGTTGGCATGGGTGAGTTCAAATTTCGAAGGGGCTAGGGCTTTTAATGAGAATCCGGCGGTATTGGCTGCTCGCGCTATAAGCTCAACCGATCCGGTCCGTAAAGTGATGCTGCTTTGAGACAAGCCCACCTTGGAACTTTCACAAAGCGGGAGCTTTTGACCCTTTATGCGATTCCTGCGGAGCTCTTCCCGGTACCGGGCAAGGGCCTGCTCCTCTCTTATGGCCAGTTCGTTTGCAGCTGTTTCCACTTCCAAGTCGTAGGGTGATACTACGGCTGTAGTCGACATATCGTGCCTCCTTTCGCTTTTTTAGATCTCGTCGAACGATCCTGCGGGTTCGCAGTGTAGTTCGGCAAACCGCCTCAAGGACGCAAAACTTTCATATAAAACCTGGACCCTGAGATCCTTTTTCTTTACCTCTTTCATGATCACATCGACATTGAACTCCACCTGCCTGTACTTTGCCTCGCTGGCCGCCTCATTCACAGCGGCCTTGAGATCTGCGCCGGTGAATCTGCTAGTTGCTTCGGAAACAACAGAGGCCACACTCTCTACATCGGCCACCACATCCTTCAGCCATTGAGTGAGCATCTGTTTTCTCGCTGAAGAAGATGGTACATCGACAAAAAAGATCTTGTCGAACCTGCCCGATCGGGTCATGGTCATTCCCAGTTCACCCATGCGTGACACATTATTGGATGTGGCCACAATGAAGTTCGGATTCGGGTTTTCCGAGAGCCAGGTAAGGAGACGCCCGGTGGTCCTCATCATGGTACCGCCGTCGTTCTCGGAGCCATTCTGTGAGAAAGCCTTCTCAATTTCGTCAATGAAGACTACATTCGGCGCCATCGCCTCAAGCGTCTGGAAAGCCTGGTCAAACCTCCTCTCCGTTGCCCCGAGGTAGCTGTTCATTAACGCCCCGATACGAAACTCTACCACGGGCAACTGGAGCAAGCGACCGGCCGCCTTGGCAAGCATGGTCTTTCCCGTGCCCGGGGGTCCAATGAGGAGTATCCCCTTGGCACGGTCCTTGCCCGTTTCCTTGATACGGTCTTTGTTTTTCTGCAGGTGTCGGTAGAGGTTATCAAGTCCCAGCGGCAGTTCGTCGTCCCTATCGTTATCCAGTATGTTCATGGCGAGCTCTTCAGACAGGTGTGTCTGCTTGCGTGCCTGCAGGTAGAGCCGGGCCCCGGGAAAATCGGTCTTATTAAGGGCCAGCGCATCTCTTATGGCATATGTTGCCGCCGTCCGGGTAAGACCAGTGAGTTCCGGGGTTAATTCCCGGCTCCACTCTTGCGCCAGTTCCATGTTGGGACTGCCGGTCTCGGTTAATGCGGCCAGGATTTCCCGGAGGGCAAGCGCCTCAACCTCTTCGCGGTTCGGCATGGGGATGTTTAACCGGAAGAAGGCCCCGGCCAGCATGGAAGGGATGTTTCCCTCCGCCTCCGGAGGTTCCAGAAAGACAATGACCGTCCCATCATTTCCCTTTTCCGCGGAAAGCATGGAAGAAAGCTGCTGTCTGGCGTTTCTGTCCCCATTCGTGTCGCAGAGGGTGGCCAGGAGGTCTTCGATTACCACTACTGCCCCGCCACGCAGGTTCTGCGCCGCTCGAAGAAGTTCGGAGGGGTCCTGCGATCCACCGCCGCAGGCCTCGTACTTGAACTGGGCCTGGGTCCACTTTCGCCTGGAGGCCACCGTAAAGTGATACAGATCCTTTTTTGCTCCGACAACTGTTGTCCGCACCACGTTTAACGCATGATCCCGGTCTCGGGTGGTAAGGAGCCCGGCTCTGATCACACGGCTGTTGATTGCGGAGATGATGATCCGTTCGAGCTCCTGTGACGTTTTGGGGTGGTTCAGGTTGAACATCATGGCTACCTCCTTGTGGGGTTGTTTTTATTCTTGTGTCTCATAAAGATAATGACGGCTCCAAGGATCCCGGCGATTGCAATACCCGTCCCGAAGACATACAAGGCAAAGGTTCCAATACCATGGAAAAACCCGATCATTTTGGCTTTAGCCGCTTCCATCTCTTCTTCATTCATTACGTGCCTGGCCTTTTTGGGGGCGTCTATCCTGACCATGGCGGATTCGCTCTCAGAATGCAGACGGAAGGATGTCAGGCCAGCCGCCCGGACCGCATTTTCCCAGGCAAACTTCTGATCTATGGGCATCCAGAGGACTTCTACGTTGACATCGGCGAAGGTCTCCCAGGGGAAGTCTTTCGTCGGTACCGAAGGGAGATTCACAGGGGCGCATTTTTTGATCGACCCGATAGGCGGTTCGTTAATGAGGTCGCTGAAAACAAAGCAGTACATGTACTCAGGCAGCGGTTCCCTGTGGAGCACGTCGGCCGCAAGCACCAGACCTTTTTCTACATCCGTGCAGCCCTGGTAGTCCTTTCTGGCCTCAAAGCGCTGTTTCCAGTAATCTACATTTTCTGAAGTGAGGTCCTTTTTAGTTCCCTCCCAGAGTACTTCCGGCATGCTGTCCAGCGAGATTATAATCACTTCGTCCTGCCCTTCCCATCTCTTGACCTTCACCGCCGAGATATTGTCTATTAAGGAAACTGCTCTATCCAGTGCCTCCATCTGCCTGGCCTTGAAGCTTCCACTCGAGTCCAGCATAATGACGATACGGTTAAAGGGACGAACCCGCTTGGCGGCATGGCAAATGCCGGCAGTTGCCGTAAACAGCACAACCACCATGGTAACTGTGCCCACTATCCCGTTAATCAACTTCATAGCTCCTCCTTTTTCTGATTAGGCCGCCTTTTCGGTTAGTTCGTCTGCGGTTGGTTCGTTTTCGGTATAAGAAGGCTTTCTCCTCCACACGCGCCGGAATTCATCTATGTAGTAGGTATCAGAGTCGGCGGCAGCTTCTCTAAAGCGAACCTTCTCTCCGGGATCGCCTCCGTAAACCACGGCCCAGTCGTCAGTTGTCTCGGACTCGGTGCTCTCGCGGCGAATAGGCTCTAGTTCCACCTTCTTGGGCCAAGGGACCTCGCTGCCGGATTGTGGGGGCGTCTCCAGTGCAACCGGCTGCTCGGGGACTACTGGCTGTTCGATCGGGGGGTGGGACGCAGCGGGAGCCTTCGCAGGAACCTGATTGGTAACCCCTGTCTCTTCCGGCGGGATTTCCTGAGTGGCCCAGGTCTGGATTTTCTCATGTGCAGATTCTCCGCCCGTAACCTCCTCGAACCACAGGTTAAATGCCTCCCGGAAAGCGACTAGGGCTTGGTCTTTGCTTTCCGCTTTCTTCTCCAACAGTAAAGAAATCATGACTATCGCAGCGATATAGGCGTAAACTCCCATCTGTACGATACGGATGGAGAAGAGGTGGCCGTATTGCTCAAGGATGGAAGGCCAGTCCTTCAGCGTTGCCGCGATATTCTCGCCTTCAAGATTAAGTACCCAGCATGTGAATCTGAACCTGAAGAGGTCCAGGTCCCAGAGTGTCGCTAGCAAAATCGGGATAAAGAAGATTGCGGAGAATAGAATCCTCTTTCGCAATTCTCTGTCGGCCAGGGCCACACTGGCGTCGTCGTTTGCTGCCACGTAGTCGCGCCGGTCAAGGAAAATCCGGTATACGGTATATCCCTCACTGAAAAGTGCCTTTGTGCCAAACCCCATAATCAAAGCCAGGATGGCGGCGAAAAGGTCGGCCAGAGTGACCTCATACAGCCCCAGAGCCTCCCACATCCCCCCAAAAACCATATCCTCACCAAAGGGCGTGCAGTCGTAGTTGAGCATCAGGAATGAGAACTTAAGGGCGCAGTAGTTCACATAGACCAAAGAAAGGTGGAAGGCATAACCTAAGAGAAGGACACCGTATGCCTTTAGAACCTTTAGCAGCCGTCCCATCATCAAACTCCAGCTTGCCATTCGTACCTCCTTTTCGTTTGGAATATTTAATTACAACTCGAATACCGAATATCTTATTACAGAGTGAAAACCCTCTGAAGGCATTTACCGGAAAAAACACCCTGTCTTTACGCGCTCTTCTGACAGTCGGAAAACTCCAGATCTGTCGATGGCAGCCAAAATGAGCACGGCGCCCTGCGTACCGTGATGTTGATCGGTACACGAGCGCCGCCTTCAGTTACGCCTGCCCGGCAGATCCGGTTCTACTTCTTGAACTTGCCGCTAGAGGGGGCGTACCTGGAGTCGACCTTGCTGCTTCCGCCAAAGAGCCCCTTGTGCTCACGGTAGACGGTTTGGTTGTGCTTGGGATTGGAATCCCCGTCTCTGTCGGACCAGAACAGCCGCTCGCCGTCCGAAGTCCTGACGTCCTTGCCCTTGCCGTCGGTGATGTAGTGTCGTGCCATTGTTGTTCCTCCCTGCTTGAGAGATTACTGCCATCAGCCAAGACTGGCTGATGGCAGCTCATAAAACTGGAAGAGGCGCATTCTGTTGCCAAGCTCCGCCCCAAGGCTCCGATAGCAAAGGCTATCGCGAGAAAGCTAACGTGCGATTAGTCGTCCATAACCCCTCCTTAATAGTAAAGTCATGCTTTTTCGGTACTCCCCTAGAGGCTTCCACTGCTGATCATCCTTTGGTGGTTCTCCTTGCCTTATAGATAAGGTCGTTTATATTTGATAGCCTATAAAGCCGTCGATCGATAACCCTCGACACCTCCGAACAGCATTCGTGGCAAAGGAGGTCGTACGTCTCCGTAGCGTATTGCTGGTAAATCGACTTTTCGCATTGAGCGAGTATTCCCATGGCCTCTTCGAGAACCTCGAAGATTCTCTCGTTGGATTTTTCTCTCCCATTGGCCCAGTCCTTACTTCTCGTCTGTATCTCCTCTAACCAGGATGTCACCCCGATTTCCCATTCCAGTTGGAAATGCTTTGGGTTCTCGTATGAGAGCTTAGCCAAGTACTCTCTGCGGTGGTTTTTTCGACGTAGGGCAGTTTTGCCCATAAATAGCGCACCTCCTAGGAATCATTGAGTACAATGCGATTTGGGAAAAACGAAACGTAATTGAATGAATCGGTTAGAGCGAGAGAGTCCGGTGCCCTCTGGCTTTTCCCCTATTCTGAAACCACCTCTGAAGTTTGAGTGGTCATTTCGGGGCGTGCATTTAGCAAGTCATATAGCAGGAAGTATGCCAATGAACCTTTAGGTAAAAAATGGCGGTTTTTTGCTCAAAAATGAGTTGAATGCCTACATGTTGAAAGACGCAAAGCTCGCCTGGTTGTCTTTTTGTTAGCCGATCAAAACAAGAAAGAGAGGAGGCTTAACATCGGGGACATCGCAGGTCTATTACGAGTTTGAGACAAGAGAAGAGGTAGGAAGGGAAAAGCTTCTCACGTGCAGCTAAACGGTTCGGAAACAACAATTGGGGGGATAATAGATTATTAGGCAAACACTTGCCACTTGCCGTTTGCCAGCTTGGCAGCAAGAACCCTTATTGTTTTAGTATTCAAATGACCGATCTCGGTCTCTTTACCCAGAACAATCCGCGGGTCACTCCAGCCCTCTAGGTGCAGTTTCTGGATTGTCTTCCTGTTTGTGACCGAATGGGTCAAAATTATATCTGTCGAGCCGACAGCTCTGAAAAACATAGCCCCGCAGGAATCACCGGGATCCACGTTCGTGAAATATTGTCGCGCATCGGGAAACCGGCTGTTTATCTGGTCGCCTGATAACAGTATGGGGGTACATCTTCCGGTTCCAGGATTCTCGGACCAGGGGTAACGTACTCTTCGTTCTCAGTAATCTCCACAACCCGCGATTCCATATTGTTATTTGCAGAAGGAACTTGCTCCTTTGGAATACCCGCTTTAGCTGTCGGTTGACCAGCTTCGTCAGCGAGTAATGCATGAAGGTCACGACCCCCTGCTAATGCAAATTCGTTTCTAAGCGCCCAGAGGATCAGTCGCTGCTGCGCACAATATTCATCCGTCAAAAGCCGCTTTGCGCAACTTGAAATATAGGAATTCCGCAATACTATCCTCAAGACGTCAGCCCTCGAATTGCTTAGGACATCACCTGTGAGTGACCTCTTGATGGCGCACATCAATGTCAGGGCATTTTCAGTATCGAGTGTGAAATAGTTCATATTGCTTCTGATCTTTGTACCGTCAGTACTCACAAACCAATGCGGGAAAATTCTTTGTTTAGTCAATTCTTCTTTCAAAGGCCACACCCAGGCGGGAGGACGTGTTTGCCTGTTTTCCAGTTTGCCGCTGGCGGTGCAGGCCCAGTCAGCAATGTCGTGAAAAAGGCGCCGCTGACTTGCTTCGACTCTTTCAATTCCGTCTTTTTCGCCTTTTCCCAGAATAGTCATTTTCACTTTGGTGATTTGTCTGGCGATATCCACCTCCGCCCTTTTCCATTCGTGCATCCACCCGCGAACCAGTGGAAATGCGGAGCCGGTCTTGTTGTCGAGATTGAAGCTCGAAGTATATATGTAAGGCTTAGACCATCCTTGCTGAATATCAGGGTATACTTTCTTGTAATCGGTTATATCTTTATTTGTTACCTTTTTGCTTAAATTCGGCTCTCCTAGATCAAACGCTTCGCAGAGTTGTTTAGCGAAGCCGGGCAAGCTGTTTGACTCCTCCTCGTTCGCTGGCATAAGCGGTACCCGCCGGCTGGGAATGTAGATCTGTACATCACCGGTAAATGATTCACGCTTTTTTGTGAAGCAGGGGATCAGAACAAAGAGCGTGAATTCCAGGTTGAAGCGAAGGGCTTCATCGAGTGGCCCATCAGGAAAGGCAGCCAGTGACACCTTATTCTTTTCTGGAATCGCCCCCGCTACCCGCGTTGCAACCACAGACCACAACTTACGCTTATCTCTAGATATATGGACCTGCTCCAGAACCTCGTCGATCAATTTAACCTGGGATTGGCATTCCCCTAAACTTTTTGAAATAATTTTACCTTTTTCCAATTTAGTTGAGTTTTTGGTACTAATATTCTTGGCCCAGACAACTCCTGAGTTTTTATGCTCCTCCAGAAGGCGGGTCTGCAATTTTTCGGCAGTTTTGGCATCTGGATAGAAGCAGACCGCAACTCCAGAAGTGATTCCCTGCTCCAGATTACGGGTCTCGTCTGCATAAATCTCAACGTGTTGGTCAACAAGTCGCACATCGTTGGGTGGCACTAGTTTTGAAGCAGCGATTTTGCCTGCTTGCTGTGCATGGGCAAGCTGCAGACGTAGACGCATCATCTTGACGGCCTTGTCGAGACCATCGCGTAATGCGCTGATCGAAGCCTCTACCGATGCCGGATTGCTGAGAACTCTGGGCTTCTCAAAACCGGTGAAAATATTTTGATAGGGCTTGAGCCTATCTCGTATCCAGGCCTGCCCTGTAGATGAAAACAGAATGATCGGGGTGAGAGGCAATGCCAAGGCAAGCAGCCGGGGAAGCAGCAACAGAGCCTCGTCCGGCGCTCTCGTAGCCTCGGAAGCGCCATTGCGCCAGTTCTTAATGTCTTGGATTTCATCCTGGTCAATTGCTGGCCAAGCCAACCCCCCACCTGTCTTGTTAACGATATCGAGAAGCAGTCGGGCCTGTTCCCGTGCTTCTGTTACCTGCGCATACAAGCGAAGATCAAGCAGGATGAGTTCCGGAGATGGTTCCTTATCCCTTCTAATTTGTTTGGAGAAATCTCGTATTCTGAAATTGGCATTTTTTAGAAAATCAATTAACGGCTGCGAACCCAGGCAACCTTGAACGTGTACCTGTGTTGATCTGTTGGATGCATTTAGTCGATAGAATTTATCCTTGGTGGGAGTGCTTTTCTCATCAAATGTCTGGCCGAACAGCCGACACACAAAACGTTCCCAGCCCTGCCGCAGTTGGTCGTCCACAACCAGCACGGAAAGCGGTCGGCCAAAGAGGTCCCCAACAGCCTTGGCAGCATCCCAAGGTTTCCAATCGCTCACCTGTTTCAGGTCATGACCGCTCCATGTCAACCTAGTCAGGAAAGCACCCGGTAACCCTTGGTGGCGTTTGCCTGACTCTGACAGAATGTCTGGCCCGATCACATTGTTCACGTCATGATGATCCTTGCTCTGCACCACCCACGCCCGCCAGGCCTGATTGAGTTTGTCCAACCGCTCCACTGCCTTACCGCCCGGAGCCGCAGGCAGCTTGATTTTCGCTTCCGGCCATGTCCCAGCTTGCAGCTCCTGAATCGGAAATTGCGTTTCATACGCTCGGCGACCGCGCGGCAGGGGGGCGTAGAGTTTCACCCAGGGCATGGCCTCGCAGATCGAGGCGGCCATCTGCACGGCAAAAGAGTTTTCGAACCGGGTCGAGGTAAGATCGACAATATGAATGCTGAATTGTTCGCCGCCCGCCATGCCGCTCTTGATCACACGGGTGGAAAAGGCCAATGCCCAGTCCAAGGGGGTGAGGTGTGGCCCGAGCTTGGCGGGGCCATCATCCTGGGGCAGATCATCCCAGATGACGATGAGGGCTTTTTTTTCTGCCGCAATCGCTTGAAAGATGACCTTGGGAAGCATCGTTCCCGACCCGTTCCCCGCTGATACGTCGGACCAGAGTTTTTCAAAGTCAGTACAGTAATCGTAAATGGCATATTTGAGGCCATCGGGATTGAGGTTTTCTTTAAGAAAACTCCTATAGGCAGTAGCAAGTTCTCCCATATTCCACCTCTTCTTTGCGTTATTGATTGCAGTTCAGTTCTGTAAGGGAAACTTTGAGACCTGACATCCTGGTACGTAACTTCCCATCGGCCTTCTTGAATTCCTCTTCCCCGCGATATCCACACAAGTACCCGGTGAGTTCCTTGGATGTCACCTTTTTCTGTGGGTGGCTGGCCCTCAGTTTACAGATGATTTCGATCAGAACATTTTTTTGAAGATCACCCGCCGTATTTTTCATAAGAATATCGTAACGCTGTTCCGCGGGAACGGCGGCCAAACGGGCTGCGATCTTGCCGACGTCCCCGCCCCACACACTGCTATGGGCTTCCACCACGGTGTTTGCCCCCATCTCAGTGATAATTCCAGATGGCGCATCACTACCTAGCGCCGAGGATGAAGATCCGAGATCAAAGTCCTGAGTCAGGAGAATATTGCCCTTCGCGTGCAACACCGCACGAGATATAACATGCTCCAGTTCCCGGATGTTGCCAGGCCATTTATGCTGGATCAACAGTTCACGAACCTCCTTGCGCAGAGTTGGCATCACCGTTTTCCCTGCGGCCTTGTTGGCTCTTTCAATCAGTACGGGCCACAGCAACGGGATATCTTCTTTACGTTCTATCAACGGCGGAAGAGTGATGGCCAGGGTGCTTAACCTGAAATAGAGGTCTTCGCGCAACCGATCTTCCTTGACGAGATCTTGCGCTGGTCTGTTGGTGGCACCGATAAGACGGACATTGAAAGCAATGTCCACGCTGCCTCCCATACGTTTGAAAATTTTTTCCTCAACAACCCTGACAAGTTTGTGTTGCAAAGATGCAGGCATGTCCTGAATCTCATCAAGGAACACCGTCCCACCTGCGGCCTCATCAAACAAGCCCTTCTTCATCTTTTTGGCGCCAGTAAACGCATCGTCTTCATGCCCGAACAGCATGGCGTGCAGCGTCTCCTCATGGACCCCTGAACAGTTGATAGCGGTGAATGGCTTGCGACCGCTCAGCCGATGAATGGCCTTTGCCACCAGCTCCTTGCCAGTACCGGTTTCACCTTCAATCAGCACGGTCATGGCAGTGCTTGCTGCGCTCCGGATAGTTTCCACCACCTTCTGCATCAGCGGACTTTTGCCGACCACAAAACCCATTTCCGCATCAAGTTCTTCAGGGCTCTTTTCCTTTAATTCCATATCGTTAATGGCCTGCCCCAAGGTGCGGGCCAAGTCGGCGGCCCAGTCTTCACCACTTTTCCGAAGTTGATCGATTTTTTCTTGGGCGTAATACCGCTGCGGGTTCATGGTTTCCAATGACAAACGGTCGTCGCTCAGCCGGGTGGTAAAGACCACCACCGGCAGGCGAGGGAATTCGCGCTGGATCTGCCCCAGCAACCTACCGCCGGTCGTCGCGCCTCCGGCGTCCAGATCGTCTCCGGGGAAATGGAGATCAAGCAACACCACATCGGGAGTATAGGTACGGACGGACTTGATGGCATTGTCGGAGCTTGCTTCGATGGAGGTCAGATAACCGTAGGGTTCCAGTGCTTCAAACATGGTCTTCATCTTCGCTGCCTGGTCATCGATGAGCAACAACCGCCGGGGGCCATCCTTCCCCTTAGAAGCTGATGGTGTCGGGGGGATTTGTCTCTGTTTCATTTGATTTTCTCCAATCTCTGTTTCAAAGCCTGTTCCAGTAACTGCAGGGAATTAATTAGTTGCTCGACAGTCAATTGCACTTGTTGCCATCCCTCCAAGGCGGCCTGTGCCGCAAACGAATCTCCAGCCGGCACCAACAGCGCCAGTTTCGCAATGTCTTCCCATTGCTGGCGAAATGTATGCAGCGCCTTGCTGAAGGGCCTGAGTCCTTCAACATCAGGGGCCAGAGCCAAGGAAGGAGATATATATCCGCCGAGACGTTCCAGCATCTTCTCTTGCTCTATCGTGAAAACCTGGGGCACCTCGGCATGAGATGGCCTGAACGGTTCACCATCTAATACCTTGCTCAGATGCGCCAGCCGATCTTTTATAGGATCAATTTCACCCTCAAATTGGTGGCGCACGATTGCCAGCAGCTTCAAGAGCGCCTGCGGGTTTGCCTGCAGAGGAGGTGGAAGCGGCTGGAGACATCCGGCCAGACACTCCCGGAAGGCAGAGAGAAGCCCTGCATCATCCACGTCGTAACGCAGGTATTTCACCCCGGACCAGTCCCGGACTGCAGTGCAAGAATTATTCGGGATTGAGTTGGATGAATGGATCCCGAAAATCAAAGCGGGACGTTTTGCCTCGCCCTTTACCTCGGCAATCTGCGCCTCCTCCAGAACGGCACAAAATCCCGCCCAAATCGCATACTGCCCGGATGGCGTCCAGTGACAAAAACGAATCGCCAGCCGGGCAATGCCAGCCTCCCGAGACAAATCAGCCCCCAAAGCCTTAATCCGGCCACGGTAGAACGCCTCAAGTTCGGCGGTAGGGTAATAGGGCAGGTTGGACATGGCGATGTTCCTGACAGGTATGTCAACGTGTAGTCAGTTCAAGTGCAATTTCGTCGGCTTTGGCAAGGAAATTGTCCAGACTGAGAGGCGGATGTTGATTGATTCTGCCAAGCAACTCTTCAGCTAGATTCATTGCTAGCCAATCCCAAAGTAAGTCGCATTGTTCACTAAAATCAGTCCGTCCAAACCCCTTTAGAATCTCATAAGCAGCCAAGGTATCCAAGATGCTGAGGACATGATTTTCTTCATAACGGGCCACCATCGATTGGAGGATAGCTTGCTTATTATTCACGCCTTTAAGTAAACTGCAAATTTCATCGAAAAAACTCTCTCCTTTAATGTGACTGAACGATCCAGCTCGGCTTGGCAACCAGCCATTCTCCTCTAGCCAAGCTTTTTGATCATTCCAATTGTTGGCATTTCTATTGTGTTGGACTAACAGTGCAGAAGTATTATTTCCAGCAATCTTGATTTGCTCATAACCATTATCCTCTAGCAGGAGCAATCGGTAGTTAATTGGCCCATTTTCGTCAGAGATGTTGACCTGATTACCATCGTTGTTGAAACCGATGGGCAGCTCGATATTACACCCGATCTCTGCTTCAACTCTAGACTGGTTCACAAAACCGATTATGGTTGGCATGATCACTCTCCATTTGTGTTTCAAATCAATTGGCTGTCGCCGCGCTCCACAGAGCACGCATTAAGGCCAGCTTGCTCGGACGAGCCATCAAATATTCCAGCAGGGCGGAAATTGGCAGATATCGGAGTCGGTTTAGAGAAGGCACACCTCTGCCGGTGACAATAATAATCTCGCAACCGTATTTGGCCGGATCTGCGCAGGTATCTGCCAGAAGTTGCTGAAGAGTATCCGCCTCGCAGTCGTGTCCGCACTGTTTCCTCAAGTTTTCAAGAATGGTCAAATGAAGCACAAGAAAGTCCGGTGGAAACTGGCCCGCGATCTGGGCTGGTTTCATAAGGAATTCCCTAATATTCCGAAAGTTCGGGTGGTTCAGGTCAGTGGCACCTTCCGGTACCCAGATCCCCATGCAGGGCCAAAGCGTCTTGTAGTCCAAACCAGCGCGATATTCACGCGCCATTTCGTTCTGCACCCGCTCGTCCAGCACTATAACCCGGGCCAGTGCGGCGGCCACTAGCTCGTTTCCCTTTATCACATTATTTTTCTGTTTTTCTAGCAGAGGCTTGTGCGGTCTGAGACTTTCTACCAGCTCTGCGAAAACTATAGGCCGGTATAATCTCCCTGGATCTAGTGAGGCGGCACTGCGCAAACTTGGTACGCTATTAGGGCGGAAATCAGTTGCGCCTCCATGATCCACCCAGATAATGCCTATCGCACCTGCATTCTGAACCGCAGTTCCGAAATACTTGTAGGTATTATTGGCATTGACCTTCATAGTGTGGCAGAATTGAATACGCTCGCATTCGTTGTTTGACTCGGCTTCTGTCTCCCAACCCACTAACACTTTTATGGGTTTCCCTTTCCAGTCTTTTCGTTTATCGCGATATGTCTTCCACAGCCTCCTATGAAGTGGTTCAAGCCAAATCTCAGGATTGTTATCAGTATAATTTCCCTTCGATTCTTTGTCTGTCCTCAATTCGTTAAGACGTACCTTCATAAAATCACTATCAACCAGCATCGTCCGTACCGGCAGGTGCAACCAGGGAATGGACTTTTCTTCACCATTTCTTTTGAGCCTCAGCACCGCCTCTTTCCCGTCTTCCGGCCCTATCACTTGAGTTGTGGCAGCCTCTGCAATGACAAAGCTATATCCCTGCAATCGGCTGGCATCGGGAGATGAACGAAAGATTACAATTCCTTTCGGCTTGAGCTTCTTGTTGAGCTCATTCACGCCTTCCTTGTCGAAAAGCCCAGCGTCTTTCAAAGTTGCCCGTGCGGGTAGCAGCGCGCAAAATTTGGCCCGCTGCAGGTATATTCGATATGCAAGACAATCATTGCCACTCTCGTTGGGCCTGGGGACTGCTTCCAACACGGGCGGGTTGGGCTGCTTCCCTTCTAGCTCGCTCATCGGAAGACCACGCAGATACTGAGCGCAAATCTGCATTTCGCGGATTCCCCAGCACTTCGGATTGGGACTGCCATCATGCTTGAGGATTCTTTCTGTGTTTATGATTCGGTTGATATCCGCCACCTTCTCAGTATTGGACTGACAGTCGATGATGGTTATGCACCAAAGATCATTGTGGTCTTCCCCGTCTTCGTCCTCCACCCTCACTTCGAGTTTAACCCGCTTCTGTTGGCCCATATTATGACGGGCGCTGTTGCGAATAATGTTCTCAAGAATAACATACAAGGCATGTGCCCCAACCTCTCCACCGGGACAGGTGAAATAGGGATCGTCTCGTATGGCCCCTGAATCAACTGTGGCGTCCATGCCCTCTTTGCCAGTGATATACGAGAGAAGTATCGGTTTGTACCTGATACTGTCGCTATCTTCATTGATTCGCCTCTTCTCGGCTTCCAGATCCAGAGCGGAGAGCACCCCGCATAAGCTGAGTGGCTGTGACCAGAATGATTTTTCGGCTGTTGCAACCTCGGCGACAAAATCCATACGACGCTGCAGGTAACGCAAGAAAACAGCGCGATGATCTTCTCCCCGTCCAACAGCAGTTTCAATGAGGAATTCTTCTTTATCGACTCGAGCAGTTTTGATCCTCTTCAGATGCTCTTCCCTAAGCCTCTGCTCTCCGACCCGACCGACTGCGCTGCTATATCTGGCCAGCACATGTGAACCTATGTTGTGGGACATGTTACGTCCCATAATTGCGGACACGGCGGTAATCAAGCTTTTCTGCATAAGAGCGTACTTCTGCCGGGCGGCTTCAAAAATCAAATCGGCGATGAATTCGATTTCCCTTACAATATCCGAAGCATTACGACGCAGAGAATACTCACTAAGATCGAAGAAGATATCAAGTATTCCCTCGTTGACGGGCAATTTGTCAAAATCAGAAGGATTTATCTTAAGGAGCAGACGAGATCTTGTCCTTATCCTTTTACTCTCGTCTTCCTTAGACGTGTATACAGTGCCATCAAAATTATAGGCTTTCACTCCATATGCATTGCCGTTTAGAAGAGAAGCTGCCGTATTGCTGTCACCATCATGAATGAGTTCTTTCATAACTTCATCGTGTTTGTTACTATCCAAACGACTTAGAATCACACCCTCATCAGAAGATTCGAATCCATAAACTATTCTATTATCATTAACATGGAAGACTATTGCTGTAACATTAAACACGGCAGCAAATGCTTCACAAAGAATATCTATTGCTTCGCGAGGGTCCCTATATTTTAAAGAATTAAGTGCTTCATGATATGTTTTTGCCTGGAGTGAATGAAACAATAAAGGGGAAAACTCTTTCGATATGTCATTAAATTTCTTCTCTAATTGTTTTACATCGGATTTTCTTGCTTCTTCATCGCCTTTTTTAACGCCTTGCATCGCAAAGACAATGCCTATCTTTTGTCCCAAATATCCCAATGGCGTAACAATCAATGTCCCTCGAAATGTAAAAAAAAGATGTTCACAGAACTTTCGTAGCCGCTCACCCTTCTTCTTTTCTTCATTCTGATCAAGCTTTAATACTACAGCGACATATTATTTAATAGACAAGCAAAATGATTTCGTGTAGGATAGCTCCGGTTTGGGCGCATGTTGGAGACCTCGATCTGCGGGGTGATAGTTTTCACCTTGCCAGAACC